>NZ_CP042433.1:634952-952428 GCF_007970805.1 Flavisolibacter ginsenosidimutans | reverse complement strand
TCTATCCTTGCAATAATAAAAAATTTAAATCCGTTAAACCCTGCGAATGTGCTTCAGTCTATGGCTCATTCCTGACTTAAAACCTCTGTATGAAAACAACCCTCCGTTCTTTGTCCGCCTTCGCATTCTCTTTTGCCATCATCTTCACCGCTTGTAAAAAAGACAATAGCCAACAAACGCAAACCGAACTTGCTACCGAAGTACAAGGTCATGCCGATGACCAAACGCAAATCTCCGGCGGCATGGACGACGTAGCAAACGATGCGGACCTTGCGTTAGAAACAAACGCAAGCTTCACCGGCAGATTGCAACAAGATGCCAACACGTCCAGCATTTGCGGCGCTACCGCAGTTGCCGACACGGCAAGCAACCCGCGAACCATTACCATTACTTATAGCGGCAACAATTGCCAGGGTACGGCTTACCGTACCGGCACTGTTGTTCTTTCCATGCCTAAGGACAGCAAATGGAGAAACGCAGGCGCTACCCTCACAGCAAGTTTTCAGAATTTAAAAATCAAACGCCTTGCAGATAACAAAAGCATTACCATCAACGGCAGCCAAAACATTACCAATGTAAAAGGCGGACTGCTTCGTGATTTGCCGACGTTGCAAAGTATTGTGCATACCATCACCAGCGGCAACATGTCTATTACTTTCGACGATGGTTCGCAACGCACCTGGCAGGTATCACGCAAACGCGAATTCAACTACGATAACGGTGTGGTCTTGTCCATTCGTGGTACAGGAACCGTTGGTACGGCTACGAATGTGGCTGAATGGGGCACAAACCGTTTTGGCCACGCTTTCACAACAGCCATTACACAACCTTTGGTTTTCCGCCAGGATTGCAACGGCCGTTTAACTTCTGGTGAGATCAAGCACGAAGGTTTTGCAACAGCAACCGCCACCTTTGGTTTGAACGCGTCCGGTCAGGCCACAACTTGCCCCGGAACGGGAAATTATTATTACAAATTAACATGGACAGGCCCTAACGGGAACTCAGTTTCGGCGATTCTGCCGTACTAAATTTAACAGCACATTTTTATTTAAACCGCAAGCCTTTGCTTGCGGTTTTTTGTTTGTGTAGAAAGAAGTCCGATGGTCTGATTTTTGGGCGGATATGATAAACGCTGTTTCTTTCATGAGCCGATTAATCATTGTTTCCAACCGTTTGCCTTTCACCATTGAGAAAAACGAAGAAGGCATTTTTGTTCGCCAGAGTTCAGGCGGACTTGTATCGGCCATTAAAAGCTATTTTGAACGCCCTGACAAGCAAAGCACTGACTACAGCGATAAAATCTGGGTTGGAAGTATGGATGCGGCAGAAGAAGATTGGAATGCGGTAAAAGATGGCCCGGATTTGTTAACAGATTTCCGCGTAGAGCCCGTTTTTCCCGACAGAGAGCAGTACGAGGATTATTACAACGGTTTTTCCAATTCCACTTTGTGGCCGCTTTTTCACTATTTCCCAACGCTTGTTGATTACAAGAAAGATTATTTCGAAGCCTATCGCGACGTGAATCAGCAGTTTGCCGAAACGATTGCAAAGGTTTATCAACCCGGCGATACAATTTGGGTGCATGATTATCAATTGATGCTGCTGCCGCAAATTCTACGCGAAGCCTTGCCCAACGCCACAATCGGCTTCTTTTTACACATTCCTTTTCCATCGTACGAAATTTTTCGCTTGCTGCCCTCGCGATGGAAACGGGCTTTGTTGCACGGAACCCTCGGTGCCGATCTTGTGGGTTTTCATACACACGATTACGTGCAGCATTTCATTCAGTCGTGCAAAATGATTTTGAAAGTAGAAAACCAGTTCACCGACATTTTGTACAAAGAACGCGTAATTAAAACCGAGCTTTTCCCCATTGGCATTGATTACCAAAAATTCCGCGATGCCATCACTGATGAAGAAACCGTAGGTATTGCCACAAGCCTTGAAGAAAAATTTTACAACCAGAAAATAATCTTCTCTGTTGACCGTCTTGACTACACCAAAGGCCTTGACTACCGCCTTGACGGTTACGAAGAATTTTTAAGCCGTTACCCCGAGTGGCGCGAACGTGTTGTCTTCATCCTCAACATCGTTCCTTCACGCAGCATGATTTCGGCTTACATGAAACGCAAAAGCCGCATTGAAGAAAAAGTCAGTACCATCAACGGAAAGTTTTCCAGCCTTCATTGGCAGCCGCTTATTTACCGCTACAATCATCTTTCGTTTGAAGAGTTGTGTGCTTTGTACCAGGTTGCCGACGCCGCCCTTATCACCCCTTTGCGCGACGGCATGAACCTCGTGGCAAAAGAATACGTGGCTTCGTGCATTGACAAAGGCGTTCTCATTTTAAGTGAGCTCACCGGCGCCGCCAGCGAATTAAGCGAAGCCGTATTGGTCAATCCTACTGATGTAGAAGAAGTGGCCGATGGCATAGCCACCGCTTTAACTATGCATCCCATTGAACAACGTTCGCGTCTTTCCAACATGCAGCGCCGCCTTGCCAGCTATGATGTGTTTAAATGGACAAGCGATTTTTTGGGTTGCCTGAAGGAAACCAAGGCTGAGCAGGAGAACCTGAAAATAAGCCTTCTCAATGACGAAAACCAAAGCGTAATTACGCAGGATTACAAGCAAGCCGAAACACGTTGCATTTTGCTCGATTACGACGGCACCTTGTCGCCCATTCAAAAAGTGCCTTCAATGGCAAAGCCGACAACCGAATTAATAACGCTCTTGAATCGATTAACAAACGATCCGAAAAACGAAATCGTTATTATCAGTGGCCGTGATGCAGAAACGCTGGAACATTGGTTGGGCAACTTGCCTTTAAACCTGATTGCCGAACACGGCGCAGCCATCAAACACAAAGGCGGCGAGTGGCAGGAACAGGCAACGATGGCTGCTGAATGGAAAGATAAAATCAGGCCGCTGATGCAATTGTTTGTAAACCGTTGTGCCGGATCTTTTATCGAAGAAAAGAAAAGCTCGCTTGCCTGGCACTACCGCAACACACATCCAGATTTGGGCTTTAACCGTTCGCGTGAACTGCGCAACAATTTGTTGCAGCTTACGGGCAACACGCCGCTGCAGGTGATGGATGGAAACAAGGTGTTGGAAGTGCGGCTTGTGGGTTTTGACAAGGGCACCACGGCACTGAACATGGTACGAACATTCAACGCAGACTTTACGCTTTGTCTTGGCGATGACGTAACGGACGAGGATATGTTCCGGTCTTTCGCCGACAAAGCTTACACGATTAAAGTTGGCAGAGGAAACACTTCGGCACAGTACACCATTCTTTCGCAAAAAGACGTTTATCCTTTTCTTCGGAAATTGATCGGCGCAACGAAAACCGTGCAATTGCAATCATAAAAAGCTTTGAAAATTCTTCGGTAGATTGCCGCATGGCGATTCTTCTTTATAACATTAAAGAATTGTTTGGCATCCATCCGGCAAACGAAATTTTACGCGGTAGTGCCTTGGCAAATCTTCCTTCTATAAAAAACGCTTACGTAATTGTCGAAGGTGAACAAATTGCAGCCTTTGGAAGAATGGATGAATTGAAGCACAAGCCAAATGATTTTAACGAAAGCCTTGATGCAACGGGAAGATTAATGCTTCCATCGTGGTGTGACAGTCATACACATTTGGTGTTTGCCGGCAGCAGAGAAGGAGAATTTGTTGACAAGATAAAAGGGTTGAGTTATGCTGACATTGCAGCCAAAGGCGGCGGCATTTTAGCTTCGGCAAAAAAACTAGCCGAGGCTTCCGAAGACGATTTGTTCGTTCAATCTTATAAACGTTTGCAGGAAATAATATCACTCGGCACCGGTGCGGTTGAAATTAAAAGCGGTTACGGTTTGTCGGTTGAGAGTGAATTAAAAATGTTGCGTGTCATTAAACGTTTGAAGGGTGCCGCAAAGATTCCCATAAAATCAACTTTTCTTGGCGCCCATGCTTTTCCAACTGAATACAAAGAAGCAAAAGAAGATTACATTAAACTAATCATTGAAAAGATGTTGCCGCAAATTGCGGCTGAAGGCTTAGCCGATTACGTTGATGCCTTTTGCGAAGAAGGGTTTTTTACGACGGAACAAACGGAAAGAATTTGTCTTGCGGGAAAAGCATACGGACTAAAACCAAAGCTGCACGTAAACCAATTGAACAGCATCGGCGGAATACAAACGGGAGTGAAGGTTGATGCGGTTTCGCTTGACCATTTGGAAACAATGACCGACGATGACATTGAAATATTATCGAAAGCAAAAAATACCGTTGGAACGCTTTTGCCTTCAGCGGCTTTCTTTCTGCGCATGAATTATCAGCCCGCAAGAAAAATGATTGATGCCGGTTGCGCAGTGGCTTTGGCTTCCGACTTTAATCCCGGCTCTTCGCCTTCCGGTAACATGAATTTTGTAGTAGCCTTAAGTTGCATTCAACTGCGCATGTTGCCGGAAGAAGCCGTCAACGCAGCCACGCTTAACGGCGCGGCTGCAATGGAATTACAACACGAAGCCGGCAGCATTGCCACCGCCAAAAAAGCAAATTTGTTGCTAACCAAACCCGTTCCCGGACTTGCGTATTTGCCTTATTCTTTCGGCAATAATTTACTTGAGCGGATTATGCTTTGCGGCGACTGGAAATAATTGAAATGATTTGAAACAAATTCGTGTAATTCGTGTACCAAATTTGCTTGCATGAACCTCACACATTTTAAGCGCTACAACAAGAACGATGTTTTGTCTCTTACCCGGCTGCGCCGCTTTGAAACCAAAATCGGCGAAAGAGTAGAAGTTTTAAACGACGGCGACATTGCGCAAGCTGTAAAAAATTTGTCCGCTCAGTACGTTATTGTTGGTATTCCCGAAGACATTGGCGTGCAGGCCAATTACGGAACCGGCGGTGCAAGCACGGCCTGGCTTTCTTTTTTGCAAGCCTTCCTTAACGCACAAAGCAATGACTTTTTAAGCGGCGAAGACGTTGCGGTTATCGGTCATTTTGATTTTGGAGACGTGCAATTTCTCATTGATAAAAACGCTTACGGGCAGGAAGAAAAAGTAGAAGCCTACCGTCATGCCGTAAATGGAATTGACGAAGAGGTTGAAGGATTGATCAAGATGCTTGTGGCGGAAGAAAAAACGCCCATCGTTATTGGCGGCGGACACAATAACGCATATCCCTTGCTCAAAGGAACAGCGAAGGGCTTGCATGCAGCGGGCATAATTGAACTGCCGCAAATCAATTGCATCAACCTTGATGCGCACACGGATTACCGTCCGTCGGAAGGAAGGCATAGCGGCAACGGGTTTCGATACGCGGAAGAAGATGGTTTTTTGCAGAAGTATTGCGTTCTTGGCGTACACGAAAGCTACTTGCCGCAGAACGTTTGGATTGACATTGTCAACAATCCATTTCTTGACATCATTACGTACGAAGACATTTTTATTCACGAAAAAAGAAACTTTCGCCAGGCAGTAACGCACGCCGTTGACTTTACTTCAGATAATCATTGCGGCATTGAGATTGACCTTGACTGTGTGCAAAATATTTTGAGCAGTGCATCCACACCAAGCGGAGTACAAGCCATTCACGCACGGCAATACGTAAACCTTTGCGCTGCACATACCAAAGCCGCCTATCTGCACATTGCCGAAGGCGCAACGCAACTGGCGAACGGCACGTCCAATAATTTAACAGGAAAGTTCATTCAATACCTCGTCACTGATTTTATTAAGATGAATGGCGAGCTATGAGCTATCAGCATTCAGCAATTGGCTATCAGCCATGAACAGAGCGTTTGTAAAACGGCCCAGTTTCTAAAAGAAAAAGCTCCTGTTTCGCAAGAGCTTTTCTTTTTAAGTCATATTCTGTTTACAACTGATAGCCGTTTGCTGCTCATCCAAGCGCCGAGAGGTATTGCGAATACGCGTAACCTTCCTCTCCGTCTTTTGAGCGGATAAGCCACCACTGTTCATTGGTTTTGTTAATGACCGTTACCGTCTCGCCTTTGGCCGCTTTGCCCACAATGGGCTGATCTGTACCCGGTCCGCGGCGAATGTTCAAATTCGATTCATTGGTGTTCACTTTTGCTTCTGAACCAGACGTGACGTTTGTGTTCACGTTCATGATGACATCGCCGCTTTTAAAATCCGGATCAATCTGGTTGTACAAATTCCACAACTGGTCTTTTACGGCGGCAGAGGGTGCCGTACCGTCAATGTAGAGTACGCCGTCCTGTTCACGCACCTGCAAGTTGCTTACGCCGGCTCCCTTTGCCGTGTCAATTAACTGTTTGTATTTATCCTGAAGTGCCATTGTTTGCCTCCTTTAATTTTACGGTTAAATTGTCGCGGTTGATTTGTTTCGGATGAAGCGAATTAAGCGTTGGCGTAATGCGCATGTTGTCTTCCCGGCTGATGGTGCCCGACAAATAAATCACGCCATTTTCTACGCGGGTTTGCAAGCCTTTGATGTCCTTTGTTGCATCCGTTACGCCTTTTTTTAAGTCGTCATCACCGGATATTTCTACCGGCGTTGTTGCGGCCGGCGGCTCTACAGGCTGCACAGTTGGGGCCGTTGTGGTTTCAGTTGTTTTGTCTTTGTCCTTGCCTTTGCAGGAATAACCCGCAAACAATAAAACGGCCAGTGCCGTTGATAAAAAAATTTTTTTCATGTTTCTGCTTTTTGTTAAAGGTTCTATAGTCTATACAACTCTTGTACCATGAACCCGCAAGGCAGGACACGCTTCGTCTTTCATCACCGTTTTAATGTCAATTGTGCGTTTGCACGACTGTTGAAAAGAAAGGATTTCAGGATCGACTATGAATGAGTTCTTGGAGGTGTCGTGCAATTTCGCTGCGTGAATATTGTTTCACTTGCGAATCGTTGTCCGAAAGGTCTATCGCACCTTTTTCTCTCCATTGCAAAACCAGTTTTTCCAAATACGCAGTAAGTGCAGCCAGTTGATTGCGGTCGAAGGTTTCGCCGGCTTTGCATTCTGCAATTATCGCACTCGTTTCCGCTTCTTGTTTCGTGATGTTGATGATGGGTTTGTGTGCGGCAAGGTACTCGTAAAGCTTTCCCGGAATCACCATTTCTTCGTCTTTGGTCACAGGGTTTACAAGCAACAAGACCGTAGAAGAAAAAAGAAGCTGCACGGCCTTTTCGTGCGGCACATAACCCATGTCCTCGGTAATGGACAACAAGCCCGCCGCATCAATTTCATTGCGAATGCTGCCGGCCAGCACGCCGGCAAAACGAAAACGGAATGACACGCCGGGAAATTTTTGCGTCGTGTGTTTCAAGGATTCGATAAAAACCTGCGGCCGGTAGTAATCGGCCATCGTTCCGGTGTATGTAATCACAAATTCTTTTTGTGGCGCTGCAACAACTTTCTGCGGAAACAATTTTTCGTCATAGCCAATGCGAACAATTTTTATTTTGTCAGGCGATAAACGTTCCGATTTCAACAAAAGTTTTTGCTTGTATTTCTCGCCAACTGTCAATACCAAATCAGCGCTTTCTAAAATGCGTTTCTCTAAGCCGGCGTCAATTTTTTTTACAACCGGGAGATGGTAAAGCATGTTGTAATAAATCACGTCCGTCCACAGGTCGTGAAAATCGGCAATCCAGAAAAGTCCGTGTTTTTGTTTCAAGGCTTCGCCGATAAAATGCGTTGAGTGCGGCGGACCCGCGGTAATGACGCAATCAAATTTTACATTCTGAATCAATCGTTCTGCGGCTTTCATGGCGAACGGTTTCCATCCTTTGCGCGGATCGGGAATGAAAAGATTGCCGCGAACAAAACGGGTGATTTTTTTTACGAAAGACGGATTGCCTTCATTGGAAAAAGCCGGTTTGGGAATACTCTTTTTTCCGAAGATGAACGTAAAAATCCCAAAAGGCTCTCTCGTTTTTGTAGAGTGAACTTTTATAGACGGATGAACTTCGTTCACCAGGCTTTCGTCACGCAACTGAAAAGTCGCTTTCTTCTCGTCCACCGTTAACACATAAACGTTGTTTTCCGCTGCCAGCAAGTTGGCAAAGGAAAGCCAGCGCTGCACTGCGGCGCCACCGCTCGGCGGCCAATAATAGGTAATGATGAGAATGTTTTTCACGAAATACTGTATTCCTTTTTTACGTCAGAGAAAAGATTACTGTATTCTTCTGCAAAGCGATCCATTCCAAAATGGTGATAGGCGTAGTCAATATTGTTGGCTGCAATGGAATGCAATAATTGCGGATTTTCTACAAGCTGCAAGATGTGATTTTTTGCTTCAGTCACAACTGCTTTCTCATTTAAAAAATCGTTGAGCAAATAACCATTAACACCGTCTTTGATGTGCAGAGGCACTTCACCAACGGCAGTAGAAAGAATGGCAAGGCCTCTTGCCATTGCTTCCATCACCACCATTGGAAAACCTTCGGTGTCCGAAACAAGAATCAAGGCAGAAGCACCGAGGTAAATTCTGTTAATCTCTTCCGCATCACTTTGATTGCCGAGGAAAACGCAATGCGAACGATAGCGTTCAGGCATGGCCGCTTCTACATCGCCCATAAAAACGAAACGAATTGCCGGTGATGTTTCGTGCAAAAGACTTGCGGCTTCGCCAATTAAATGCACACGTTTTTCCGTCGTGCCGCGACCAACATAAAGCACGGTAAACTCTTTCTTATCACTGTTTGATTCTGATCTCTGCAAAGGCAGTTCAATGCCGTTCATGATGAACGTAATTTTTTTATCGTAGCGATGCGGAATGCCGTAGCTCCGGTACAAATCCAAATGCTCCTGAATGCGGATAGTACTGATCATTACCGTACGGGAAATGAACGGAAGAAAAGGAATACGGATGTACGAAAAGCTGCACAGCGAATGTATCAATTCGATTTGCGGAATGCGCTTGCTGATCCACGGCGAAAGCTTGTAACCGAAATTGCATTGGCCGTTAAAAACAACTGGCTTTTTCGTTTGATTGTTGATGTAAGCCGCAATCAGTCCGCGAAAAATAATGTTGACGAAATAGATCCACTTGTTGTCGGTGTATTTCGAAATGTCCCGCATCTCGCAACCCGAAGCCGCAAACTCGCGGTAGAATAAATCGTTCTGTGATTTGCGTGTAAAGAAGATGATGCAGTTTTTGTTGCCGATGGCTTTGGCAATGTTGAGATGTACTTTTTCGGCACCACCGATGTGATAAAAAGGAAAGAAAAAAAATATTTCGTATTCACGCTTCAACGGATACCGCTTGGCCAAAACCTTTCCAAGCAGGATGAGAGGGGCCATTAAGATGTCCTCAATCCAACGCTTGAAAAGTAACAGGCGGTATTTCATTTTCTTGTCAAGAATTTTTTTGCGCCTTTCCCCGCGGCACGTCCTAAATCGAGCATGGCTTCTTTTGCTACGCGAAGATCAAAGGCGTTGAATTTGCCGCTTTTCATGCGTGCAGCGAGGTAGCGTTGTTTACACCGGAAATGTTTCAAAAAAAAATTTGTTTTTCGCAGCTTGCTTTGTGTAACCGAGGTTTGATGCACACGGTAATAAAGCAAGGGCTTTGCAATTTTTTCAATAACGTAACCGTCTGCTAAAAGCCGCAACCAAAGATCGTAGTCTTCAATATTTTTTTGCGACGAAGAATAAGGATAAGCTTTGAAGACTTCAGCCCGGCCCATCACGCTTGGATGCGTGAGGCAATTTTCCACCGGCATTCGTTTGCGGATTTGCGCCGCGCTAACAAAGTCCCTGTCTTTTTCGGAATACCCCATTTCCGCTCCGCTTTCATCAATGATGATGTTGAAAGAGCCGACGATTGCCGTGCCGGGATGTTCGTTCAGCCATTGACTTTGTAACTCCAATCGTTCCGGGAAACAGATATCGTCGGCGTCCATGCGGGCAAGGTATTCGCCTTGCGCTTCGGCGACGGCTTTGTTCAGCGAATAAATCAAACCGTTGTTTTTTTCATTTTTGATGTACCTGATTTGCTGGTTCTTGTAACCAAGTATGATCGTTTCGGAATCATCGGTTGAGCCGTCGTTGATAAGAATCAGTTCGAAATCGTTAAAGGCTTGCAGCAACACGCTGTCAATAGCCTGCTTTAAATATTTTTCCGCGTTGTAAACGGGCAATATCACCGAAACTTTTGGCATCAACAGGCAAGAATTTTTTTGTAAGCGTCGGCCGCAATAGTACGCCAATTGTATTTTTTAAAAAAGGCTTGCGGCGTTTCCGTGGTCCTTTGCGATGCGGCGATGATTTTTGAAGCGAAGGCATTCCAGTCGCCGTCACGCACAGAAAAAATTTTATTTTCTGCGTTGCTTATGCCAACGGTTTTGCTTCTAAAACACACAACGTTTAAATGATAGGAGAGAGCGTCCAGTGTTTTTGTTTGCAGGCCGCCGCCACTCAAAACAGGATTGATGAAAACATCGGCGGCTTCAAAATACGTTTCAATGTTGTCCACTTCACCGGCCAACAGAAGTCGGTCGTTTTGCAGATCATTCAGGTATTGAAATTTTTTGAAACGGTTTCGTCCGCACACGATGATTTTATAAGGAAACGATTGTTGATTCAACAACGGAATTAAGTTTTTTTCAACCGAAACAACCGCGTCAGCGTTCGGCACATAATCAAGCGTACCGGCAAAAAGCAAGATTCTTTCATTCGCTTCAACACCGTGCTTTTGTTGAACAATGTGTCTGGCTTTCGCCTTGTTAAACCCTTTCATCTCGTCAACACCGTAAGGAATAACAGCGAGGTTCTTTGGTGTTAAATCAAACTTTCGTTGTGCGGCGTTTAAATCGGCTTCCGTTTTAAAAAAGACAGCATCAGCAGCCCGCAAGATCAGCCGCTCCAGGTGAAACAACAATCCCCACCACCATTTTTTTTGTTCTTTAAAGCGCAGGTATTCGATGTTGTGCGTGTTCACAACCAGTTTAACGCCAAGAAGTTTTTTGCAAAGCATTCCGGCCAATCCATAGTAAGGAAATTCAAGCAAAAGATGCGTGATGCCTTCGCGTTTTGCAGCGGTATAAATCTTTTGCCATGCAAACGGATTCAATACCTGTATTTTCCCAACCGGCAAAATGTTTTCAATGCGGTAGTTTGTTGCGATGCTTTCGTTGTTTTTTGAACAAAGACAAATCAGCGGAGCGCATTTAGCCAAATGCTGATTAAAAAATGCAACGGCTTTTTGCCCGCCGAATTTTGGCGGCAAAACTTTAAACCAAACGACGCTTAAGAGTTTGCAGTTACCGGTTTTATTTGCTTCCATGCCCGCCATTCAAAAAAGATTGCTGCCGCAATGAGCAAAAGAAGTGCGATGGTGAAAATGGTGGTGAGCTTGCGGCCTAATAAATAATCCTGTGGCTCAAAACAAAATTCGATTTTGTGTGCACCAGCAGGAACCAGCAAACCACGCAGCACGTAGTTTACTTTTACAATCGGTGCTTCTTTCCCGTCAATAAAAGCTTTCCAACCCGCATCGTAATATACCTCGCTGAAAACCGCAAACTGGTTGCTGTTGCTGTTGAACGAATAATTGGCAACGTCGTTATCGTTCTTGTCAAGCGTGATGGTTCCTTCGCCTGTCCAAGCCGTCGGACCGGAAATTTTGTTGCTGAATGATTGCTGCATCACGGCTGTATCTCTGGGATTAAGCGTGGCAAAAGCGGCCATTTCTTCCCGCGCATCTTTCACGACTTTCAATGAACGCACCAACCATGCCGGCCCCATCGCCGCTTTGTTTTGCGTAGCAAATTGCGTTTGGCCGGAATTGGGGTCTTTTGCAATGATGTATTTCGCGTTCAGCATGTTCAGCGCAGGCATGTGTAGGGAATCAAGGCCTGCGGGATTTGACTGCAAAGTCGTGCCCAAAAGGTTCGCTTCCTGCGAAAGTTCTTTTTCAATTAACTCCTGGTAGATGCGCAATTTGGCCGGATGATAACCGCCAACAGCGTTAAAATGATAAGCTGTGAAGTTTTCATTGAAAGGGTTGAGCAAATTAAAAACGCGGAAATAAGATTTGTCAGCAAGAATGGATTTGTCTTTGTCGTTTGGCACAAAACCCGCATCGTTATCTGTTTCTTCCTGGTAATCTTCTTTACTTAAATAACGGCTGTCAACGGGCAGCAAATCAACCAAAACCACCGCCGATAAAATCAAACCCAAAACAACCGGTTTTACCATTTTGCGTACAGCAAGATAAAGTGCGCCGGCACCTAACAAGCAAAAACCCAATGCACGAAAAATGTCACTCAACATCATGGATTTTCTATCGGCAACCAGTCCGTCAAAAAAGCCGCGAACGGACTCGGTTAGTTGCGGCTGTCCCGACGAAGCCACCTGGCGCAAAATTTCTTTATCGTTGGTGTTTTTAAAATCGAAAGACATGTAGCAAAGCAAGAGCAACACGAATACAACACCAACCGCAATCAACCCTTTTTTAAAGTAAGAAACGAAGGCCTGTTTGTCTTTTTCGCAGAGCACTTTGTCAACGGTGAGCACGGCCATCAGGGGAAGAAGCAACTGCGGAATAACGAGAATCATGGACGGCGCACGAAACTTGTTGTACAGCGGCAGATAGTGGTAAAGAAGTGTGTTGAAGCCGATGAAATATTTACCCCAACTCATTAAGATGGCAAGAATACAAGCGGCCAGAATCCACCATTTGTAACGGCCATCTACAAGAAAAAAGCCGATGATGGCAAGAAAGCAAATAACGGCGCCGATATACGGCGGACCCGACGTGCCAACCGAGGTCGGACTAACCAGCCCACCCCAATAATAGGAGAGCGGAAGTTGGTTGCGCAATTGTTCGGGAACCGTTGCAGCAGCTTGCACAGCTTTTGAATCATCCTGGCTTACTTCGGGTTTGCTGCTGCTTCCGCCAAAGGCACGCGGAACCATCATCACAATGGGTTCGGAGGGATAAAGGCTATAATCAAAGGCATAGTCTTTTGTCAAACCTTTCGCCGCATCGCCTTCGTGTTTTTCTGCCAATTCTCCTGCGCCGCCTCTGATGGTTTGCTTTTGGTATTCGAGCGTGGAAAAAAAGTTGACCGAATTAATCAGAAGACCAATCACCGCAGCCACGCCAACAAAACCCAATGCTTTTGCAAGATGTGTGTAGTCTTTCGCCTGAACCCAACGAATAATGTAAACAACGGTGAGCACTGCAGCGATTAAGAAAAAATAATAATCAATCTGCGGATGGTTTACGGCTATCATTACCGAAGCGATCAAGCCTGTTAGCGCCGCGCCGATCCAGTATTTTCTTCGTTCATAAACCAACAAGATTGCGCCCAGCAAAGCGGCCATGTACGCGATAGACCACATCTTGGTTTCATGACCCACAGAAAGAATCACCGCGTTGTACGTGGCATAACCGTAAGCAAGTGCGCCAAAGATGCCGATGTAAGGATTAATGCGCAACACGCAGCACAAAAAATAAAAACAAATACAGGCAAGAAAGAAAAACTGGATGGGTTTGGGTAAACTAAGCGTAAGTACTGCGTGTGCATACCAGGGCAACAAATTGTTTCCCGGCATACCGATTTGAAAGGCCGGCATTCCGCTGAACAAAGCGTTCGTCCAAAGCGGGTACTGGCCGTGCGTTTCGGCGTAAACCTGCGATTGATGAATGGCGCCTTTCCAGTGCGTTACGTCGCTTTGATTGACGACTTTTCCCTCCAGCGCCGGCTGACAGTACAATATAGAAACGAGCAAAAACACAACAAGTGCAATAAAGTGTGGAAGGATTTTGGCAAAGGGGCCTTTCTTCATACGTTCAGTTTAAACGCGACAAAATAAACTCATTTGACCTAATATTGTCCATGCGCTGGCTTTTATTTTTGTCGCGACTGGCTTTTGTTTGCAACTGCTTTTTTCTTTTAGCACTCTCTTTACAATTCGGTCGTTGGTTTCAAAATCAGGATGCCGAAGCGACCATCATCATCATCGGTTATTTTATGTCGGCGTTGTTAAATCCGGTTGCACTTGTTTGTTATGCGCTTTTATTTTTTGTAAAACGTGCGGGCTTGAATCCCGTTCCAAAATGGTTGATGGTTGCCAATTCGCTATTTTTAATCTTTCAAGTTTTTTACATACTTCATCTCAATGGTCGCTAATATTTTAAAAGACAAACCCACGAAACTGCTGCTGGGCATTTCGGCTTTTTTTGTTGCCAACGCCTTGATTGCCGAATCCATCGGCACTAAGATTTTTTCGCTTGAAAAATTATTCGGGCTGCATCCCGCAAACTTTTCTTTGTTTGGTCAAAGTGGACTGGCCTTTAATTTAACCTGCGGCGTTTTGCTTTGGCCACTCGAGTTTGTCATCACCGACATCGTCAATGAGTTTTACGGGCCGAAAGTCGTGCGCCGTATTTCTTTTACCGCCATTGGTTTGATTTCGTACGCTTTCCTGATGTATTTTCTTGCCATCGGTACGCCGCCAGCGGATTTTTGGTTGGGTAGTCAAAAGAGCAGCGGCATTGACAACATGCAAACTTCCTTCAACGCCATCTTTGGGCAAGGTATGCGCATCATCATCGGCAGCCTTGTTGCGTTTTTGGTCAGCCAGTTGGTTGATGTTTACATTTTCCACAAAATAAAAAAGATCACCGGCGATAAACACATCTGGCTGCGGGCCACGGGTTCAACGGTGGTGTCGCAGTTGGTGGACAGCTACATTGTTTTGTTCATCGCGTTTAGCGGCGTGTTTCCCTGGCAATTGATCCTCGGCATCGGCATCGTAAACTATTGCTACAAGTTTACCATGGCATTGGTACTCACGCCTGTCATTGTTTTGGTAGAAAAGAGGATGGAGAAATATTTAGGACACGATGTGGCTCGCAAGATGAAAAAAGCGGCGATGGGACAGGAGGAAGCATTAACGCCGATACCAACGGCTGGTTAAGGGTTTTTCTTAACCATTTGCACCACTAATTTGTCAATCGGCAACGTAAGATCTTTTTCTGAAATTTTATCGAGAGGAATAAAGCGAAACGTTTCAATTTCTTTTTGCACCTCGTAAATTTTCAGTTGCGCTTCATCAAATTGAAAAGGTGCGCTGCGCAAGGGAACGGTAATTTCTTCCAGCGCCTTCGCGTAATAATAAATGGAAATGATTTGCTGGTCGGGACGAAAGGCCGACATCTGGTAAAAATCGGTGGTATAAATGTGTTCGCCTATCTCTACTTTCAAATTCATTTCTTCCATGAATTCGCGTTTCAGGCAATCGCGGGTGCCTTCGCCAAACTCCAATCCACCGCCGGGAAATTTGGTGTAGTAACCACCGCGAATGTATTCATCACTTACCAGCAATTCGTTGCGGTCGTTGATTAAAATGCCGTAAACGCGAAGGCTGAACATGAATGATTTCTAATTTGAATTTTGAGATTGCGTAAACGCGGATGGCTTTTGCAGAAAAGAAGAAATCAGAAATCAGAAATCTCAATCTCTCCTTCAAAAACTTTCGTTGCGGGACCAATGAGCCAGATGTTTTTGAACCCGTTTTCTGTCTTGTCAAATTCAACGTTCAACATTCCGCCTTTGGTTTGCACGCAAACGTAGTTGTAGCCGTTCTCGTTGTGATAGTTCACAAGGGCTGATGCCGTAACGCCGGTGCCGCAGGAATAGGTTTCATCCTCCACGCCGCGTTCGTAGGTACGTACAATTATTTTATCGGGTTCTCCGGTTTGCTGCACAAAGTTCACGTTGACACCTTCATTTTTAAATTCATCGTTGTAACGTACGGCACGGCCAGCGTGGTACACATCAAGTCCCATTACATTTTCAACAATCTCCACGTAATGCGGCGAACCGGTATTTAGCACATACTTGTTATAACGCGACTGAACATCCGATACATCGTTCATCTTTAGCGCTACGTTGCCGTTGGCTTCAATCCTCGCTTCGTGTTCACCGTCAACCGCAATGAAGTGGTATTGTGATTTCAGGATGCCCGTCTCATCGGCAAATTTTACAAGGCAACGGCCACCGTTTCCGCACATGGTGCTTTCGCGCCCGTCGGCGTTATAATATTTCATTTCAAAATCGTATTGCGGATGAGGGTTCAGCAACATCAGGCCGTCGGCGCCAACGCCAAAGCGACGGTCGCAAAGAAAAGCAACCTGCTTTCGTGTAAGCTGAATCTTGTTCTCGCGGTTGTCGAAGATGACAAAGTCATTTCCGGTTCCCTGGTATTTATAGAAATGAAGGCGCATGATTAATTGGATGAAAGAATGGACAAAGTTTTTTGAATAAGTGCATCAATGGTCTTTGCGCTGTCTTTTGAAAATTCTTTTGCCACGCGGTTTGCTACGATGGCGCTTAATGAAAGACAATGATGGCCGAGCAGTTTACCCAAACCATAAATGGCCGATGTTTCCATTTCGAAATTGGTGATGCGGTGCTGGCCAAAACGAAAGTCAGTGAGTTGGTTAATCAGGTCAGGATTTTTTACGCCCAGCCGAAGCACACGACCCTGCGGACCGTAAAAACCCGGACAAGTAACCGTAATGCCCTGATGAAAGCCGTCCACGAAATTTTTCAGCAACGAAGCACCGGCAAGACTGATGTAAGGATTGGTAATTTGCGCATTCAGTTGCGTATGCGTGATGAAGGATTGGAGCAGTTGACGTTCCTGTTCGTTGTGGTCAAGGCGGTAAAAATTCAACAGGTTATCAAGACCCAAACCGTGCGTGGAAGCCACGTAACTGTCAACGGGAATGTCTTCCTGCAAGGAGCCCGACGTGCCGATGCGCACAATATCTAACGATGACAGGGTTTCTTTGATTTGCCGCGTTTGAAAATCAATGTTCACCAGCGCATCCAGTTCGTTCAACACGATGTCAATATTGTCGGGGCCAATGCCGGTTGAAACCACGGAAAAGCGCTTTTGTCCGATACGTCCCGTGTGTGTGATAAACTCACGGTGCTGCCGTTTGACTTCTACTTCGTCAAAATATTTCGAGACGGCCGAAACCCGATCAGGGTCGCCAACGGTAATGATGGTTTGCGCCAATTCTTCGGGCCGGACATCCAAATGATAGACTGCGCCGCGTGGATTGATGATTAATTCCGATTCTGCAATTCGTTGCATGAGAAAAAAATGTTGGGTTCAAATATCGGCCATTCTATTTCAAAAAAACTCCTATTTTCGCACCCGCTCTTTGGAAACGGAAATCAGATATCAGAGGTCAGAAATCAGAGGTGAACTGAAAAATTAATTTCCTTCTGACTACCGAATTTTGACTTCTGACTTCTATTCTCTGGTACCGTGGCCGAGTGGCTAGGCAGAGCTCTGCAAAAGCTCGTACAGCAGTTCGAATCTGCTCGGTACCTCACTTCCCGTTCCGCCAAAAGCGGGACGGGATTTTTTTTATGCTGACGCCCGAAGAAGAAAAATTTGTGCAGTACTGGCAGGAACAACGCCAACACAAAAAACAATTTTTGCGAAAATTTTCAATAGGCCTGCCTTTATTTGCTGTGTTGGCCATTGCCTTTGTGGTGAATTTGGTTTCGGGCTGGTACGGCAAGGCCGACAACGAATTGCGCCAGTATTCATCGTTGATTATTGTCATACTGGTGGCGCTCGCCGGCATCGGTGTTTTTGTAACCATCTTTTCGGCTCGTCACCGGTGGGACCAAAACGAATCAGATTATCAAAGCCTGCTGCGAAAAAAAGAAAATGAACACTGACTTTATCGTAAACATCTTTCTATGAAGAAATTTTTTCTGATCGCTCTTGTTGCCGCACTTTTTCTAAGCTGTTCAAAAAATAAATGCGATTATAACGAATGCGGCATCGTGGCGCCGTCTTCCGAAGTTGCTTCCGTACAAGCTTATCTAACGTCTAACAACATTACGGCCACTCAACATTGCAGCGGCATTTTTTATGCGGTTGACAACCCGGGAAGCGGCAAGCAGCCAAACGGTTGCAGCACGGTTACCGTGAACTACGAAGGCAAACTAACCAACGGGACCGTGTTTGATCATACAAGTGCCGGCCAACCCGCAACGTTTAGCCTTGGTGATTTGATTACGGGCTTTCGCAACGGCGCTATTCAAATTAAAACCGGCGGCAAAATCCATGTGTACATTCCGCCTTCACTGGGCTACGGCAGCAGGGCAAGTGGAAGCATCCCGGCCAATTCAATTCTGATATTTACAATTGAATTGGTAAGCGTGGATTAGGCGTAGTACCGTTTTATTTCTCTCTGGCTAAATGAATTTTATTCTTCGCTGAAGAAAGACGATGCAGCGTAAAAACTCGAAAGCCTGTTTGTCGGCTACCTTTGTATAAATTCTTCATTCCGTGGCACACGAAGCGATTTCGGTATTTGACATGTTCAAAATTGGGGTTGGCCCTTCGTCTTCGCACACGCTTGGTCCCTGGCGTGCCGCGCAAAAATTCGTCGAGACGCTTCAGAAGAAAAATTTGCTTCAATCCGTCAGGAGTTTGAACGTTTTGCTTTACGGCTCACTGGCCAAAACGGGCAAAGGCCACGGAACTGACATTGCCGTTTTACTGGGCTTGAGCGGTGATGACCCCGTAACCTTCGAGGTCGAAAACATTAACGCAAAGGTTGACGATATCACCGCAATGAAACGGATTGTTTTGGGGAGCTTGCACGAAATTCCCTTTAACCCAACAGAAGATATTGATTTCTTACTCTCGGAATCGCTGCCGTTTCATCCCAATGGATTAAGCTTTCTCGCCGATTTAAAAAACGGTGAAAAAATTTCGGAAACCTATTATTCTATCGGCGGCGGTTTTGTCGTACAGGAAGGAGAGAAGGCCAATACAGGCAACGCCGTTTCGCTTCCATTCCCGATAAATTCTTCTGCTGATTTGTTGCATTGGTGTTTGAAAACAGGTCTTGCCATTCACGAAGTAGTATTGGAAAATGAAAACACCTGGCGATCAGAAAAAGAAACAAAAGAAGGCGTTTTAAAAACCTGGCAGGTGATGAAAGAATGCACTTTTCGCGGTTGCCATACAACAGGTACGTTGCCGGGAGGATTGTTTGTAAAAAGAAGGGCGGCCGACCTGGCTAAACGCCTGCTTAAAGAGAGAAAATATTCGTCGCACGAAGAGTGGATCGAAGCCATTAAACAAGGAGGCAATTCCTTTCAATACATTTTGGATTGGGTGAGTTGTTTTGCCCTTGCGGTGAACGAAGAAAACGCGGCCTTTGGCAGAGTGGTAACGGCGCCCACGAACGGTGCAGCCGGTGTCATTCCCGCCGTGCTGCATTATTACCTTGTGTTTGGCGAAAACGCAACGGAAGAAAAAGTGATTCAATTTTTGCTCACGGCATCGGAAGTTGGAAGCATCTTCAAAAAAGGCGCAACGATTTCTGCCGCGATGGGCGGATGCCAGGCAGAAATCGGCGTATCGTCTTCAATGGCGGCGGCGGCACTAACGGAAGTGATGGGCGGTACGCAAAGGCAAGCCTTAATGGCAGCGGAAATTGCGATGGAGCATCATTTGGGCATGACCTGCGATCCGATTGCCGGCCTCGTGCAAGTGCCCTGCATTGAACGAAACACGATGGGCGCTATCAAAGCCATCACAGCTTCGCAACTCGCTTTGCAAAGCTCTCCCGATTACGCAAAAGTTTCGCTGGATGTTGTTGTCGAAACCATGTGGGAAACGGCGCTGGACATGAATTCCAAATACAAGGAAACCGCTGAAGGCGGGCTGGCCGTTAATATTCCTTTGAGCTTGAGCGAGTGCTAAGTGAAGTTAATAAGTTACTGTTTTACTAAGTTAACAAATGCAGCCTGTAAGCACATAGCAACGTATTAACTTAGTAACACAGTAACTCATGATCAGAACTCCTTTACTACATTGTACAACGTATCCCTTTCTACCGGTTTTCTGTTCACTTGTTTGATTAACGTAACCAGATCTTCCGTGCTCATTGCGGGCTTCTGTTCTTCGGCGCCGGCCATTGAATAAATCTTCGTCGTGTCGTCAATCGTACCGTCAATATCATCCACACCAAAAGCCAGTGAAAGTTGTGCGTTTTTTCTGCCCAACATTGGCCAGTAGGCTTTCAGGTGCGGAAAGTTGTCCATGAAAATGCGGGCAACGGAATACATTTTTAAATCCTCTATAAGGCTCACTTCGGGCACGTGGCTCATGTCATTGTCGCCGTTGCGAAATTTCAACGGAATGAAGGTATTGAAGCCGCCGGTTTTATCCTGCAATTGGCGCAGGCGGCTCATGTGGTCAATGCGATGCGAATAGCTTTCAATGTGCCCGTAAAGCATCGTGGCATTGCTGTGGAGGCCTGCGTTGTGAATGGCTTCGTGAATTTTCAACCAACCTTCGGCGTCCACTTTATCTGCACAAATTTTTTGGCGAATGTCTTCTGCAAAAATTTCGGCGCCGCCACCGGGAATGGAATTCAAGCCGGCTTCTTTCAAAATCTGAACGCCTTCATCAACCGAAACTTTGGCCTTGCGAAACATGTAGTCGAGTTCAACTGCCGTAAAAGCCTTGATGTGCAAATCAGAGCGGTAAGCCTTGATTGCTTTCAACAAGTCAACAAAAAAATAAAGATTCATTTTTGGATGAACGCCGCCCACAATGTGAACCTCAGTGACTGGTTGCGAGTCATAGCTTTTAACGATGTTCAACATCTGGTCAAGACTTAGTTCCCAGCCTTCTTCCCGATGGGCGTATAACTGCGAATAAGCGCAGAAGTTGCAGGAAAAAACACAAACATTCGTGGGTTCAATATGAAAATTGCGGTTGAAATAAACATTGTCGCCGTGCAATCTTTCACGAACGCTGTTGGCAAGTGAGCCCAAAAAAGAAAGGCTTCCCTTTTCAAAAAGAAGGAGGCCTTCTTCCTCATTGATACGTTCACCGTTACCAATTTTTTCCGCAATGTTCTGCAGGGCCGGAGACTGGTCTTTGTAAAGTGTTTTTTCTGCTGTTAACATGACCGCAAAGGTAGCGGCAGAACAAAAAAAGTCCCGCTAAAATTGCGGGACTTGAACGAGATATTTTGCATTCGGAATCAATATTTCACAACCTTCTGCGTTACGTTCCGGCTTGCGTCGGTGTAGCCCAGTTCAACCATGTAAACGCCGGCTGCTTTTCCTGTCAAATCAATCGTCATTTGCCGGTCGGCATTGCCGCTGAACTGTTTTGTCCAAACCAGTTGCCCGGCAGAATTATACACGTTCAGGAATTTCAGGTTTGTCGGTGTCTGATAATGCCACACGCCAAAGCTGTTGTGGAAGGTTGAAGGGTAAACGACATAACCTTGTTGCTTCAACTGCGGCGGCAAGATTTGCGTACGCAGGTTTACGTTGTCAATGAAAATATTGTTTTCGAAGTTGTTCGTCACCCGGAAGATCAAGGCAATTTGATTGCTGCCGGAATACTGCGAGAGGTCAATGTTCTCAGCACGCCACTGATTCAGACCGGTTGGAATAAACTCGGCTGTCTGCGGATCGTTCGGGGCATTGATCGTTTGCAAATCGGTACCGTATTTTTTGTACACCGATGTAAACGTTGCGCCGCAATCTTTGGAAGCCAGAATTTCGAGTGTATCAAGCGGGATAGCCGTGCTGCCCGGGTAACTGTACGTTGAAGCTGCGAGGTCAAAGCTCAACTTAACAGAATCCACATCACTGTAACGAACAAAGGGTGTAACCAGGTCGTCTATTTGTCCATTGCTTGCGTAGTTATAAGTATTTACATAAGCCGAACCGGCATTTTTGCTACCGGCGGCATTACGTCTCCAGGTAATGCTGCCATCCGGATTTAATACCGTCCAGTTAGCAGGCGGAAAAGCAGTTCCAACAAAGCTTTCCACCAGCGGAGCAGACACGGTGTTCAATACGTTAAAAGAACGAGTCAACGTATCATTAAAGGTGTATTCATCGCCTGTGCCATTGGCTGTTACGGGTTCAAAAGAATAAACCTTTATTGTGTGTGTGCCTACCGTGGTTGTCATCGTTGACAGGTTAATGGTTGCTGTTGCAAACCGCGGTATAGAAACGCCCGTAACAACCGTTGCGGTTTGCGGCGCACCGTTGTCAACGCTGTATTGAACCTTGTAGCCGGTAATGGTTTCCGTACCGTTGTTCTTTAGCGTAATCGACGGCGTAAGGCTTGTGCTGCAGCTTAACGAAGCCGGCTGATTAATCGAAAGTACCTGAAGGTCTCGCCGGAAAAGCGGAACGATGTTTACGTTGTCAATAAAGATGTTGTTGCCGTAGTCATTGGTGTTGCGGAAAGCAATGAGCACGTTGTTGCCCGTTCCCAATACTGAGCGGCCAATGGCCACGGTTTCTCTTCTCCAATCACTCTCCAAAGGATTAATAAAAGAAGTTGTTTGCGATCCGCCGGTTGCCAGGGTTGCGCCAGCCTTTGAATACGTGGTAGGAACAAAGGTTGTTCCGCATCCCGTAACAGCAATCACCTGGAGGCGGTCGTTCGCGCCGGGATAATTGTGGTGCGCCACGTCAAAGCTGACAAAGAGCGAGTCATAATTCCCGGTGTTTACAAACGGTGAACGTAAATCATCGAGATGACCTACCACGTTAAAATCAAAATTGTCAATTGCAGCCGAACGTGCACTGTTGTGTCCCGGTGCAACTATTATCCATGTATTATCTCCATCAGGGTTTGAAACCGTCCAACCTGTGGGCGCAGCTTCAAATCCTTCTTGAATTGAAGTTCGAAGTTGCACAACGGTGAAGTTTCCTGTGATGGCGTTGTTGTTTGGTTCTTGCTCAGCCAATCCCGAAGGGAAACTAACACCCGATACCGACACAACAATCGTTTGCGCACCAGACGAAACGTTAGTTGTGGCAAGAGTAATCGTGGTACTGGCGCCGGGTGCAAGCGGCGTGTTCACAACCGTTGAAGGCGTTATGGCCACACCGTTAAGTGTGTAACTAACGGTAAACGTGTTAATGGTTTCTGATCCATTGTTTGTTACGGTTACCTGCGGCGCAATCGTGCTGGCGCAAACGTTATTAACTGGCGACACAAGTGTTACAACCTTAAGGTCACGGGCTACGACTTTTTCTATGTTGATGTTGTCAAGGAAAATATTGTTTCCCAGGCGCGCCTTGCTGCGGAAGATGACTTGCAGTTTGCCGTTTGCCAAAACAGACGCGGGAAGTATTATCGTTTCTCTTCTCCAATCTGTGGCCGCCGGATTAGCATAAGATGCGGCAACACCGCCAGCCGTAGCCAGGCTTACGCCCCACTTTTTATAGACTTCTGTGAAACTCACACCGCAATCGCCTGATGCCAAAACGACAAGCGTGTCAGGAAATGACGTTGTGGTACCAGAACCATAATACTTATAAGCCAGGTCGAACGAAACAACCACACTGTCCGTTGAACTTACTGTGTATTGAGCACTGCGAAAATCATCAACGTTGCCAGTGCCGTTGTTGTAATCGTTGATGTACAAAGAACCCGTACTGTTTTTGCCGGGTGTACCTCTAACCCAGGTAGAACCCGTGCCGCTCACCTTTATAACCGTCCACGGAGATGGAGGGAAAGCAGTGTTTTCAAATCCTTCGGCTACAGGCAAACTGCCGGCCGATGGAGCATTGACGGTAAGTGTTTGTACCAAGGTATCATTGGCAGGTACCGCATCAGCACTACCATTGGGTGCGGACGTATAGAATTTGAACGTGTGCGTGCCGACGGCCGCATTAACTGATGGTGTTAAGGTGACGACCTGTGTCCCGCCTGTTGGTATATTAACCGTAACGGTTTGCGAATTGGCTGCGCCGTTATCGAAGCGGTAACCAACTGTAAGTGATGTTAACGCAGTAGCGCCGTTATTTACAATACGAAATTTGGGTTGAATGGAAACTGTTCCTGCACAACCCGCAGCCGTTAAAACAGAAGGATAAGAAGTGCTGGTGCAACCTACTAAGTCTGTGCCACCGGGATTAACCGATGCAAGTGGGGCTGCATCCAACAGAACGGCGCCTGTCGGCGGTACGGCACCCTGCGAGGTTAAATAACCGGGCCGGCAAAATTCAAGTATGTATTCCATTCGCGACACTTGTCCTTTTGTAAACATCGAATAACAAGCATCGTCGGTATAATCCATATAATTCTGGTACATTTTGCCCGGAGGATTTGGTGCGGCCGAGCAACCCGAGGCAACAGACCCGTTTGGACAACCGGATGTCAGCGAGGTTTGCGTTGGCGTATCATCGCCGGGCGCCAGCAATGCAGATGGCAACGCACAAGTTCCAATGACCTGCTTGAAGTCATCACCGCAAGACGCATCCCCGTTAATGTGATAGAGGCCGAAATTATGGCCGATTTCGTGCACGGCCGTTCGAGCAAGATTGAATGCGCCAAAAGTGTAACAAGTGTTGCTTGAAAAGCCGCGGTAGTCAACGCAAATACCGTCAATGCCGACAGCGCTTGTTGTCGTTTCTGTTTGATTGCCGGCGCCGATGTTTGGCGCAATGCCCAACAAACCCGAAGTGCCGGCATCACCCACCCAAAGATTGTAATACTGCGTAACGTCCCAGGGATCCAAACCACCAGCCGATGTATGCTTTACGGCCTGATACGTCGTTAGCGCAACCTGCACGTTACCAACTTTTCTTTCAATACCGTTTGTCAACGTGCCTGAAGGCGTTCTTTTCGCCAGGGCAAACCGTATTTTGGAATGGCCGCGAACGCTGAAAAAAAGAGAGCCGTTTGCGCTGTCTGCATTTCGTCCGGCATAATCGGTATTGAGGCGGTTGATGAAGAACTGCACATCGGCATCGGTAACAATGTTTGGATTGGGAAGAACAATATGGACGACAATTGGAATGACTACAGAATCTGGCAAAGCACTCGTTCGCATCGTGCGGGACACCCGTCCGTTTTTTAAATCTTCAAGCGAAGCCTGATATTCCTGCAGCCCTCTTTCGTATTGTGCCCGGAAAACGGGATCATTTTTCAGGTTGTTTTCAAAAGCCGACCACGTTCCGCACCGCGTTACCTGTACAGATGTTGCTGTTTGCAGCGGCGTTTGAGCGCTTGAAAAAGAGGCGAAAAAAAGAAGAGGAATGAAAAACCTTAAGAGAGTAAAATTTTTCAAAGCAGTCTGATTTAGAGTGAAGAAATGAATAGCGTAACCAGTCAATTTAGTGAGTACAATAATACTTAATTCCACCCTTACCCTGAAAATTAATTCAGCTCGTCAGACGCGGAAGAACGAGTCATAAACGCCGTTTGCAAAAAGACTTGGGAGATGTGCGCAAAGGGTTTACAAACAATTGACCAACATAAATAAAAAAACATTTTGCACACAGTATGCTGTTCGTTTTTGATTTTCAAATGGGCTATCTTTCGTGCTTAAACAAAACCTGCTTGGTAATGAATATTAAGTTCCGTCTTACCTTAATGAGTTTTCTTCAGTTTTTTGTTTGGGGTTCGTGGTTAATCACCATTGGCGCTTTTTGGTTCCAGTACAAAAAATGGGCGCCCGATCAATTTGGTGCTATTTTTTCAACGATGGGAATTGCCTCTCTCTTCATGCCCACCATCGCGGGTTATCTAGCCGATAAATACATCAACGCTGAAAAACTTTACGGCATCTTTCATATTTGTGGTGGCATCGTTTTGTTTTGTTTGCCGATGGTAGCGTCGCCTACCTGGTTTTTTTGGGTGCTGTTGCTGAACATGATTTTTTACATGCCCACCATTGCTTTGTCAAATGCCGTAGCATATTCGGCTTTAAAGCAAAAAGGAGCCAACGTGGTAAAAGATTTTCCGCCCATCCGTGTGTGGGGGACCATCGGCTTCATTGTGGCGCTTTGGGTGGTTAGCCTTCTTCATTTTGAGACCTCACCCAATCAATTTTACGTGGCTTCGATTGCCGCGATTATACTCGGCCTTTATTCGTTTACGTTGCCGCCTTCACCGCCACAGGCAAAAACGGACAAAGCCGGAGAGAACACACAATCGGCTTTAAGCCTGAATGCGTTTGGCTTGTTCAAAAATTACAAGATGGCGATGTTCTTTGTTTTCGCCATGCTTCTCGGTGCCGCGTTGCAATTAACCAATGCCTACGGCGACACTTTCTTGCATGATTTTGCGGGAGTAGAAGCGTACAAAAACACAACGGCCGTAAAATACCCGGCCATCATCATGTCCATTTCCCAGATTTCTGAAACCCTGTTCATCCTGGCAATTCCTTTCTTTTTGCGGCGCTTCGGAATTAAACAAGTCATGCTGATTAGCATGCTTGCCTGGGTGCTGCGGTTTGGATTGTTTGCTTATGGAAACCCAGGCGATGGTTTGTGGATGATTGTTTTGTCCTGCATTGTTTACGGAATGGCATTTGACTTTTTCAACATCTCCGGTTCTTTGTTCGTGGAAACCGAAACCAGTCCGGCTATTCGTGCCAGCGCACAAGGGCTTTTTATGATGATGACAAACGGCGTAGGCGCTGTGCTGGGCAGCCTGATTAGCGGCTTTGTAATTCAACACTATTTTACCAACGCAAACGGCAGCAAGGACTGGCACGGCATCTGGATAAGCTTTGCGGCATACGCTTTCCTTATTGCCATTTTTTTTGTTGTTCTGTTTAAACACAAACACCAAATTGCAAGCGCCGAAATCGGTAAAGCTGAATTAAGAGAGATGACACCACATTGATAAGTACCGAAAGGAAAACACAAAACCCCGACACTTGCGTGCGGGGTTTTGTGTTTAGTACCTGAAAACGACTTAATTCAAATGCGCTTCAATCTTTTTTACAAAATTGCCTTTGGGTTGAGCGCCAACTAATTTATCAACCACTTGTCCGTTTTTAATGAACAAAATGGCAGGTATTGACGTAATGCCGTAGTTCATGCTCACCTGTGGATTCTCGTCAACGTTTACTTTGCCGATGTTTACTTTGCCTTCGTATTCTTTTGACAGCTCGTCAATCACGGGGCCAATTGCGCGGCAGGGTCCGCACCATTCAGCCCAAAAATCCACGATTGTCAGTTTATCGTTACTCAACACTTCTGTTTGAAAATTTGAATCGGTGAATGCTTTTGCCATAATTTTTATCTTTTAAGTTTTACCAAGAAGGTTTTTATTTCTGCGCAAATTTAAGCCCAAAGACAGAATGACGTTTGGGGTTGATGGTTTGTTGACTACGGTTGTCGTGTTTTTGTCAAAGTCCTCACGAAAAAAAGACAGACAGATGTTTAAGAAGTCTCCAACTTAGAAGACCGCAACCCTAAACCGTTGTAGCCACTTTCACTTCAATCTCTGGCCGTTTTTCCAGGAACTGAATCATGGCCGTGTTCAATTCAAAGCCGTGCCCGTTTGTCTGCAAAGCCGCCTTCATGTCGGTCTTTGGTTCCGTGATGGTTATCCGCACGGAACTTGGCCCGGGAAAAGCTTTCAAATTCTTTTCCAAAAATTCAATCCATTCCGGCTGAATGTTTCGCACGTCCATTTCCAGGCAAAGCTGTTTGGTTAAACTCCGCTTCACGTTTTCGGCAAGAGTGATGCCGGTGATTTTAAATTCGAATTCGGCTTTGTTCCACCGCTGTTTGAAGCTTCCCGTTAAATAAATAGCACTGCCCTGCAGAAAGAAATGTTGGTAACGTGCATAGTCATCGCCAAACAAAACCAATTCTGTTTTGCCCGAATAATCTTCTACCGTAAAGGCGCCGAACTTGTTTCCCTGCCGCGAAATGCGGTGATTGACACCAGAAACCAAACAAAGCATTTTGTATGTTCTACCTTGTCCGGCCAAGATGGCCGACTCTTTTATTTCATTAAAATCGGCAATGGATGTAATGCCGTAATATTTTATTTCAAATCGGTAATGGTCGAGCGGATGGCCGCTCAAATAAATGCCCGTGACTTCTTTTTCTTTTTCGAGTTTTTCGGTAAGTGAAAACGGCGGACAATTTGGGATTGCGGGTGGTTTAATGTCCAGCACCGCGGGCAAGTCGCCAAACAACGTGTTGGTTGTGCTTAAACTTTCTGCCTGCACCACGTTTCCGTAGCGAATCATTTTTTCCAAACCGTTTTGCGTTTCGCCTTCGGGCACACACAGGTATTGCGCACGGTGCAATTGCGGAAACTCGTCAAATGCTCCTGCATAAATCAAGCTTTCCAACGTTTTTTTATTAACGGTACGCTGGTTGATTCGTTTCATAAAATTGAACGGGTCTTCAAACACACCGCCGCTCTTTCTTTCGTCAATGATGCTTTCCACCGCCGCTTCGCCCACACCTTTTAAGCCACCCAAACCAAAACGAATCTCTCCTTCGGCATTCACGGCAAAGCCTTTCTGCGATTCGTTGATGTCGGGACCCAACACCGTTAAACCCATGCGCTTGCATTCTTCCATAAAGAAGGTAAGCTTTTCAATGGCGTTCGCATGATTTAAAACCGCGGCCATGTATTCGGCCGGATAATGTGCTTTTAAGTAGGCGGTTTGATAGGCCACGTAAGCATAGCAAGTGGAGTGTGATTTGTTGAAGGCGTATTGCGCAAAAGCTTCCCAATCCGTCCAAATTTTTTCGAGCACATCTTTCTTGTGGCCTTTCTCTTTTGCACCGTCAATAAACTTGCTCTTCATTTTGTCGAGCGTCTTACGGTCTTTCTTTCCCATGGCCTTGCGCAACACGTCCGCATCACCTTTGCTGAAGCCGGCAATCTTTTGCGCCAGCAACATTACCTGTTCCTGGTAAACGGTGATGCCGTAGGTTTCTTCAAGGTATTCGGCCATTTCGGGCAAATCATATTCAACTGCTTCGCGGCCGTGCTTGCGGTCCACGTATTGTGGAATGTAGGCCATCGGACCGGGACGGTACAAGGCGTTCATCGCAATCAGGTCCGCAAACTGGTCGGGCTTCAGTTCTTTGAGATACTTCTGCATGCCCGGGCTTTCAAACTGAAAGGTTGCAATGGTATCGGCGCGTTGGTAAAGTTCATAGGTTGCCGCGTCATCCAGCGGAATGGCGTCGATGTCTATGTCAACGCCGTGTTTTTCTTTAATGTTGATAAGCGCATCGCGAATGATGGACAAGGTTTTCAATCCGAGAAAGTCCATCTTGATTACGCCGCTATCCTCAATGATGCTGCCTTCAATTTGCGTGATGCAGAGGTCTGTTTCCTTTGAAGCGAATACGGGTATCAGTTCCGTTAAATCTTTCGGTGCGATGATAATGCCCGCCGCGTGAATGCCGGTGTTGCGTACCGAACCTTCGAGTTTCTCGGCAATGTGCAGAACATCGGCTTGCAGGCCTTTGCTGTTGTACACTTCGCGGAGGCGTTTGATGTTTTCAATGTCGTCGCTGCTATAATCATCTTCAAGCGGTTTCTCGCCTTCTTTGGAAGTAATCGGCGCATGAAGGCAACGGTAAAGTTTTGTGCCCGGTTTTTCGGGAACCAACTTGGCCAACGCGTTCGATTCGGGCAAGGGTAAATCCATTACACGAGCCACATCTTTGATGCTCGACTTGGCCGCCATCGTACCATAAGTTACGATCTGCGCCACCTGGTTCTTGCCGTATTTCTCAACTACATAATCAATTACTTTTTGCCGGCCTTCGTCGTCAAAATCCGTATCAATATCAGGCATTGATTTACGGTCTGGATTCAGGAAGCGTTCAAACAGCAATTTGTATTTAATCGGGTCAATGTTTGTGATGCCGATGCAATAAGCCACTACCGAACCCGCTGCCGAACCGCGGCCCGGACCGACAAATACACCCAAATCGCGACCGGCTTTAATGAAATCAGATACAATCAAAAAGTACCCGGCAAAGCCCATCGTCTTGATGGTGAACAATTCAAAGTCGATGCGTTCGCGGATTTCTTCCGTAATCTCATGGTAACGCTCTTTCGCACCTTCGTAAGTGATGTGCTTAAGGAATTCCCACTGATTTAAATTGCTGTCATCGTGTTGCTGAAATTCTTTTGGCAACGGAAAAGCGGGAAGAAGAATATCGCGTTTAAGGTTGAGCAATTCAACCTTGTCAACAATTTCGTTGGTATTGTCAAGCGCCTGCGGCAGATCATGAAAGGTCTTCGACATTTCCGCCGTCTTCTTGAAATAAAACTGATCATTTGGAAAAGCAAAACGCTTGTCCTTCATGTTCACATCATCATCGGCAAATTCGCGCAGGGCAGGAGTGGCCTGCTTCTCGCCGGTATTGATGCAAAGCAGAATATCGTGAGCGTTGAAATCTTCAACGTCAGTATAATGCGAGTCGTTAGAAGCAATAACTTTTACATTGTGCTTCGTCGCAAATTTTACCAACACGTCGTTCACCTTGTCTTGCTCGGCCATGCCATGACGCTGAAACTCCACGTAATAATCTTCACCGAATAAATCCAGCCACCATTTGAATTCTTTTTCGGCTTCTTCTTCCTTTCCGGCTAAAATGGCCTGAGGTACCATTGCACCTAAACAACAGGTTGTGGCAATCAATCCTTCGTGGTGTTTTAGAATAAGCTCTTTGTCAATGCGCGGGTATTTTCCGTACAAGCCTTCCATGTACCCAAGCGACGTAAGCTTCACCAAATTTTTGTAGCCCGTTTCGTTTTTAGCTAATAAAATCTGATGATAACGCTTGTCTTTTTCTTCCTTGGTAAACTGTCGGCGATGCCGGTCGGCTACCAAATAAAACTCACAACCCACTATGGGTTTTACCTTAGGCTTTCCGTTTTCATCAACGTGTTTATAGGCCTGTGAAACAAATTCAAATGCACCAAACATGTTGCCGTGATCGGAGATGGCAAGCGCGGGCATTCCGTCGTCAATAGCCTTTTTATAAAGCGATTGGATGGAGGCCGCGCCGTCGAGCAATGAGTATTGGGTGTGAACGTGTAGGTGTGAAAACTTCATTCTTTCTCCTCTTGATCAAAAATATTTCGGAATAAATAGACTGATAAGGTGCAAGTTACATTCCGCAAAGGCAATAAAACCTTTAAAGCCTCGTTGAAAGAAATCCACAACTGTGGGAAAAAAGGGAATTAACCTTTATTTTCGTTTTTCCACTTTGATCAAAAACAAGCCGCATGGTAAAAAACATTATCCTATTCGCTGCTGTCTTGTTGCTTGGAACGTTTACCACCGTATCCGCTCAAGGCAAGGAAGCAAAGTCAGCACCCGCAAAAACCGATTACAAATTTCTTGACCAGATTTCCATTGAGCCCGCTGCCGAACCCTCGTTTGCATCGAAGCCGGCGGAAACGCCTTCCGTAAAAAAAGATTTGCTCACTGTTGCCGCCACTTCCGAAGGCAACGTGGAATCTGCGCAAGCACTTCAATTTAAATATTCGTTGTTGCTGGATGTAGAGGTAGAAATGGTGAAGAACGTGAACATGTTTCGGCTGATTGACGAATGGTACGGCGTGAAATATTTGTTTGGCGGTTCCACCAAAAATGGCATTGATTGTTCGGCCCTGATGCAGATACTTTTTGCGTCGGTTTACGGCCTTTCGTTGCCCCGCACCGCAAAAATGCAGTTCGACATGTCGCGACACATTTCCCGCACCGAATTAAAAGAAGGCGACCTGCTTTTCTTCAATACCCGCGGCGGTGTTTCGCATGTGGGCATGTATCTTACCAACAACAAATTCGTTCACGCATCGGTGCGTGGCGTTACCATCTCCGACATGTTTGATCCGTATTATGCGGCACGGCTAATTGGGGTAGGAAGAGTGTTGGATACGAATGGTTCAACAGCGGTTGTTTCTTCCAAACCATAGTTTTTGCCTTAGTAGTAAAATCGTTCATTATCATTTCCAAACCTTATTATCTTGTTTCAAATGCTGATAAGATAATAAGGTTTTCTTATCAAGTAGCTTTGTGACATTAAGTTGATCAGGTTGGCAAACTCAAGCGGTAAAACTTTTCGTTAAACAAATTCCCTTTCGTTTTTTCACTGCCAATATCGTTGTGAATTAATTTGCCAACTCCCGCGTAAGGCCTAATCGTTTCTTCACCGTTTGCCAAACCGGAATCGCATCCGGTGAAAGCTTCAACCAAATCATGGCAGCGCCAAAAGGAATACAAAAAACAAGACTGCGAACAATCATCCATTGCAGGCCGTAAAAATTTTTAAAGGGCCAATAAGCCAGCAAAAAGCATACAACCGAAATGAGAATTGCGTAAGCCGTTTTTGCGTCAAAAGGCTGCATGTTAAACTTGCGCAGAAGAAAGACGTAGCGGATGCCGTTGTAGATAACAAACGAAATCAGGTTGGCAATGGCCGGCCCAACCATTCCCAGATCTCTTGTGAGAAAAAAATTCAGCGGCAGCATCAGCGCAAGCAAAATCAATCCCGTCATAAACTCAAACCGCCAATACGTGGATGTGCTGACGATTTGAGCATTCAAGCCCGTGCCCATATCAATAATGCGGGTAATGCCAAACCAGAAAAACACCCATTTGGCCGCGGTGTAGGCATCCTGAAGGTGAAAAGTTTTAATGGCGTCGTCGAAGTTTATCCACACAAGGCAAAACATGGCGCAGGAAAACAGCAGCATGTTGATGGAAGAGCGGTGGTAAATTTTGTTGAGCCGGTGAAAATCTTTGTCCTTCCATGCCTGCGAAAGCGGCCCGGTGGAAGCGGCAATCACGGCCCGTTGCGGCGCCTGAATTAAACTTGCGATGTATTGACCAAATGTAAATACGCCTGCAGCACCCATTCCGTTGGGAAGAATGGCCGCAACAAAAATGGTATCAACGATTGAAGCAAGGCTAAAGATCAAACCGCCGCTCCACACAAAACCAATCAGCGTCAAAATCTTCTTTCGAAACTTTCGCGTAACAATGCTGCGCTGAAAGCTGAAATGCAAATAGCCTTGCCGGCCCAAATGAAAAAAAAGATAAATAACCAGGGCGACGTAAACGAAAGAGTAAATGCCGATGAAGGTTTTGAAACTGGCGATAAACCCGAATGTGGCCAACGTAATGAGCACCGTTACAAAGGCACGAAACATCACTTCTTTTAAAAAATTACTGAGTACCGCTTTGTGCAACTGCCAGGCATAGGCGTCCAAAATCATAAACAGCGAATAGCCGATACCAAAGGGAAAAAGCCAGTAATAATGTTCTGGAAGTTCGGGCGAATTGGAAAATATTCTGTTGACGAGAATCCCTTTAAATGCAAGGCCCAAAATTGCCACAAGCAAAAAACCGGCAAGCGGTACCAGTAAAGCAATGGTAAGTTGGTCGTTCTTCTTTGCCGGCACGTGTGCTTTGTAATACGGAAAAAACTTGGTGATGAAAGCCGTCATGCCTAAGTTGGCCACGGAATACATAAGCTGTGCCGCCGCCGTAAAAACAGCGATAAGCCCGTATTGCTCTTTGGTAAAGCCGCCTTGTCGCGTAAACAAAAAGGTATTGAAAAAACCCAGCGCAAAGCCGATGTAAACAACGAACGACGCAATGATGCTTTGCTTACGGATGGTGCTCATATTAATTTGCCAATGTGCAAATATGCAAATGTGCCAACGAACGGCGTGAAATAGTTTGCGCTCTTAATTTTCTTTTTTTACCGCGATGTAAAAATTTTTATCAACGGAAAATTCTTTTGGCGCGGTGAGCTTTACGGTTTGCCAGTTCGCAGTCGGCTTCAGCCATTGTCGCGTTGTTAAACGAATCGGCATGTCAAATCCATTTACCGTATTCGCCCAGCGGTATTGAATAGTGTTTCCTGCTCGCTTGTATTCCAGCACCGGAATTTTTGTGGTGCGCAAATATTGGTCAAACACTTTGCTCAAATCTTTTCCGCTCTTTTGCGAAATAAAATCTTCTACTTGTTTTGAGGTTACGGTTTGGTGATAAAATTCTTTGTTGAGCCCACGCAGAATGCTGCGGAGTTTTTCGTCGTCATTAATTATTTGGCGGATGGTGTGCAACATGTTGGCGCCCTTGAAATACATGTCCTCGCTTCCTTCCCGGTTCACGCCGTAGGTTGCAATAATAGGCCTGTCGTTCGCAATGTTTGCCCGCAGGCCTTGGGTGTATTCGTTGCCCGCTTCTGTTCCAAAATAGCTGTCAACATAAAGTGTTTCCGAATAATCGGTAAAGCCTTCGTGTACCCACATGTCGGCGCGGTCCTTTGCTGTTATGTTGTTGCCAAACCATTCATGGCCGCTTTCGTGAACGATAATATAATCCCATTTCAAACCCCAACCCGTGCGTGACAAATCGGTTCCGAGGTAACCGTTTGCAAACTTGTTTCCGTAGGCCACAGCGCTTTGGTGCTCCATACCCAGGTGCGGTGACTGTACCAACTTGTAACCGTCTTCGTAAAACGGGTAAGGACCAAACCAATGTTCAAAGGCACGCAGCATCGGCTTCACTTGCTCAAATTGCTTTTTTGCTTTTTCCAATTCATAATCCAGTACCCAATACGTTAAGTCAAGTTTTCCTTTTTCGCCTTGCAGCGTATCGTTCCACGAGGTGTAATTCCCGATGTACGGAATGACGTTGTAAAGGTTGATGGGATTTATAACCTCCCAACGGTAAGCCGTTAGCGCTGTGTTTTGGATTTTTGCTTTTGACGCCAATCGTCCGTTGCCAACTGCTACTAAATCATCGGGTACGACTACCGTTAGCGAAACGCCTTTTTCCGGCTCGTCGCTCCAACTGTCCTTGCACGGATACCAAAGCGAAGCGCCTTCGCCTTCGCAGGCTACGCTGATCCAGGGCCGGCCTTGTGCGTCTTTTGTCCAGATCCAACCACCGTCCCACGGTGGATGAACCGCTTCTTTGGGTTTGCCGTGATAAACCACCGTCAACGTTTCCGTTGTGCCTTTTGGCGTTTTGGGCAGGGGAATAAACCAATGGTTCCCGTCGCTGTAATGTGGCTTGCCCGGATAGTTGATGTACATTTTGCCGTTGTAATAAAGACTGTCAAGAAGCATAGGTTTTTGCAGGTCAAGTTGCAGGTAATCCCAATGGTTATCGGCAATAACGGTGTATGTAATCGTTGTTCTTCCGCTAATGGTTTTCGTTGCATAATCGGGCGTTACCGTCACATCGTAGTGTTGTGCGTTCCACCAGGAGCGGCCCGGCGTGTTACTGCCCATCAGCGTGTCTTCGTGGGTAAATTTTTGATTTGTTGGCTGCGCATGTAATTCAACAAGCATTACAAAAAAAACAATGGGCAAGACGGAAAGATGCTTCATGAAAGAGATTCATGTTTTTAAAAATGAATAGTTCGCTAATTTAGACGGTTCGTCTCATACTATGATTTATCGCGTCAAACATTTAACCATTCTTACCCTGGTTGCCGCTCTTCTTTCTTCCTGCTACAGCGGTGAAAAAGAAAAGAAGACTATCTTCCATTATAACGAAACAACCGGCATTGCTTCAATTGATCCGGCCTTTGCCAAGAATCAATCCATCATGTGGGCCGTGCATCAGTTGTACAATACGCTGGTTGAAGTAGACAGCAATTTGAACATCGTTCCTTCGCTGGCAAAACGCTGGACAATCTCCGACGATAAAAAAACCTACACGTTCTTTTTACGCAACGACGTTCGTTTTCACGACGATGCCTGTTTTCAAAACACAAAGGGCAGAAGCCTGACGGCGAAGGACGTTGAATACAGTTTGACGAGAATTCTTGACAAAGCAACGGCAAGTCCAGGCTCGTGGATATTTAACGGGAAAGTGGACAGCGTGGAAGCCTTCAAAGCCATTGACGACACAACCTTTCAACTAAAACTTCAGCGTCCGTACAATCCAATCCTCGGCATTCTATCCATGCAGTATTGCTCTGTTGTTCCGCGCGAAGCCGTAGAGAAATACGGCAATGATTTTCGTCGTCACGCAGTAGGATCAGGACCGTTTCAATTTGTTGCCTGGGAAGAAGGGCAGGCAATGGTATTGAAGAAAAACCCGGCCTATTTTGAAGTGGATAAGAACCGTGTTCGATTGCCTTACCTCGACGGCGTCAAGATTAGTTTTTACGACAGCAAGGCCACCGAATTTTTGGCCTTTCGCCAGGGAAAGTTGGATTTCATTAACGACATTGACGCATCGTTCAAAGACGAAGTATTGACCAAGAAAGGAGAGTTGCGAAGCGACTGGAAGGGCAAGATTCAATTGCACACGCATCCGTATTTGAACATTGAATACTTCGGCATTTTGGTGGACACGACAAATTCTCTTTTGAAAAATTCGCCGCTGCGTTTTCAGAAAGTAAGACAAGCAATCAACTACGGTTTTGACAGAAGAAAAATGGTGCTTTACCTGCGCAATTCGTTGGGAACGCCGGCAACGGCGGGCTTTGTTCCGGCGGGTTTGCCTTCCTTTGATTCGACGGAAGTAAAGGGTTACGACTACAATCCGCAACTGGCGAGAAAGCTGATGCGTGAAGCGGGTGTCACCGGCTCAAACTATCCGGCCATTAAGCTGCTCACCATCCCGATTTACTCCGACATCGCTAGCTACATTGCGCGGCAGTTGGAAGAAATTGGCCTGAACGTTCAGGTGGACGTCGTGCAAAAATCGCTGCTGCTTGACATGACCTCAAGTTCAAGGGCTTTGTTCTTTCGCGGAAGCTGGATAGCCGATTATCCCGATGCAGAAAATTATCTTTCTGTTTTTTATTCAAAGAATCCCGCGCCGCCAAATTACACCCGGTACAACAATCCCGCTTTTGATGCCTTGTTTGAAAAAGCCATCGCTGAAACAAACGATACGCTTCGCTATAAACTTTACCGGCAAGCCGACCGGTTGATGATAAAAGACGCGCCGGTAGTACCGCTATGGTACGACATGGCCGTGCACCTTGTGCAAAACAATGTGCAAGATTTTGAACCCAATGCTTTAAATCTTTTGGAACTGCGCCGAACGAAAATTGAGCGGCCTTAGAAACTGACCTTCTTTTGTTGTGTTTTTAATGCAGGCAATTTGTAATTGTCAATGACCGTTTTCTCGGCCATCATTTTCTCGATGTCGGCAACGGAACGTGGCGAAAAAGCCGAAAGCAATTCGTAACCGTCTTGCGTAATCAGGGCATCATCTTCAATGCGCACGCCAATGCCCCACCATTTTTTATCGCAATCGCTGTTAAGTGGAATGTAAATGCCCGGCTCAATCGTTATCACCATGTCTTTGGTCAGCGGGCCGTATTCGCTGCGGTCGTGCACGTCTAAACCAATGTGGTGACCCAAGCCGTGCGGATAATATTTGCGTACGTCTTTTTTGTCTTTGATGATGCCGAGTTTAAGCAAGCCATCGGCAATCACGTCGTTGGCTGCTTTGCTTGCGTCGGCAAACTTTGCGCCGTCATGCAATGTTTTAAATGCTGCTTCCTGTGCGTCATAAACAAGCTGATAAATCGTTTTTTCTTCGGGTGAAAATTTTCCTCGTGCCGGTATGGTGCGGGTGACGTCGGCAGAATAGCCGTGATAAGAAGCGCCGACATCCATTAAAAGCAAATCATTGCCAATCTTCGTCTTGCTGTTTTCCATGTAATGCAGAATGCAGCCGTTGTCACCCGCACCAACGATGGAGCCGTACCCTACTTCTTCCGAGCCATAACGTTTGTGTACGTATTCCATTAAGCCTTGTATTTCCAGTTCCGACATGTCGGGGCGCAAGGCTTTCATGGCCTCGTTGTGCGCCATGCAGGAGATTTCCACTGCACGACGAAGCAGGTACATTTCTTCCGGTGTTTTTGTTTCGCGAAGCTTGGCCGTGATTTGATAAAAACTTTTCGCATCGAGGCGCGGGTCTTTTGCATCGGTTATGGCTGCTTTTTGTTTGAACTGCTGCATGAGGTTATACAAATCACCGTCACTGCGGCCGTGCTTCAGATCATCGGGAAAGCCTTCCGCAATGATTTTGGTAAAAGGAGAGAAGTCGAGTGCAAAGTTTTTGAACGCATCGCCGGTGTAAACCGTCTGGATTCCGAGTTTTTCTTTTACCCCGGTTTCGCCCAGCCTGCGACCGGTCCATTGTTCGCTGCGCGGATCTTTTTTCTGTACGAAAAACAGCTCCGTGAAGGTTGAGCCATCGGGAGCTTTTTGTGGCTCTTTAAACAGAAACAAAACGGCGTGAGGCTCTTTGTAACCGGTGAAATAGTATAGGTCGGGGTTTTGGTGGTAGAAATAATTTACGTCGTTGGAAAAAGTGCGTTCAGGAGCGGCAAACACAACCATCACACTGTTCTCGGGCATTGAGGCCCTTGCGGCTTCGCGACGGCTTTTGTGAAACTGCGGCGAGAGATAATCGGTTGGCAGATCTTCCTGCGCCTGAACAAAAGTGGAAACAAAAACGAAAAGCAGGAGCAGGAAAAAACGAGAACTGCGCATTGGTTGCATAGCTGTGATTTTGTTTAAAAGTAAGAAGAAAACCGGCCTCGTCATGTCTCTTAAAGGGAAAGCAAGCTTTCGGCAGATCCCTGCTTTGGTCAATGTTGATCTGAACGCACAAGTGTGCGAAGCAACAGAAGCGGAATAAGGATTCTTCTGCTGGCTCCATAAAAAATGCTCAGTCAGAAAAACCTGGCTGAGCATTTTTGGTTTCTTCGAAAAGTAAGAAACTGCCTGGTGGCAAAACCTTACGTCGGCTAACAAACCGGGAAGCCCATTACTCTTCGTCCTCCTCGTAATACGATTCCTCGTTGTTGTTGTATTGCTTTTCCCAAGCTTCAATTTTCTTGTCGTCGAGGCATTCAATGATGTCAAAAATTGCATCGGTTTTGCGGCGCCATTCCGTTACCAATTCGTCGCCGTATTTAAAAACATACATGCAGTGGTCGGTTTCTACCGTCACTTTAATCAGTTCTACAATTGAGTCCGTTTCTTCCTGCACCAGGTAATAACATCCGGGTTCCAGCAGTCCATACGAATACATATCTGCCTCCTTTTTTAGGTGGTTAATCAACTTAATCAAACAATCTAATGGGTAGTACCGGGTTAGTGAAGTGGAGTATCGCCAAGGCCTCAAAATCCGTCCCTCACGGGGTCAAAATTAGGCCTTTTCGGTTTGTAAAAACGACACGGTCGCTAAAAAAATGTTACCGTTCTAAATCGCTGAAAATCAATACAGGCAAGACTTCCATACGAAAAATAAATCTTTCTAAAAAACTAATTATTTTAGTAAATAGCCGGGCTTAATTTGTATATTTGTGAACTTGATCACCGTACGTTTTTTGCTTCGTTTCCTCCTCGTTTTCCGTGTAGTATTTTTCCAAAAAAAAGTTAACCGGCAATGTTCGGAGTTGAACGACAGACCGTTACTAAATGGTTTCAGAAAACCTATTTTCGCAACCTTGACAGATAAATCCTATGGCAGAAACAAAGAAAAATTTGTTTGAGTACACCGAAGAAAGCATCAAAAGTCTTGACTGGAAAGAACACATTCGCTTGCGGCCGGGCATGTACATTGGAAAGTTGGGCGACGGCTCCAGTCCCGACGACGGCATTTACGTTTTGGTAAAAGAAGTTATTGACAACTGTATTGACGAATACACAATGGGCCATGGCAAAACCGTCGAAATCGCCATCAAAGACAAAACCGTTACCGTTCGCGATTACGGCCGTGGCATTCCCTTGGGCAAAGTGGTAGATGTAGTGAGCAAAATAAACACCGGCGCCAAGTACGACAGCAAAGTGTTTCAAAAAAGCGTAGGCCTGAACGGTGTGGGTACAAAGGCCGTAAATGCTTTAAGTAATTTTTTCAAAGTGGCGTCACACCGCGATGGAAAAATAAAAGAGGCCGAGTTCTCAAAAGGCATCTTGATAAAAGAACAAAAAGAAGGAAAGACCGATGCGGAAAACGGGACGCTGGTCACGTTTATTCCCGACGAAAGCATTTTCAAAAACTTTCATTTTATTCCCGAATTCCTTGAAAAGCAGATCTGGAATTATTGCTTTTTAAATGCAGGACTGCGCATCATCTTCAACGGCAAAAGTTTCGTGAGTAAAAACGGCTTGCTTGATTTGCTGACAAGAGAAACAAACGCCGATACTGCACCCGAAGGTATTCGGTATCCGATTATTCACCTGAAAGGTGAAGACATTGAAGTTGCGCTTACACACAACAACGATTACGGCGAGGATTACCATTCTTTCGTCAACGGTCAGCATACAACACAAGGCGGTACGCACCAGGCAGCCTTTCGCGAAGCGTACGTAAAAGTTATCCGCGACTTTTTTAAGAAAGATTACGAAGCGTCCGATATCCGGCAAAGCATTGTGGCGGCAGTTTCGGTGAGAGTAGTGGAACCGGTTTTTGAATCGCAAACAAAAACAAAACTGGGTTCGCTCAACGTGGACGAAGGCGGTCCAAGCATGCGGCAATTTGTGTACGAATTTTTATCGAAACAACTGGACAACTTCCTGCACAAAAATCCTTCGGTTGCCGATGCCTTAAAGAAAAAAATAGAACAAAGCGAACGCGAACGAAAGGATATGGCCGGCATTAAAAAGCTGGCGAATGAAAGAGCCAAAAAAGCAAACCTGCACAACAAAAAGCTCCGCGATTGCCGGGTTCACCTGAACGATGAACCGCCCGCTAAAGGCAAGCAGGAATTTTTTGCAACCCAACGAAACTCGACCATTTTTATTACCGAAGGCGATTCGGCCAGCGGCTCAATCACCAAAGCAAGAGACGTGGAAACACAGGCTGTTTTTAGTTTGCGGGGCAAGCCGCTGAACTGTTTCGGCTTGACAAAAAAAGTGGTGTACGAAAACGAAGAGTTGAACCTTTTGCAACACGCGTTGAACATTGAAGAAGGCATGGAGGGCTTGCGCTTTAACCGCATCGTTATTGCTACCGATGCCGACGTTGACGGCATGCACATTCGGCTTTTGATTATGACGTTCTTCCTGCAATTCTTTCCTGATTTGGTAAAGAACAACCACGTTTACATTTTGGAAACGCCGTTGTTCCGCGTACGCAACAAGCAGGAAACGATTTATTGCTATTCGGAACAGGAGAAACAAAGGGCCATGAAGAAACTTGGTGCGAAGCCTGAGATCACCCGCTTTAAGGGCCTTGGCGAGATTTCGCCGGATGAATTTGGCCGCTTTATTGGCGAGGATATTCGTTTGCAGCCGGTGATCATTGATCACGGCGACCAGATTCAGCACCTGCTCGAATATTACATGGGCAAGAACACGCAGGAAAGACAAGAGTTTATTATCAACAATTTGAAAGTGGAATTGGACGCGGCAGAAGAAATTGCAGTTGCCTAAGGAGTACGATTCAGCATTTAAAATTCAACATTTTTTTTCATGATCCATATTGTTTTTCAACAAGCCGATATTGAAGTTTTAAAAAAAGCACAGGAGCTGGATGAGAGTTTGATTGGCGACGTACAAATCGTTCGCGACGATTACGCCGTCGGCCCGATTCAAAATATATACGAACCGGAAGGCTACCAGGCAAGAAGACAATATTGGAAAGAGTTGTTGGACTATTCGCCGTACAATTCCGACCAGTTGATGGAGATGGTGGACGATCGCCTGATGGTTCACAATCTCAAGAGAACATTGGACGAAAACGAAGATGAAATTATTTGGATTTGGATGGGGCAAAACCAGCATGATGTGTGCGGTTATTACTGGCTGCTTTCGCAACTGAAAGATTACCACGGAAGGATATTTGTTTTATACCTGAACAACCTTCCATTCATCAATGAAAAAGGACTAATTTTTTACCCGACGGCTTTGCACCAGATTCAGCCAAAAGAATTTTTGAAAGCAAAAAAACTAGCCCGCAAAGTAACGCTGAGCGAATTTGAAGTTGACCCTGACGAGTGGAAAAAGCTGATGGACGAAAACGGAGCTGTACGTATTCTTGAAGGCGGAAAAAAAATCGTGAGCAAAGAGGAAAGTTTTTACGATAAAGATATCCTTGCGGGACTGACATCCGAAACGCAAAAGGGCAACAAAGCAATGCAGAACATTCTCTCCAAAATGAAAAATAAAACCGGCGACGTCACGCTGTTGGGCAGAATGAAAGTTTTGGCAGAAGAAGGAAAAATTGAATTGACAGGCGAACCGGCAAAAGGCTGGAAAGAATTTGACGTGAAACTGAAATCCACTGCACCAGAAGAAGTAACCGAATTAAACAGCTAATAAATACGAGCACTACGAAATGAAAAACAAATCCTACGAACACGTACAAACAGACCACGGCATTAACGGCCAGTACAAAACCTGGTTTTTGGATTACGCTTCTTACGTAATTCTGGAACGTGCCGTGCCCGCCGTGGAAGACGGCCTCAAACCCGTACAGCGGCGCATTCTTCATGCGATGAAAGAAATGGACGACGGTCGCTACAACAAAGTAGCAAACATCATCGGCCAAACAATGCAATACCACCCGCACGGCGATGCCAGCATTGGCGATGCACTGGTGAACATTGGCCAAAAAGATTTGTTGATAGATACGCAAGGAAACTGGGGCGATGTGCGCACCGGCGACGATGCGGCTGCACCGCGATACATCGAAGGCCGGCTGAGCAAGTTTGCGCTGGAAGTTGTTTTTAATCCGAAGACCACAAACTGGCAATTGAGTTACGACGGTAGAAAGAACGAACCGGTAACGTTGCCCGTAAAATTTCCGTTGGTGTTGGCGCAAGGCGCAGAAGGCATTGCGGTTGGTTTATCCACAAAAATTCTTCCGCACAATTTTATCGAACTCTGCGAAGCTTCCATTAAATATTTGAAAGGGCGCAAGTTTGATTTGTATCCCGATTTTCAAACCGGCGCAATGGTTGACGTGACTGATTACAACGGCGGTCAGCGCGGTGGCCGGGTGAAGGTGCGTGCACACATTGAAGAATTTGACAAGAAGACGCTGCTGATCAAAAGCGTTCCGTACGGTGTAACCACAATGGGCCTGATGGACAGCATTGTAAAAGCAAACGATGCCGGCAAAATCAAGATTAAAAAAGTTACAGACAATACGGCGGCGGAAGTAGAGATACAGGTTGATTTGGCGCCGGGCATTTCTCCCGATATTACTATTGATGCCTTGTATAAATTCACCGATTGCGAAGTATCGGTGGCGCCCAACACCTGCGTCATCATTGACCAGAAGCCGCATTTCGTAAACGTGTACGACCTGCTGCGTCTTTCCACCGACAACACCAAAAACCTTCTTCAGCGCGAACTTGAAATCAAACTCGGTGAACTAAACGAAAAATGGCACTATACCTCGCTTGAAAAAATCTTCTTCGAAGAAAAAATTTACAAGGAATTAGAGAAGAAGCACGAAACCTGGGACAAAGTAATTATCGCCATTGACAAAGCATTTTCCCCGTTCAAACCGAGATTAAAAAGAGACATTACTCGTGAAGATATTTTGAAGCTGACGGAGAAACCCGTTCGCCGCATTTACAAGTTGGACATTGACGAACTGAATGCACAGATAAAAGACCTGGAAGCACAGATAAAGCAGGTTCAATACGACCTTGAACACCTGACCGAGTACGCCGTTGCATACTTTGAAAACCTCTTGAAGAAATACGGCAAGGGCCGCGAACGCAAATCGGAGATCAAAGTCTTTGAAGTGATTGAAGCCAAGCACGTAGCCATTGCAAACACAAGAATTTACATCAACCGTTCCGAAGGTTTCATTGGCACGTCGTTGAAGAAAGATGAATTCCTTGTAGAATGTTCTGATCTTGACGACATTATTGCCATTACCAAACGCGGTATTATGAAGGTGGTAAAGGTGCAGGACAAAGTTTTTATTGGCAAGGACATTTTGTACGCACACATTTTCCGTAAAGGCGACGAACGCACCACCTATAATCTGGTTTACACCGATGGCGCCACGGGAACAACCTTTGCCAAACGCTTTAACGTAACCGGCGTTACCCGCGATAAAGAATACGATCTTACGAAAGGGCATGACAAAAGCAAAGTGCATTACCTCACTGTCAATCCGAACGGTGAAGCCGAAGTCGTGCGCATTATTTTAAGTCCTGCATCAACGGCCCGCAACAAGGAATTCGATTTTTATTTTGAAGAAATTGAGATAAAGAATCGCGGCAGCATCGGTAACCAGGTTACAAAATATCCCGTTCGCGCAGTGAAGTTTAAAGAAGCCGGCGTGGCAACGCTTGGCAGCGTGAAGCTTTGGTTTGATGACAAGTTTGGCCGCCTGAATCTTGACGGGAAAGGAATTGAGTTGGGAGATTTTGATGCGGAAGACAGAATCCTTGCCATTTACACCGACGGCACCTACGAAATCGTTGACCAGGAATTGACGCAGCGTTTCAATCCTGAAGAAGTGATGCTGGTGGAGAAGTACGATCCCGAACGCATCATCACAGCAGTTTATCTGGACAACGACAAGCTTCAATACAACGTCAAGCGTTTCCGTATAGAAACGTCCAAACTGCACGAAAAGTTTTTGTTCATCAAAGAAGGAAAAGGGAATTTACTTGAAGCTGTATCAACGGAAGAAGAACCCCTGCTGATTGTGCAATCCGGCAAAGGTTCGCAAGTGCGCAAAGCGAAGTTTAAGATTGCAAAGATGGTGGACGTGATGGGCTGGAAAGCGGTAGGAGCGAAGCTGGTTGACTTCAACAAAAACATCATGATGGAGTGGGAAGTGAAGGAAGCAAAGGAGCAAGCGGAGTTGTTCTGAACCGTGAGGCAGAAAGATTTTTTCAAGTAGTTAGAGACAAAAATCGTTTCCCAATCAAAAGAGTCGTTCTTCTCAGAACGACTCTTTTGATTACAGCACAATCCTTTGATCTTGCAAGCATGATTTAGGGCTTACTTCAAATACCGCTTCATTTCCCTTTCCGTGTCTTTCTGTTTAATGCTTTCCCGCTTGTCGTGAAGTTTTTTTCCTTTGGCCAAACCAATCTCAACTTTGGCTATATTCTTTTCATTAAAATAGAGACGCAACGGAATAACGGTATAGCCTTGTTCTTTTAACCTGGCTTCCCATTTTTTTAATTCGCGTTTAGTGAGCAAAAGTTTACGGTCGCGAACGGCCTCGTGGTTGTTTACAGTACCGTGCGAGTACTCTGCGATGTTCATGGCCCGCAACCACAATTCGCCTTTTTGGAAAAGACAATATGCATCAGCAAAACTCGCTTTCCCGGCACGCAACGATTTTACTTCCGTTCCAAGCAAGGCGATCCCGGCTTGCAACTTGTCGTCAATAAAGTATTCGTAATAAGCCTGCCTGTTTTTAATTTCCATCTTAATTCTTGAAAAGCGTAAGCACTGATGTCAGCTTGCTTTTTAATTCGGGACGCGGAACAATGAAATCCAAAAAGCCGTGTTCCAAAATAAATTCGCTGCGCTGAAAACCGGGGGGCAAATCTTTTTTAATGGTTTCTTTAATCACCCGCGGACCAGCAAAACCAATCAGCGCACCGGGTTCGGCAATGTTTAAATCGCCAAGCATACCAAACGAAGCCGAAATTCCACCAAAGGTCGGGTCTGTTAATAAGGCGATATACGGAAGTTTCGCATCGGAAAGTTGCGAAAGCTTGCCGCTTGTTTTTGCCAGTTGCATCAGTGAAAAAGCGCTTTCCATCATGCGGGCGCCACCGCTTTTGCAAATGATGAAAAAAGGCAGTTTGTGTTCCAAGCAATAATCCACAGCGCGACTAAATTTTTCGCCCATCACGCTGCCCAACGAACCGCCGATAAACTCAAAATCCATCGCTGCCATTACAAGTTCGTGGCCGTTAATTTTACCCACAGCCACTCGCATGCTATCGGTTAAATCAGTCTTGGCCCAGGTTTCTTCCAGGCGTTTTTGATAAGGCTTTAAATCGGTAAAGCCTAGAAAATCTTTGGAGCGGATGTCGGCAAACAGTTCCGTATATTCTTTGTTATCGAACAAAATTTCGTAGTATTCTTCGCTGCCGATGCGGTGATGATAACCGCACTTCGGACAAACAAAAAGTGCTTCGCGCAAATCGTTCATCGTGCAGATGTAATTGCACTCGGGACATTTGGCCCACAAGCCTTCTGGTGTTTCTTTCTTCTCCGACGAAGGCGTGGTAATGCCTTTCTTCAGTCGCTTAAACCAACTCGTTTTTGCCTCTTGCGCTTTGCCTTCTTCGCCTGCCAGGTTCGATTCAAAATCTTCAAATTGTTGTATCATCAAATAGCATTTGATTGAACACAAATATAGGCGGTTTGGAGTTTGGCATTTGGAGTTTGGAGTTGGCGTTTTGTGCGAAGAAACTTTTCTTCTTTGCGTGGCGCTCAAGTTAGTGCCCGGAGTTTATAAAATAAAAAACTCAATCACGTAAAATGATTGAGTCCGGGAAATGCTATCAAAAATTTATACCGCTGATTTCTTACCGCAACTCCTCGCTTGTAAAGGCCAGCGGCAACAAACGGCTTGCGCTGTCAATCACATAAACAGGTCCTTCCATACCGCCCAAAATTAATTGCACAGGATGATTTACACGGCCTTCAAATTCCTGCAAGGATTGCCGGCAAATGCCGCAAGGTGAAATGGGATGATCGCTTTTTTGACTGTCGCTGCGGTAACTGATGGCGATGGTTTCGATGGGCACTTTCGGAAAAAGAGATGAAATAGAGGCAAGCAAAACTCTTTCGGCGCAAAGGCCTACAGGAAAAGAAGCGTTCTCCTGGTTGCTGCCGGCAACAATTTGTCCATTGGCCATTTTAGCCACGGCGCCGACTTGAAAATTAGAGTACGGTGCGTAAGCGTTTGCACTGACTTCGCGGGCTTCGTTCAAAAGCCATTGGCTTTCTTCGGGCAACTCGGATATACTGTCGTACACCTTGTAGTTAAATTCGAATTTGTTTTCTTTCATGGTTCAGTATTAGAGACAAAAATGCCCCTCCGTTTTTTAGAGGGGCATGTAAAACTAACTTATTTTACGATACGGAACAAGCGGCTCCAACGCGGGCCACTGTCATAACTGAACCAAATGAGCCAAGCTTTTCCTACCACTCTGTCCTCGGGAACAAACCCCCAAAAACGGCTGTCTTGTGAGCCTTGCCGGTTATCACCCATCATCCAGTAATAATCCATTTTAAAAGTGTACGATGCTGTCTCTTTTCCGTTGAGGTAAAACTTGCCCTCCTTCAGGTAAAAGTCGTTGTGTTCGTAAACGCGAATGGCTCTTTCGTAAACGCCGTAATTCTGCGGCGTAAGCAGAAGCCTTGCACCTTTCTTCGGAATCCAGATCGGGCCAAAATTGTCGCGACTCCAGTTGTGAAAACTATCGTAGGGAAATACTTGCTGAAGATTGTTCGTTGGGTCTAAATAAGGCGTGATCTTATAACCTTTCTTCTCCAGATCTTTTCTTGCGTCATCAGTCAATACAATGGTGTACACAAACGGAACGCTGGTGGTTGCAAACTCGCCTTTGTCTACATCCACATCGTAATCTTCTTTCAGGCTCACAGCGTCCAATGTTTGCCCGTTGGTGACAACTGTGTATTTAATGAGCGACTTCGGCGGATTGGGCTCCATCGTTCCGTTCACAAAAACCACGTTGTTGCGTACTTCAAGAGTGTCTCCCGAAACCCCAGTGCAACGTTTAATGTAGTTATCGCTTTTGTCCGGCGGATGAATGGCCAGCGGGAAATCCTCAGGGTGGCCTTTGATATAATTTCTTCCTGCTTCCGTATTGCCACCAAAGTCACGGCTGCGAATCACATCATAATACGGTATGGCCGATTGAAAATCAGGTTTGTTGATAACGGTATCACCCGCCGGAAAGTTGAACACCACCACATCGCCTCTTTTTACCGGCGATGCAAACCAGCGGATATAAGGCAACTCAACCAAAGTGCTGTACGATTTTTTGCTCGTGCCCGGAATGTAATTGTGTACGAAAGGAATGGAGAGCGGCGTGTTGGGAATGCGCGGGCCGTAACTGAATTTGCTCACAAACAAAAAGTCGTTTACCAGCAAGGTCTTTTCCATTGAGCCGGAAGGAATGGTGTAGGCTTCAAATACAAACGTGCGGATCAACGTAGCGGCAACAACGGCAAAGATGGCCGCGTCCACCCATTCGCGCCAGCCGGGCTTCTGGTAACGTTTTACGCCTTCGGGGCCGATGAATCTTGTCTTCGCATCGTAACCCAAATAGGGGAAATAAAACGGTGCAAACAAAGCTGCCAGCGTGTGGTCGCCGAGTGAAAACTTACCGAACAATTTCACCCACTCAATAAAAATTCCCGGCGTAATGAACCAGCCCACTACCGGTATCAATTGCCAGAAGACCCAATGCTTCGGCCGCTTTGCCAAATCCTGCATCACCCACGTATTGTAAAAAGGCACGTATGCTTTCCATTGTTCAACACCTGCTTTTTGAAACATCTTGGCCAATCCAAACGAGGGAAGAAACACAAGAAGGAAAGAAATAAGGTAAACGGTCAGAACGTGAGAGAGCGGCATTCGGTAGTTTTTAAAGCGGTCAAATTTATTATTTAAAACCTGTTGAAGGTAGTCCGCTCCTAAAAGTTTTTTTGTTAAAGTACTTTGAGTTGTTCGGGGTTTGAAGATTAAAGTTTGAGGTTGACTGTTATGCGCAAATGTTTTTCTTCTTCTTTTCTCTAAGCCAGCAGCATTGGCGCTGTACGAAATATTTTTATGAGCCAGAGGTTCGCCTGTACATTGAGCTTCTGTTGCGTCGCACTCTTGTACGCTTTATTCGCTATGCGGCAAACAATGTTGCACGCAACAACTTCTGCGGCGCCGCGTGAAATGCCGAAGCATATTCCGAACCATGACGTGTGCGACGCAACCGGCGATGAATAGTGTTACCGAAGCTGGTAACATAAAAAAAACTCAATCGAAAGCCCGATTGAGTTTATAAAAATCATGAAGAGAAAACTTTGTGTTTAACCGCTTTCTCTGTCAATGTTATCCTATTCCACCGTTACGCTTTTTGCCAAATTGCGCGGCTTGTCCACATCGTAACCTTTTGCAACGCCTACGTAATACGAAAGCAATTGCAGCGGAATCACGCTCAACATCGGCGCAACAATCTCGTCGGCTTCGGGAACTTCAATCACGTCATCGGCCAGGCTTGTGCTGTGCTCATCGCCTTCCGTAATCACAGCAATCACCTTGCCTTTGCGGGCTTTAATTTCCTGCATGTTGCTGATCACTTTTTCGTGATACGAATCTTTCGTTGCCACAAAAACCACAGGCAGATTTTCATCAACCAGGGCAATCGGTCCGTGCTTCATCTCAGCAGCCGGATAACCCTCAGCGTGGATGTAAGAAATTTCTTTCAGCTTCAAGGCGCCTTCCAGCGCAACCGGAAAGTTGTAGCCTCTTCCAAGGAACAAAGCATCGCTTGCATCTTTGTATTTTTCGGCCAGTGCTTTAATGCGCTCTTGCTGTTCCAGCACCACTTTTACCTTATCGGGAACGCTGTTTAATTCATCCAGCAAACGCATGTAACGGTCTTTATCAAGCGTGCCTTTTTCATAACCAATCTTCAACGCAATCATGGTGAGCACGGCCAATTGCGCCGTAAAGGCTTTGGTAGAAGCCACGCCAATTTCGGGACCGGCGTGAGTATAGGCACCGCCGTCCGACACACGGGAAATGGACGAGCCAACGACATTAACCACACCCAAAATAATGGCACCTTGCTTCTTTGCGTTTTCAATGGCCACAAGCGTATCGGCGGTTTCACCGCTTTGTGAGATAGCGATGATGACGTCGCCTTTGTTGATGACCGGGTTGCGGTAACGAAACTCCGAGGCGTATTCCACTTCCACGTTGATGCGGCAGAGCTCTTCAAAAATGTATTCAGCCACCAAACCCGCGTGCCAGCTTGTGCCGCAGGCCACCATAATGATGCGGTTGGCGTTCATGATTTGCTCGGCATATTTTTGAATGCCGCTCATGGTAATGGTGCCTTTTTCGGCATCAAGTCTTCCCCTCAAACAATCATAGATGGTTTGCGGCTGCTCAAATATTTCTTTCAGCATGAAATGGTCGTAGCCGCCTTTTTCAATGGCCGCCAGTTCCATATCCAGCTTCGTGATGTAAGGCGTTTGGCGTTCGTTGCCAAGGTTTTTTAAAATGAGTTCGTCGGCTTTGATGATGGCGACTTCGTAATCGTTTACGTACACCACTTCTTTTGTGTATTCAAGCATGGGCGTCGCGTCCGAACCCAAAAAATGTTCGCCTTTGCCGATGCCGATTACCAGTGGACTTCCTTTTCGTGCCGCAACAATCGTATCGGGGTTTTCTTCATCCAAAAGAAGAATCACGTAAGCACCGGAAACTCTTTTCAAGGCGATGCGCACGGCTTCTTCCAGACTGCATTGCGTGTTCGTTTTAATTTCTTCAATGAAGTTCAGCAGCACTTCGGTGTCGGTATCGCTTTTAAACGTGTAGCCCTTGTTTAAAAGTTCCGTCTTCAGTTGTGCATAGTTTTCAATGATGCCGTTGTGAATCATGGCCAGTTTGCCACTGGCACTAAGATGGGGATGGGCGTTGCGGTCACTTGGTTCGCCGTGCGTGGCCCACCGCGTATGACCGATGCCAATGTTTGATTTAAGGTTTTCGCCCAACAAGGTGTTTTCAAGCTCCGCTACTTTTCCCTTCTTTTTATAAACGGTAAGATGCGGGTTCATAATTGCAATGCCCGTGCTGTCGTAGCCGCGGTATTCCTGCCGTTTAAGGCCGGTGATGATGATGGGGTAAGCTTGTCTCGGTCCGATGTATCCAACGATTCCGCACATAATAAAATTGATATTGAGTGATTGTGATATTGGGATATTGAGTGAATGAAAAACAGGAACGGCAAAGCCGGTAACTTACTGTCTCAATATCTCAATATCCTTTCTGGCAGGCGCGAAAGTCTAAAAAAATGCTGACAAGCCAAAACTTTAGGAGGCAAGGTTTTGTTACAACAAAATACCCGTGAGAATAAGATAAGCCATCGAAAAATAAATGATGATGCCTGTTACGTCCACCAGCGTGGCAACGAAGGGCGCAGAAGAAGCCGCGGGATCGGCGCCAAGTCTTTTCAAAAAGATGGGAAGCATGGAACCGGCCAATGTTCCCCACAAAACAATGCCGATAAGCGAAAAACCGATAGTTAAACCCACTGCCGTCGAGTGTGTAAGGTAAGCGGTTCTGATTTCGGGGTCTTTCATGTGCATAAAGCCGTGTTGAATGAGTTCGTGCCATATCTGGATGCGCAAAAAACCTACCGAGCCGAGGATAACTCCTAATACAAGGCCTGATAAAATTTCACGGCGCATTACCCGCCACCAGTCAGCAATAGTGACTTCGCCAACGGCCATTGCCTGGATGATCAGCGTAGATGCCTGGGAGCCGCTGTTGCCGCCGCTGGAGGTAATTAGCGGAACAAAAATGGAAAGTATGGCCACTTTCTGCATCTCGTCGGAGAAATAGGTCATGGCCGACGTCGTCAACAATTCACTTACAAAAAGCGCCAGCAGCCAACCTACCCGTTTGCGAATAAGTTTGAAAAAAGCAATGTCGAGATACGGTTCATTCAAGGCCTGCGTGCCGCCTATTTTTTGCATGTCTTCGCTAAATTCCTCGGTGGCTACCCAAAGAATGTCGTCAATGGTAACGATGCCCAAAAGTTTGTTGCTGTTACTCACCACGGGCAGGGCCACGCGGTTGTTCATCTTAAAGGCTTCATTGGCGGCTTCCTGATCAGCGTAAGCATTTAACGAAATCACCCGGTTGTCCATTAACTCACTGACCTTTTTGTTGGGCGCAGCCAGAATAAATTCACGGATCCGTATGTCGTCAAGCAGTTCGCCTTTGTCGTTAATCACGTAAATCACATCAATCGTTTCGCTGTTCTTTCCCACGCGTCGAATGATTTCGAGGACACGCTGCACCGTATCGGTTTCCTGCACGTAAACGTAATCGGGCGTCATCAAACGTCCCACACTGTTTTCGGGGTAACCCAAAAGCGAAAGCGTAATTTTTCTCTCTTCCTGGTTCAACAGTTTGATAAGTTCACGCACTACGTCGCTGGGCAGATCTTCCAGCAAAGCGGTGCGGTCATCGGGCGGCAGTTCATTTAACAGTTCGGCGGTTTTGCCGGGAGGAAGTTTTTGAATAATGTCCTGTTGCGTGGCCGTCTCTAATATTTTAAACACGCCGGAAGCGCGGTGGATGGACATGTACATGATGATGGACGCATCGTGTTCGGGCACGGTGTAAATCAGTTCGGCTACGTCGCTTATGTTTTGCTGGTCAAGGAAATTTCCGATTTCTTCTGGATCGCCTTTTTCCAGCACATGCTCCAATTCTGCCTGTAATGTTTCCAACGTCATGCGCCAAATTTACTGCACGAAGAAAAAAGGCAAAAGCAAAAGGCTAAATTCAAACGAAGCCTTCATCAGCAAAGACCGTTTACTTTTGGTTTTGACTTTTTGAATTTCGATTTATGACGCTAAAACAATTGAGCTATTTATTGGACGATGTGCACGCCGCCGGCACAAAGAAGATGGGACGCGGCGTGTTTACAAAAGCACCCATCGCTGCCGGTACGCTCATTGAACTGGCGCCCGTGATTGTCATGAATGCCGAAGAGCGAAAACTGCTGGACAAAACGCTCTTGCACGATTATATTTTTGAATGGGGCGAAGCCCGCGACCAATGCGCAATGGCGCTCGGATTGGTGCCGGTTTACAACCATTCTTTTCAGTCGAACTGCGAATACGAAATGTACTTTAAAAAGCAGGTCATCGCAGTAAAAGCGGTAAGAGACATTAAAAGAGGAGAAGAACTTTTCATCAATTACAACGGCGATTGGAACAGCCAGGACCCGCTGTGGTTTCCGGCATCGTAGTTCAGGAATCGCAGGTTGACATTGCTTTGGCATTGAAATGAAAAAATTCCTGCTGCAAAATTTGCGCTTGTCACACTTTTATGCGAAACGAAGAGGCCTTTGCAACCGCTAAATTTGTTTTATGTCCTTGATCACAGTCGCCATAGTCGAAGACATTAAAGACATACGCGAAGGTTTGCAGATTCTCATCGGCAGCAGCCCGGGTTTTATTTGCAACCAGGTTTACGCCACCGGTGAAGAGGCGGTAAAAGCCTTGCCTGCGCATTGTCCCGACGTTGTATTGATGGACATTCACTTGCCCGGCATCAACGGCATAGATTGTCTCCGGCAGGTAAAGCAAGCCTGCCCGAACACGCAGTTTATCATGAGCACCGTTTACGAAGATGACGACAATATTTTCGAATCGTTGAAAGCCGGCGCTCACGGTTATCTTCTCAAAAAAACAGAGCCGGTTAAAATTCTCGAAGCCATCCGCGACGTGCACGCCGGTGGTTCGCCCATGAGTGCGCAAATTGCGCGGCGCGTCATTCAAACCTTTCAGGCAAAAAACAACAAAAGTGAAGAAGCCTTGCTAACGCCCAAAGAAAAAAGCATCCTTCACGACCTTTCCAAAGGACTACGTTACAAAGAGATTGCGGCCGCGGAAGGCATCAGCATTGACACGGTTCGCACACACATCCGCCGGATGTACGAAAAACTTCACGTGCAAAGCCGCACCGAAGCACTCAACAGGGTTTACGGAATGAAGTGAGAAAGGATATTAGGATGTTGTGATATTAGGTGATGGGGTGATTGTCTCAATTGTGCCGAACGGAAGGACGGTACCCCAAATGAAATATCCTGATATCCCAATATCGTCTTTATCCCTCGTCGCATTTTAATGCGATTGTCTTGCAAGCTTACCCCGGTTAGCTTAGCTTAAAAATAACTGATATGAAAAAGCTCCTCGGCTATGCCTTTGTTCTAACGCTTTTTGCAGCGCCATTTACACCCGTGAACGCACAAGGAATTTTGGGAAAGATCAAGCAAAAAGTAAAAGACAAGGCCGAGCAAAAGGAAGACGAAAAAATTGACAAGGCCGTGGACAAAGCGGCCGACGGCGTGGACAACGCAACGAAAAACGGCGGTTCAAAAGGCAGCGACGCGAAGGACAACAACGTGAAGCAAGTGTCTAACATAGAAACGGGAAATAACGAAACGCCTTCTTTAAAAGTTTACCAGAACTACGATTTTGTACCCGGCGATAAAATTTTATTTGAGGACAATTTTACCGGCGATCAGGACGGCGAATTTCCCTCGCATTGGGAACTGGAAAAAGGACAGGGGCAGCTTAACAAAGTAAGCGGACAAGAAGCTTTGTTCTTGACAGAAGGAAACTACGCTCGTGTTAAACCACGAATGAAAACCGAAAAATATTTAACCGAACCCTTTACGATTGAATTTGATTATTACAACAAAGACAGGGCTTACGGCATTCTTACTTTCCTGAGCCGAATAGACCCGGCCTGCAATTGCGAAACCACGTCAGACGTGCAAGTAGGCGCATCGGAAGCGTCCTTCAACGGCGTGGTGGATTTCTCCAAAGCTTATCCGGCCGGTTTGCAAGATGAAAACTTCGTCAACAAGTGGCATCATATAGCGATTGCAGTGAAGAATCATCAATTAAAACTTTACGTTGATCAGAACCGAATATTGGTGGTGCCGGATACAAAAAGCGAGTTTTTTAAAGTTGGTTTCGGCGGCATTGGCAGCGAAGAACAACCGCTTATTTTTAAGAACGTTCGCATTGCCTCGGGTGGCGACATGAACATGATTGGCAAAAAATTTACCGAGAGTAAGATCATCACACACGGCATTAATTTCGATATTGACAAGGCCAGCATCAAGCCCGAAAGCATGGGTACATTAAACATGATTGTTGGCGTGTTGAAAGAGAATCCCGATTTAAAATTCAGCATCGAAGGACATACCGATAACAGCGGCACGGCAGCCCATAATCTCACCCTTTCGCAACAAAGAGCCGAGGCCGTGAAAGTACAACTCATAGCGATGGGCGTTGACGGTTCGCGTCTTTCCACAAAAGGTTTGGGCGATACAAAGCCCATCAGTGACAACAACAGCCTGGAGGGCAAAGCCAACAACCGGCGTGTAGAGTTTGTGAAGATGTAGTCCTTTCATTCAAGTAGGCAAAGTCATTCAAACCAAAACCAATTGCTTATTCTTTTTCACGGCATCGCCATATCAGTTCTACTTAATCCGTACTCCTTCTTAACGCTTTCATAAGACCAATCCCTTTACATTCGTTTCATGCCGCTGCGTATGAAACCGTTCTGCCTGTTTCTCTTTTGTCTTTCAGCTTTAAAACCTTTTGCCGCTACCGTTACCGGAACTGTGGCCGACGAAAAAGGCACACCGCTTCCCTTTGCATCCATTTCGGTAAAAGGCACGAACAAAGGCGCCATTGCCAACAGCACCGGAAAATATTCGTTATCACTTGACGAAGGAACCTACGTTCTTCAATGCCGGCACGTAGGTTACAAAACAGAAGAGAAAACGGTTCGGGTAAACAACACAAACCTTGTCGTTGATTTTCGTCTATCAGAACAGGAACTAAAGATGGAAGAAGTGCTGATTAAAAGAGGCGAAGACCCGGCACTCGAAATCATGCGCAAGACCATTGCCAAACGTGATTTTTACAACCGGCAAACCGATTCACTGACGGTGGACGTTTACATCAAAGGCTTGATTCGCTCCAACGAAATACCGGATAAATTTTTCGGGCAGAAAATTGACAAAAGCGAATTGAAAAAGGAAGGCATTGATTCAACCGGCAAGGGCATATTGTTCCTTTCCGAATCATTGACAAAAGTAGCGTACAAGCGACCTGGTAAAATAAAGTACGAAGTTGTGTCGTCGCGGGTAAGCGGCGGTGGCGGCTTTGGTTTTAGCTTTCCCTTCTTCGTTAATTTTTACAACAGCAACGTGCAGCTTTTCAGCGGCAACGTTAATCCGAGAGGCTTTGTATCGCCATTGGCTGATGCCGCTTTTCATTATTACAAATTCCGGTTTGAAGGTTCGTTTTTTGAAGGCGGAAGGCTAATTGACCGCATTCGGGTAACGCCACGCAGAAAGAACGAACCTTTGTTTGAGGGCTATCTGCAAATTGTGGACGAGGAATGGCGCATTCACAGTCTGAACCTGGCGACGAACAAAAGCCAGGGCTTGGATTTGCTGGATACGCTTCGTGTTACGCAATTGCACACCGAAGTTGAAAAGAATGTTTACAAAACGGCCAATCAGGTCGTGTCACTTTCGGCAAAATTTTTTGGCTTCGGCATCTCCGGCGATTTTCTGAACGTGTATTCCAATTACAACCTGAATCCTGGTTTTAAGAAAGGTTTTTTCAACCGCATTTTGATGAAGTACGACACGGCTTACAACCGGCACGACAGCAGTTATTGGAGCAACCTGCGACCCCTGCCGCTGGAGCAGGACGAGCGGCGGAATTTCATTTTTAAAGACAGCCTTCGTCGCGCCGACCGCGATTCGTTACATTCGAGGCGCTACATGGATTCGTTGCGCAGGGCGCAAAAGCCAGTTCAGCTTCGCGAGTTTGTAAAAGGCGGCGTTATCAAATATTTTTATTCGCCTTCCGCTGTTTCCATCTATCGCTTTGATCCTTTTTTACCGATGGGAATTGGTTACAACAGCGTGGAAGGTTTTGCGCTCATCGCGAACCAAAAATTGAGCATTCAACCGCACAAGAAGAAAAAAGAATACGAATTGAATTGGAATACGCGGTATGGTTTCAGCAATCATCACCTGAATTCTTTTGGCGCTTTCACCATCCAAAACCGGGAAGAGCCTTTTCGCAATCGTTACCTGCAATTCAGTGGTGGCAAGCGGCTGCTGCAATTTAATCGCGACAATCCCGTTGATCCCTTTGCCAACGCATTGTACACGTTGTTTTATAAACGGGCTTATCTCAAGCTTTATGAGGCCTGGTTTGGAAAAGTAGAATACAACAACCGCTTTGAAAACGGTCTAAGGTTGAATCTTGCTGCCAATTACGAAGACCGCATACCGGTGGAAAATTCGACAGATTTTTCTTTTTTCAAGAAAGGAGAAATGTTGTTGCCGAACCATCCTTATGAGTTGGCCAGCGTTCCCTTTGAAAGGCACGCTGCTTTTGTAACATCGGCTACCGTTTCTTTTCAACCGGGACAGCAATACATTCAGTTTCCGCGATCAAAAGTGCCCATCGGTTCAAAATATCCAACCTTCGAATTGCAATATGCGAAAGGCATTCCAACGCTCTTCAACAGCACAGCCGATTTTGACAAATGGAAGTTTTCCATTTATGATGAAACGAACTTAAAGCTCCTGGGTACGTTCAAATATCGCGTAAGCGTTGGCGGATTTTTGAACAACAAGCACGTTGACATTCCCGACTTCACGCACTTCAACGGCAACCAAATGTTCTCAAACTGGAACTATGTGAACAGCTTTCAATTGGCGCCGTATTACCGTTACAGCAACACGGAAAGGCTTTACGGCCTGCTTCACGCCGAACATCATTTCAACGGATTGCTCACCAACAAAATTCCGCTGCTGAACAAATTGAAATGGAACCTTGTTGGCGGCACCAACACGTTTTACATCAACCGAAACAATTATTACGTCGAGGCTTTTGCGGGCCTGGAAAATATTTTCAAATTATTCCGCGTGGATTTTGTAACCGCCACGCAAGCGCAGTCCGGACACAATTTTGGTGTGCGCATTGGCTTGGGCGGTGCATTGGGTGGAAGCATCAGCAGGAAAATGTAAAACATAAAATATAGAATGCAGAACGTAAATCGCTTCAACTGAACGGCACTTTCGCATTTTGGATTTTACATTTTACATTCCTTATTTTTGCCCCCGACCTTATTACCCCAAACCAAAAGAATAAATTATGGCATTCAGCACAACCATCCAACACGTAGAGAAACCGGTTCCCGTTACGCCAAACACTCCTTCCAATGATATAGGCGATGCTTTGTTCAGCATGGTCATTCTTTCGGTTTACGGTGCGCAAATGAGCAAGAAAAGCGTTCGAAAACTGAAGCGTCAATTTTTTCTTACCACGCTCAAGCTAAAAGCAAAATCGCTTTTTAGTCCAAGAGCATCCGTTTCCGATAGAACACTGATCTACATTTTACTGGGTATTGCTTTGATTGCGCTGATTGTGCTTGCCCCGGTGGCTGCGCTGGTTCTTGCCATCATTGCCCTTGTTCTCATTCTTGCCGGCGTTATTTAAGCTGAGTAAAATCAGTCTTTCTTTCACATTTCCGAGAGGATGCGAAGGCTATCTTTGCGCCGTTTAAAAATTTTTCTCACCCTGCAAGTGAGCCAAAATTTATTTATGGCAGCATTACACAACCGCATTTCCCAAAAGGAACTGAAGCAACGCTTGTTGGCGGAAACCGAACCGCGTACAACCATTTCCTTCTACCATTATTTTCCCGTTGCCGACCCGAAAGCTTTCCGGGACGAACTGTTTTTGCATCTCGACAAGTTGAACGTGTTTGGCCGTATTTACGTGGCGCACGAAGGCATCAACGCACAAATCAGCGTACCGATGTCAAATTTCGAAGCTTTTAAAAATTATTTGTATTCCATCAGTCCCTTGAACGGAATTCGTTTAAACATTGCCGTGGATGACGACGGCAAGTCGTTTTGGGTGTTGAAAATAAAAGTGCGGGACAAGATTGTAGCCGACGGCATCGAAGATCCAGGCTTCGATATGGAAAATCGGGGCAAATACGTGAACGCCGAAGCCTTCAACCGCCTGACCGAAAATCCGGAAACGATTGTGGTGGACATGCGCAATCATTACGAGTATGAAGTGGGACATTTTGAAAGCGCCATCGAAGTTCCGTCTGATACGTTTCGCGAACAATTGCCGATGGCTGCTGACATGCTGAAAGACGCAAAAGAAAAGAACATCATCATGTACTGCACCGGTGGCATTCGTTGCGAAAAGGCCAGTGCTTACATGTTGCACAAGGGATTCAAAAATGTTTTCCACCTTGAGGGCGGCATCATTAACTACGTGAACCAGGCAAAAGAAAACGGCCTGCCGCTGAAGTTTCGCGGAAAGAATTTTGTTTTCGACAACCGTCTTGGAGAACGGGTAACAGAAGAGGTTATTTCCAAATGCCACCAATGCGGAACGCCTGCCGATACACACGTGAACTGTGCCAACGAAGGATGTCACTTGCTCTTTATTCAGTGCGAGGAATGTAAAACAAAGTGGGAGGGAACATGTGGTCCTGAATGTTTTGATTTCATTCACCTTCCGCTTGAAGAACAAAAAGAAAAACGCAAGGGCGTTGACAAGGGCCGAAACGTTTTCAACAAATCAAGAGCGAGGCTGCGGCCGAAACTTTCGGAACTGCAGAAAACAGAGCAAGGACAGTAAAAGTTTTTTCTTTCATCGGCAACAACAAACAGTTTGGAGAACTTATCTTAGCATCACTGCGTGAGAAAGTTTCTGACCATACTAGCGCTTTGCTGCCTGCTTTTCCTTGTCGGAGGCTATCATTTGCTTTACCAGTTTCGCCTTGCCGAAATAAAATCAGCCGTCAAAAAAGAATTGATAAATACAAGAAGAACCGAACTGACCGAGCTTGTTTTTACCACATCCGGCCTGGCTTCACTTGATTGGGAAAGCAAAACAGAATTTCGCTATCAAAACACCATGTTCGATGTAGTGGAAATTGAGAAGAAAGACGGCAAAACGGTTTGTTGGTGCCTTGCCGATGCTAAAGAAACGGCGCTTGTGGATCAGTACCTCAAAACGCAAAATTCTTCTTCTGAGAAGAGTCCGTCGCAATCACTTTTCAAATTATTAAAAGCACCCTTTCTTCCCGTAACCGTTTTAAAAAGCGAAATTTTTCTACAAGAAAAGTTGACATCCTTTTCTCTTTATGCTTTTTCACTTCTCGCTACACCAACACAGGTGTTGACGCCGCCACCCCGGGTTTGCTGATTTCTTTTTACAGAACCGTATCACCATTTTATCAGCAAACAAATCGCAAGATGAAACAAATTCTATGCGTTGCTGCGTTTGTGGCAACCTGCCTTTTTGCAAAGGCACAAAACATCAAAGGCCGTGTAACCGATGCGGCCACCAACACACCGCTTTCTGGCGCTACCGTTATCTACGCGGGGAAAAAAATTGTAACCGACAACAACGGGACGTTCACACTTGAATGTGGCAAAGCACAATCGCTTTCCGTTAGCTACGTGGGCTATACCGCCGCACAAAAAACAATCGGCGACTGCGGCGAGGAACTCTTCGTTGCCTTGCAGCCTACGGCGCAAACACTCGACCGCGTGGAGATAACCGCTACATCCAATCAAAACAAAGCACTTCTCTACCAGCCCAATTCCATTACCAAGCTTAGTCCCGTTGAATTAAAACGCAGCACCGGTTTGTTTCTGGACGATGCCATCCTTCAAAACGTTCCCGGTGTAACCATGAGCCGGCGAAGCGTTTCGGGCGGACAACAATTCAACATTCGCGGCTACGGAAACGGTTCAAGAGGAACGAGAGGAATCTCATCAAACTTTGACGGACAGGGCTACAAAGTTTACCTCAACGGCATTCCGGTAACCGATGCAGAGGGCATTACAACGTTGGACGATATTGATTTTGGCTCCATTGGCAACGTGGAAGTGGTGAAAGGGCCGTCCGGAACTTTGTACGGCTTGGCTATTGCCGGCGTCGTGAACCTACACACAATCCGTCCGGAAAAGGGAAAGACTTACGTTAGCCAGGAAGCGCTTGTTGGAAATTACAACCTACAACGCTACACCACGCAGTTTGCCACAGCAGGCGAACGTTCTTCTTTGCTCTTGAACTACGGCAACCAAAAGACCGAAGGCTATACGATTCACGACAACTCGCGAAAGAGTTTTGTGAATGCAGTGGCCGAGTTTACACCCAACGCGAAGCAAACCATCAACACGTATTTTGGGTACAGCAACAGTTACGACCAACGCAGCGGCGAGTTAACCATTCAGCAATGGGACGCAAACGATTTTAGCGGAAACCCCGAATACATCAAGCGCAACGCACACAGTAATGTTTATACCTTTCGAGCCGGTGCTGAACACACTTACCAGTTCAACAACAACCTTTCCAACACAACCTCAATCTTCGGAACAAGTTTTACGAGCAACGTTTCTTCGGCAGGAGGTTGGACGGATAAACTGGCGTTAAACATCGGGCTTCGTTCAACGTTTGATACAAAGTTTGCCGTTGGCAACGGCGCAACGCTAAGCGGCACAACCGGGGTAGAAACGCAACGCCAGAATGCGCAAACCATCGGCTACGGCATGATTGATCCGCTTGGCGCAACGCACGTTTGGCGTTATGGCGATCCTTATTTCATCATTGGAAGTACCGCCGCAGGCGCCAATGGAACAACCTCGAACGTTTACAGTATCACGGCCACAAGCTCTCTGTTTACGGAATGGACCCTGGCTTTGCCCAGCGATTTTTCTATTACAGCCGGGTTGGGTTGGAGCAACATGAAAGTGGCGCTCGACGACCGCATTTACAGCGCAGCCACACCCAACAAACCAACGCACTACGACACGACTTATTACCCGGGACTCTCGCCGCGTGTGGCCTTGAACAAAGTTTTTAGCAAGGAATTTTCTGTTTACGCATCCTATAACCGTGCATACAAAGCGCCGGTCAGTTCCTTCTTTTACATTCCGTACGCAGCAACGGCTTCATCCGAAACCGGCGTCGTAAACAGCCATCTGAAACCCGAAACCGGCGATCAGTTTGAAATCGGCACAAAAGGTTCGCTGCTCAAGGGAAAACTCAATTACCAGTTAGCATTATTTGAAGCCATCTTCAGCGACAAATTCTCCAACAAAAACGTAGTGAACGCTGCGGGCACTGCTACGCTTTACAGTTATGTTTTCAACGGCGGAAAGCAAACGCATAAAGGAATTGAGGCTTTGTTAAAGTCAACAGTCTATCAATCATCTACTGGTTTCGTTAGCGCCATTATGCCTTTTGCCAACGTCACGTATTCCGATTTCAAGTACGACGATTATCCTTTCTCAACCACGCTTTCAACAGTGGTAAACTATAAGGGCAACAGAGTGGCCGGCGTTTCAAAATGGGTGACCAGCGCTGGTTTTGATTTTACGACGAAGCCGGGTCTTTACGGAAACCTTGCGTACACCTACCGCGATCCGTTCCCGCTCACATCGGATGGTTTAGCGAACGGTGTGCCTTATCATGTAACCAGCTACAGTTTACTGAACGCAAAACTGGGTTACCGTCATTCACTTTCACGCCACTTTGATCTGGATGCGTCTTTCGGCGTGAACAACATCGCCGGAATAAAATACCCTATCATGGTTTTTGTGAACCAAATACCGGATGCGTACATGGTTGGGCCAACGGAGGCCGTTTATTTTGGAACCGTGAATTTGAAGTATAATTTTTAAAGCAATCGCCGCAGAGAACGAGGCAAAGAGAACTTGTAACAGATTTTGACATTTCAAATTGTTCTTGTTTTCTGCGGTAAAAATTTTTCGATGAAAAAGTTTTTCTTATTATTCCTTCTTGCTTTTGTGCTCTTTGCTTGCGACCGTTTTGGTAACAAAGAATCAGGCGGTGCCAAAGACATGCGCATTGTGTGCCTTTCAAAACAGTTGACCGAAATGGTTTTTGCGTTAGGCAAAGGCCACGACATTGTGGCTGTGGATTTAAGCAGCACGTATCCCGACAGTGCCAAGTTGCTGAAGACCGTTGGCTATCACCGTTCCTTAAGTCCCGAGGCCATTGTTGCCATGAACCCCGGCCTAGTCATTCACAGCAATGACATCGGCCCCGATAACGTATTGCCGCAAATTGAAAAAGCGGGTTTGAAAACAAAAGCCTTCGGCGGTGCCAACACCGTTGACAGTGCAAGATTGCTTTTAAAAGAGCTCGGTAATTTTTTTGGCGAAGAGCCGAAGGCCGATTCTCTTGTTAAAAAAATGGACGAAGGACTTGCCCGTGCCGCCGATACCTTGAAAGCCCGGAAAATTCACGATTCACTGAAGGTGATGATCATTCATTTTGGCTTGCGCAATAACAATTATTTTGTCATGAGCGGAAGAAACGGCGTGGGCGATAAAATGATTCGCCTTGCGGGCGGCACGCCCACAGAAGGCGTACGGGAAATGAGTCCCGAAGCCGTGGCACTTGCCAATCCCGACGTCATCATCGCCACCGATTACGGTTACGATAAAATGGGCAGCATGGACAAGTTTATTTCCAGCGTGCCCGGTGTTGCGTTGACAAACGCCGGCAAGAATCGCCGCGTGATTCGTTTTGAAGAGCACGACCTTATTTACTTTGGTCCGCGCAGCGGCGACAACGTCATTAAACTCATTCAGGAACTTTATCCCATAACCGGTGCTGCGACGAAATAAAGCCTTCTTCCCGGTACTACTCTTGCTTCTGCTTGTCGTGCTGCTTGGCGGCATTGGCTTTGGCGCTGTATCGGTATTGCCGTCGGACATGTTTTTTTCCCTTCGGCATTTTTTCAGCGGCAAAGAACCTGCAAATATTTACGAAGCGGTGTTCATTCAATTGCGGCTGCCGCGTGTTTTACTTTGCGGAATTACCGGCGCTGTGCTCGCCGTAAGCGGTGTATTGATGCAAGGCCTTTTTCGCAATCCAATCGTTGAGCCTGGATTGGTAGGAACCTCGTCCGGTGCGGCTTTCGGCGCTTCGCTGGTGTTTGTGCTGGCGGCAAAAATGAGTCCCGAAGTAAAAAGTTACACAGGCCCTTTGTTGCTGCCGGTAGTTGCTTTTTTGGGAGCTTTGGCGGCAACCTTTTTGGTGTATTCGCTGGCAAAAAGTGCGGGCCGCGTTTCCATCTTATCGCTACTGCTAATTGGCATTGCGGTGAATGCCGTTTGCCTAAGCGGCACTGGCTTTATGAGTTACATTGCCCGCGATCCGCAGGCCCGCAGCATTACCTTTTGGAACCTGGGAACCTTCTCCGGCGCCTCGTGGACGCAGGTGGCAATTGTTGGCGGCGTTGCCGCGATCATCTTTTTTATTACGCTTCGCGATGCAAAAGGATTAAACGCATTGCTGCTTGGCGAAGAAGAAGCAAATTATTTGGGAATAGACGCGGAGAAACTAAAGCGCCGCATCATGATTTTAAACACGGCGATGGTGGCTGTGGCAACGTCTTTCGTTGGCGTGATTGCTTTTATGGGTTTGATTGTTCCACATCTTGTACGCTTGTTAATTGGCAGCGATAACCGAAGATTGTTGCCTGCTTCCGCTATTTTGGGCGCTACACTTTTAACCCTTGCTGATTTAGCTGCCCGCTTGCTATTGGCGCCTGCCGAAATGCCCATCGGCATCATTACGTCGCTGGTTGGCGCACCGGTTTTCATCGTTTTATTGAAGCGCTTTAACCTGATTCAACCAAAAGGAGGTTACGGTGCTTAACGCAAAAAAAATAAGTTTTAAGGTTGGCGATAAAACGCTTCTGCAGGAAGCCTCGGTCCACTTTGCAGCGGGAGGCTTCCACGTGGTAATGGGCGCTAACGGCGCGGGCAAATCAACAATGCTGAAAATCTTGTCGGGTGAATTGAAGCCTTCTTCCGGCGAAGTTTACCTGGACGGCAACGACCTGCGTGAGTACTCAAAAAACAGCCTGGCCATGCGTCGTGCCGTGCTTTCGCAACATTATCATTTGGCCTTCCCGATAACTGTGGAAGAAATCATTCTCATGGGCCGCTATCCTTATTTCGCCACGCGGCCTTCGGCAAAAGACAACGCCGTTTGCGGCGAAGCCGTGAAATTGATGGACATAGAACATTTGCTGCAACGCGATTACACAACGCTGTCTGGCGGCGAAGCGCAAAAGGTACAAATGAGCCGGGTGCTCTCGCAAATATGGAGTGAGGAAGAAGTAGAAGGACGATTGCTTTTTTTGGATGAGCCGGTATCGCACCTTGATGTAAAGTATCAACACCAGTTAATGAAAGTGGCCAAAGACTTTTGCCGCAAAGGAACCACCGTCATTGCGGTTTTGCACGACATCAATTTAGCCATTGCTTTTGCCGACCGGCTGCTGTTTATGAAAGACGGGGATATTTTGTACGATGTGAACGACGCGGCGGCATTAACGCCGGCGATGCTGTTTAACACCTTTGGCATTCTGCCTTCAATTGTTCACGTACCGGGCAAAGACAAACCTTTTGTTTTGTTTTAGCCAAAGAGACCAACGGCCGTTGCTTCATTAATTTGATAGTAAGATTCACGGCTTGAATCACCAACTTTTTCCCGCAGGTATTTGTCCAAATTTTCAATGGAATCGGCTTCCCACACGCAGGTGCATTTGTCCATGCTTTGGTTGGGAAAAAGATTGACAATGCGCTTGACGCCGCCTTCGGGAAGCCGCGGAAGGTTGCGTTGCGCCGAAGCCCAGAAGTCTTCGGTGTCGGCAATGTCGTGGTGGACGACGATGTACATAAAAAAGTTTTCATACAAGATACAAAAGGCAGAGGAAGATATTGAGATATCAGGATATTGTGATAGTAGGATACTGGGTACGTGCCTGCATAGCAATAGCTCAATATCCTACTATCACAACTCCCGTATCACCCTGCATGGATTGCCTGCGGCGAAAACATCAGCCCGAATATTTTTGGTTACGACACTTCCCGCGCCAATAACACTGCGGTGGCCAATGGTAACACCCGGGCAAACCACAACGCTGCCGCCTACCCAAACATCGTCGCCAATGACAATCGGTTTTGCGTATTCAAGCCCCGATGCTCTTTCTACGTGGTTCATTGGATGCGTGGCCGTATAAAGCTGCACGTTTGGCCCAAACATGGTGCGGCTACCAATCGTAACGGTACTTACATCAAGCACCACGCAATTAAAGTTGAAGAAAACGTTGTAGCCGATGTAAATGTTGTAGCCGTAATCGCAATAGAACGGTGGTTGAAGCCACAAGTCTTCGGCGGCATGAGGAATGAGTTTTGCCAAAATATTTTTTCTCTTTTCTGTTTCGTCTTCTCCCGAATCATTTAATGCTTTTAGCAACAATCTTGTTTGCAAGCGGTCGGCTACCAACACCGCATCAAGCGGGTCGTAAAGCTCACCGGCAATCATTTTTTGTTTTTCAGTTTTCATTGAATGAAGGTAGTTATGGCAATCCTGAAATTTATTCCGAAGCTGTGAGCCTGTTTAATAGATTTGCCGGGCTTCGCGAAAAACATTTATTCAATTGAGCAGGTCTTTTCGCTTGCTTCGGCTATATTTATTTCAAAAGACAACATCGGTTTATGAAAATTTTCTTCTTGACATTCCGAAACACTTTTTTTCGTCTTGTGCTTTTCCTGATTTTCCTGCTGCTTTTACAGGGCAGTTTTGTATTTGCTCAAAAGACAGACTCCAAAACTTCGCGGGAGTATATCGAGATCAGAGTTTACCACACAACGGACTCAGAGCAATTAGCTACCGTTGACCGTTACGTGCAGTCATCGTTGTTTCCGGCGTTGGAAAAAGCCGGCTTTACAAAAATCGGTGCCTTCAAAGCCATTGACAGCGACACTGCGAAAGAAAAACGTTTTTACGTCATAATCTCCTTGTCGTCACTGGCGCAATTGGAAAAATTGAACGGTACTGTTGACCAATCATTGACTGATTCAGTTACGGCTCGTGCTTATACAAATGCACTGTACAACGCACCGCCGTATTCCCGTTTCGAAACCATTTTGCTTCAGGCTTTTGAAGGTGCGCCGCGGGTGAAGCCGTCGGGAACAAAAGGCAATTTGAATGAGCGGGTTTATGAATTGAGAAGTTACGAATCGGCCACTGAAGCTTTGCATCGAAACAAGGTGAAGATGTTTAATTCCGGCGAGATAGACTTGTTTCAGCGGTTGGGTTTCAACGCGGTTTTTTACGGACAGGTAATTGCGGGCAGCCAGATGCCCAACCTCATGTACATAACTTCTTTCGATAGCAAAGCTGCCCGCGACGAACACTGGAAAACATTTGGCAGCGATCCAACCTGGAAAGCAATGTCATCAGCACCGGAATACCAGCACAATGTTTCTAAAAACACCAGTATTTTTTTGCGGCCGACAAGCTATTCGCGGTTGTAAAGCCGATTGGCAATGAGCAAGCAGCAATAAGCAAGGACCAAGGATTTGCTTTGAATTAAAACGGCCTCAAAGTTTTATCAACTGCAAGGGCTGGCTAATTTTCTCCAGCATTTGGGACAAACGGCCGCAATTGGTATCTGTAATAAAAATTTGCAAGTCTTCATCGCTGCAAACCTGTGCGAGCAAATTAGTAATGCGGTCTTCGTCGAGCTTTTCAAACACGTCGTCCAAAAGCAAAAGAGGAGAGAAGCCTTTTTCTTTTTTCAGTATCTCCATTTCAGCCAGCTTCAGCGCAAACAAAAGGCTTTTGCGCTGGCCCTGCGAAGCAATGCTTTTAAAGGTTTGTCCGCATAGCTGAAACAGGAGGTCATCGCGATGCACGCCACCACTGGTACGCTGCAACACCAGGTCTTTTTGCCGTGTTAGTTTTAGCAATTCCTGCATCGTTACCGTATGCAATTCGGAATCATAAACGAGGTTGACCGCTTCTTCCTGCTGGCTGATTTCTTCGTATTTCGTTTGCGCAATGGGCAGGAAGCCTTTTAAAAAAGCGTCCCGTTTTTCAAACACAATACTTCCTTCTTTCCACAACTGTTCGTCCAAAACGTCAAGCACCGAAAAGTCCCGCGCAAAACCATCGCTTAAGGAACGAAGAAAAGAATTGCGCTGCTGCAAAATGCGGGTGTAATTAATCAGTGCCTGCAAATAAACAGGATCCAATTGTGCCAGCAGTGTGTCCACAAATTTGCGCCGCTCTTCGCTTCCACCGATGATGAGTTCTACGTCGTCGGGTGCAATCACCACGCAGGGATAGCGGCCAATGTGTTTGGAAAATTTGGTGTAGGCTTCGTCGTTCAACAAAAATTCCTTGCGGCCTGTTTCCCGCAAAATGCAAACGGCTTTCTCTTCTCTGCCATGCAGCAAAAAATGACCTTCGAGACGAAAGCCTTGGCTGCCCTGGTGTACGTTCACTGCATCGGTGCGGCTGAAATAACTTTTGGTGAAACAGAGATAATGAATCGCATCCAGCAGGTTTGTTTTTCCCACGCCGTTCCGTCCACAAATGCCTACCACCCGTTCCGTAAACTGAAAGGTTTGGTGTTCGTAGTTTTTAAATTGAAAAAGTGATATTGAGTTTAATCGGAGAGACAATCTTGCCGTTAATAGGTTAATAAGTGAATACGTTACCAAGTATGCTGCAAAGTTGATTGGATATGACGATCAGCGTCACGACAACTCCGAATTCCAAAACCCCAAACGCCAAACTCAACTCCACTCTCCCCAATCCACCTTCACATCAATATCGGGGTGAATGCTCTGCTGTACAGGACAAGTGTTGCCGGTGTGTTTTAAGATTTGTTTTGATTTGTCATCGAGGTCTTTCAAGTTGTCAGGAATGTGAAAGAAAAGATTGATGCCGCCCACGCGACGAGGATCAGCCTTCATAATTTTTTCTACTTCAATTTTTACACCGTTCAAATCAAAGCCCATCGTGCGGGCCTTAATGCCCATCACAGTAATCATGCAAGTGGCAAGTGAAGTTGCCATCAGATCAGTGGGAGAAAAGCGTTCGCCTTTCCCGTTGTTGTCAATAGGTGCATCGGTTTCAAAAGCATTTCCAGAGCGCAAATGCGTGCAGGTTGTCCGCAAGTCACCATCATAAACTACCGTTGACGTCATACTTTTTTGCCTAAATTTACGTTTGAACAATATATCTCTATCGCGTGAAAAATTTTATTCTGTTTACACTGGCAGCTTTCCTTGGATTTCACTCCTTCGCACAAGATTCTACCGCCGCAAAAAAGGTGATAAAAAAAGATAAAAAGCAGGAACAAAAACGACGCAACGCCGCATTGGCCAAGCAAGAAGAAGAAGGCGTACTTATTTTTTCAAAACAAACGGCCGGCGGCATTCAATTGCGTACCAACGGCTACGGCGCTTTTGTTGAAATTGGCCGTGCAAGATCGCCACGGTTCACCAATTTGTACGTGTTCGAAATCACCGAAATCAAACACAACAAGGAAGAAAAGTCTGCGGGTGATGGCTTTTTTTCCAACTCTTTCGTGTACGGCAAAATCAACAATTTTTACCAGGCCAAACTAGGCTTCGGACAGCAGTACGTGTTGGGCCAAAAGGGAAACAAAAACGGCGTGGCCGTGCTGGGCATTGCACAGGGCGGGCTTTCTGTAGGACTGCTGAAACCCTACTATGTAAAAAGCCGTTCAACAGGTCTCGACATCAAATATGATTCACCCGACAGCGTTGCGTTTCTTACACCTTCTGAAATTGCCGGCGGCTCCGGCTTTACCAAAGGCTGGAGCGAATTAAAAATCCGGCCGGGTGTTTACCTGAAAACGGCGCTCCGCTTCGATTTTGGCCGGTTCAACGAATCCATCAACGCTCTTGAAATCGGCGTAAGCCTCGATTATTACTTCTCCAAAATTCCGCAAATGGTTTACAGCGAACCAAAGCAACTCTTTTTCCAAGGGCACATTGCCTACGTATTCGGCCACCGAAAATAGAACCGCGGATGACAAGAATTTAAAAAGAACTGTCGCGATTTTGCCGCTACAAAATAGTTGGCTTTCCGTGATTAAATTTGCAGGATTATGAACCCTGCAACACGATTACTATTAAGCGTCTGTTGCGCCGCACGCTTGTACGTTCGGTAAGTTTACTGAGCAATACAGAAGTGAAAATTTGAATCAATGATTGAACTCCCAATAGCATCTGCAGAAGGAACGAAAAGAACAAAGCCCGACTGGCTTCGCGTGAAATTGCCCATCGGTGAAAGCTACAAGCACGTTCGCGGCTTGGTGGACACGCACAAATTGCACACCATTTGCGAAAGCGGCAATTGCCCCAACATGGGCGAGTGCTGGGGCGAAGGCACCGCCACCTTTATGATTCTTGGAAACGTTTGCACCCGCAGTTGCGGCTTTTGCGCCGTGGCTACAGGCCGCCCCGATCCCGTGGATTGGGACGAGCCGCAACGCGTTGCCGAAGCCATTCATTTAATGCAGGTAAAACACGCTGTGTTAACGTCGGTTGACCGCGACGAACTGAAAGACGGCGGTTCCATTATCTGGTACAATACAATCAAAGCCGTAAAAGCATTGAACCCGGAGACAACACTCGAAACGTTGATTCCCGATTTCAAAGGGGAGAAAGAAAATATTCAACGCATCATAGAAGCCGCGCCGGAAGTGGTTTCACACAATATTGAAACCGTTGAACGCTTAACAAAACAAGTGCGCATTCAAGCCAAATACTGGCGCAGCATGGAGGTCATTACTGCGCTTAAGAAAGGCGGCATGCGCACAAAAAGCGGCATCATGCTCGGCCTCGGCGAAGTCAAAGAAGAAGTGGTGCAAACCCTGAAAGATTTGGCTGCCGCCGGATGCGATGTGGTGACCATTGGCCAATACCTGCAACCCACAAAAAAACATTTGCCAGTGCAACGCTTTGTTCATCCAACCGAATTTGCGGAATACAAAGAAATCGGTTACGAATTGGGATTGGATTACGTAGAAAGCGGCCCCCTTGTTCGCTCGTCATACCACAGCGAACGCCACGTGGTAGCGGGCTACGGCAGAAGCGAGTGGGAAAAAGCAAAAGCGCTTCAAAACAGTTAAGGCCATTGCTTATTTTTAGGGAGTGAAGCGTTTTGTTAAACAATTTCCGCTATTCCTCTTTTTCCTTTGCTGCAGGCAAACGCTTTTTTCGCAATACATTCTGAACGGTTCGGCACAAAAAAATTCCTGCAACTGTTACACGTTAACACAAGCTACCACCTTTCAAAGCGGAAGCGTTTGGAACGGCAATAAAATAAGCCTGAACAATTCCTTTGATTTTTGGTTCAAAGTTTTCCTGGGCTGCAACGACACAAACGGCGCCGACGGCATTGTGTTTATGCTGCAACCCATCAGCACAAGCGTCGGTTCTTCTGGCGAAGGCATGGGCTTTGCCGGCGTATCGCCTTCCATAGGCATTACGCTTGACACCTGGCAAAACCCTAATCTCAACGATCCTGCCTTCGATCACATCAGCATACAAGCAAACGGCATCGTTGCACACGGAAACGATCTTGCTGGCCCCGTTCCAATATGGTCAACAAGCGACAACGTAGAAGATTGCCAGTGGCACACCTTGCGCATTAGCTGGGACGCAAATACAAAATGGCTGCGCACCTATTTCGATGGCATGCTGCGTTTGCAAAAACAGATTGATTTAGTAACGGCCATCTTCAATAATGATCCAAATGTTTATTGGGGTTTCTCTGGCGCAACGGGCGGCGCTGTCAACCTTCAACAATTTTGTACGGCGCTCGACCCGCTCTTCGCTACCAATTTTCCAAACAATACCGGTTGCGAAGGCATCCCGGTCGTTTTCACCGACGCTTCTGTTTCATTTGCGCCAATCGTTAGTTATAACTGGAGTTTTGGTGACGGCACAACGAGTACGCTTGCAGCACCGCCACCGCATCTTTATACTTCACCCGGCAATTACGCGGTTAACTTAAAAATCAAAGGAAAAGACGGTTGCGAAAACGATTCGACAAAAACAATCATCATTGCCGCCAATCCTTCTGCTACACCAATAAAAGTATTTGATACGTGTTTCGGCTATGAGCCAAGGTTGTTGTATACACCGCAAGCCACTGTCAATTATCACTGGCAACTTGATGGCGCTGCAACGACGGGAAATCCGGCTCCATCCTTAAGCAATTTATCTGCTGGCAGTCATCAGCTACAAGTTGTAGCCAGTTCCAATTACGGCTGCGGTCAGCCAGTTGTTTCTGCAACTGATTTTTTTGTCAAGCCAGCGCCTTTAATAGATGCGGATGTACACGACGGTTGCACAAACGAATTGCTTTCCTTCAACGGCCTGCAATTGGACAATGCATCAACGATTGGCAAATGGCATTGGCAAATTGAGACCAGCAGATTTTTAACGGGGCAAAACGTGCAAACCGTTTTTGATCAACAAGGTTTTTATAGCGTTCGTTTATGGGCTGAAGCGGACAACGGATGCACTTCCGACACGGTAGGGAAAACGATAAAAATTGCAAAAGCTTTTCTTGTGGCAAACGATACAACGGTGCTACAAAACGTTACTTCGCAGTTGAACGTTCAAACCAATGGAAGCGTTTCGTGGCAGCCTGTCACGGGTCTTTCAAACCCGGCTGTTGCCAATCCCTTTGTTACTTTAAACAACAATCAAACTTATACCGTTATTGCAACAACGCCGGAAGGTTGCACCGCCAGCGGCACCTTGGTTGTGAAGGTTTTTACGGGGCCAACGGTTTACGTACCCACTGCTTTTACACCCAACGGCGACGGCCGAAATGATGTGCTGCTTCCGGTTTACGTGGGCATCAAAGAGTTGAAGCAGTTTGCGGTGTTTAACCGTTGGGGACAAGTGGTTTTTAGTACGAACGATGCTGGCAAAGGATGGGATGGAAAGGTTGCATCGGGAACGTTTGTCTGGCTAATCAGTGTCGTAAATTATCTTGGGCAACCCGTGCTTTTGAAAGGCACGGTGACGGTGATTCGGTAAAGAATCTTTGACCATTTGCCATTTCATCTGTTGAAGAAAATAAACAAGGCGCCATCGCCAATAAAATAAAATGCGAGGCGTCTTCACCTCGCATTTTTATCATTCATAACTGATTACTCATTACTCATCTTCTCTCATTCCCGAATGTCCCACACAAGCGCACTTGCGCCCAGTATCGCTGCGTCGGCCTCTTTCAGTTCGCTGAACACCAGCTTTACCTTATCCTGAAAAATGGGCAGCAGGTTTTTTTCCATGTGCTCACGCGTGGGCTCCATAATCAGATCGCCGGCTTTAATGACCCCGCCAAAAAGCACAATAGCTTCAGGAGAAGAAAACATCACAAAGTTTGCCAGCGCTTCGCCCAGAATTTGTCCCGTAAAGCGGTAAACTTCCTGCGCAATTTTATCGCCGTTCACTGCGCATTCGTAAATCTCTTTCGAGGTAATGTCGTCGGGGTTTAACTTACGCAATGTGCTGTCTTCTTTACTTTGTTCTAAAAGTTCTTTTGCCGTAAGCACAATGCCCGTAGCAGAGCAGTAAGCTTCCAGAGAACCGTCCAAATCCGTTGACCAATGTTTTCGTCCGCCCGGACGAATAATGGTGTGTCCCAGTTCTCCGGCAAAGCCGTCGTGACCATAAATCAATTGGCCGTTTGCCACAATGCCGCTGCCAACGCCTGTTCCCAGCGTAATCATGATAAAATCTCTCATGCCGCGGGCTGCGCCGTAATTCATTTCGCCAACAGCGGCCGCATTTGCATCGTTGGTAAGCGCTGCGGGAAGATTAAATTTTTCCGTGACCAGTTTGGCTAGCGGAATGATTCCTCTCCAAAGCAGGTTAGGAGCGTAATCAATAGTGCCTGTGTAAAAATTTCCGTTGGGTGCGCCAATGCCGATGCCTTTTACTTTTCCATCCGCTTCGTGGCGTTTAATGATGGGTTCCAGGGCTTCGTACAAGGCGTCAATAAAACTTTCTATTTGCGGGTGTGCGTCTGTTCGCAACTCGCCTTTTTCCATGATCTCGCCGCGGTGGTTTACGAGACCGTACTTGGTGTTGGTGCCGCCAATGTCAATGCCAACGGCAAACTCGTTTGAGAGGTCAATCATTTCTTCAGGCTAATTTTTCGTGATTTCAATGGCCGCTTCGGGTTCGGTTGAAAGCGGAGAAATTGTTTCGTCTATTTCTTCGTAATTAATTCCCTGTCTTTTCAAAATCCCTTTCACGGCAAAGGCAAAGAAGGCAAGGTAGGCAAAACAAACTACAGGCACCCAATAGCTTTGGTGAATACCGGTTCCTACTTCTGTCGAGCGGCTTTGCAAAAAGTCGGCAAGCTTTCCTTGTATGGGTGGAATGATACCACCTCCAAGAATCATCATGATTAAAAAAGCAGAACCCTGCGTTGTGTATTTTCCCAAACCCGTAACGGAAAGTGTAAAAATTGCCGGCCACATGATAGAGCAGAAAAGGCCGCCGCTCAGGAAAGCATAGATGGCAAAGTTTCCGGTGCTAAACAAGCCAATCAACATGGCCAACATGCCAAGGCTTGCAAAGATGAGCAGCGTTCGTGCGGGCTTGTCTTTGCTAATGTAGAAAGCGACAATTTGCACCAGCACGCAAACGATGTATAAATAAAGCGGACGCACGTCGTATTGCGAGATGGCGTTTACTGCTACCACGATTCCAAAAGCAATGATGGGAACAAGAATGGTCATCAATTGTTTTGTTGACGGCTTTAGATTAAATACCGAAACCGAACCGGCCCAACGGCCAATCATCAAACTTCCCCAATACAAGGAAATGTACGGCGCAGCCTGCGAAGAAGGGATGGAACCAAAGGCTGGTTGTTTTAGCAGTTCGCTGATGTTGGAGACTATCGTTACTTCAACGCCTACATAAACGAGGATGCCAATCATGCCCAAAACAAGCTGCGGATACTGCATGGCGCCCCATCCCGCAGGATTTCGCTGTGCACTTGCGTTGGAAAACAAAAGCGTAATCACCACCACGGCCAGCGCACCAAAAAGCCAATACATTCTTTTTTGTTCAAGCGGATGTTTCAGCGTTGCGATTTCAGCAGCTCTTGCATCGTTGCCGCTTTTGATTGTTTTTACCGCGGCAATGTTTGCCGGGTTGATTTGGTTCAAGGAATCCAATTGTTTGTTAATGACGGCATCGGACTTATCGGCAAAAAAGCTTTTTGCAAAGACGCTGTCAGCAGGAGCAACGGTGCTTTGCAACAAAGCAACCGCTTTTGTATTCTCGTCGCCTGTTTCTTTTTCCAACGTTTCTATGCGTTTAGCTTCTTTTGAGTTGTAGCTGCTGAACACAGGCGCAAACATGATAATTAATAAACCGGTCATGACAAGCAAAGCAGTGAGCGCCTTGCTGCTTTTTTCCTGCTTTTCGGTAGAGATGCCCGCCGGTACTTTTTTGGAAAAATAAAATAACGCTGCTGCTGCAATAAATAAGATACCAACGCAGACATAAAGAACGATCACCTTGCTCAATCCAAGCGATTGAATCTTTTCATCGGAAACGGCAGCGGTTGTTCCAAACAAAGCAAAGGCAACAACGATAGGTCCTATCATCGTTCCAAACGAATTAACGCCGCCGCCAAGGTTTACGCGGCCGGTGCCCGTTGCGGGATCTCCTAAAGAAATAGCAAAAGGTTGCGCAGCAGTTTGTTGAAGTGAAAAACCAAGTGCCACAATGAAAAGGCCGACCAACATTCCGGCAAAAGCATTGGCGTTAACGGCGACAATCATGGCCACTGCGCCAAGTGCCGAAAACAACAAGCCGTACACGATGCTTTTTTTATAGCCCCATTTTGCCACAAGGTCAAGACCCCCGAAAGCACCGTATAAATAAAGACCCAATGCACCAAAATAATATGCGGTGTAAAAAGCAAAGTCCACCAATTGGCTTTGAAATTGGTCGAGATGAAAATAGTGTTTGCAAAAAGGGATGAAGATGCTGTTGCCGGCGGCAATAAAGCCCCAAAAAAAGAACACCGTGACAAGCGTGGTTAACGCACCGTAATTGGTTGGAATGGGTTGCGCGTTTGTGCGTGCAATCGCGGGCTTGTTTGGCCCCATGGATGTTGCCATAATTGTTCAATCGTTTATGCGATGAAAGTAGCAAGTTTAGCGCATAGAAAAATTGGCGTACAGAATTTGTTGAAAAAGAATTTCCTCTACCTTCAACGCAGGATGTAATTGGTTATGGAAATAATACACGTATCGGCTGAATGTTTTCCGGTGGCAAAAGCAGGTGGATTGGGTGATGTTGCAGGCGCCTTGCCAAAATATCAAAACAAGTTGGGACATACGGCCAAAGTGGTGATGCCGATGTATCGCACCAAATTTCTTTATCAAAACGAGTGGGAACTTGTGCACGAGGGTTCGCAAAACTCCGGCTCTCATTATTTCAATTACTCCATCATTCGCGAGAAGACAAACAAGCTTGGTTTTGAACTTTATCTTGTTGACATCAACGGCCTGCTCGACCGCGAAAAAATTTACGGTTACGGTGATGATACGCAACGCTTTCTTTGTTTTCAAATAGCTGTGTGCGATTGGATGAGCCGCTGGACTTACAAGCCCGACATTGTGCATTGCCACGACCATCAAACGGGTTTGATCCCCTTCATGCTAAAAAACTGTTTTGCGTTCAAACACATGGCCGATGTGCCTACTGTATTTACCATTCACAACGCTCAATACCAGGGACAGTTTAGTTGGGACAAGTGGAATACGCTGCCTTCGTATGACGCGTACACCTGGGGCGGTCTTGATTGGAACAACGCCATTAATCCCCTGGCATCGGCCGTTAAGTGTGCCTGGAGGGTAACAACGGTCAGTCCGAGTTATTTGGATGAATTGCGCTACCAGGCTGCCGGCCTCGAAAATTTAATGGAGTACGAACGCGGCAAATGCGTCGGTATTTTGAACGGCATTGATGCCGATGTTTGGGACCCGTCAAAGGACAGCATGATTGCAAAGAATTATGACGAGCACGATGTGAAAGATGGCAAGCGAAAAAACAAAAAAGAATTGTGCGCAAGGTTTGGTCTTGATCCCGATAAACCGCTCTTTACATTTATTGGAAGGTTGGTGGGAGAGAAGGCTGCCGATGTCTTGCCCGATGCCATTCGTTCTTCTATTTATCACCATCACGGCAAGGTCAGTTTTTTGATTCTTGGTTCAGGCGAGCCCGATGTTGAAGGCCGGCTGGAAGAAGTAAAAGATCAATTTAGCGGCTTTGTAAGCACTTTTATTGGTTACAACGAGAGTTTAAGTCACCTGCTGTATGCGGGTGCGGATTTTTTGCTGATGCCAAGCCGCGTAGAGCCCTGTGGTCTAAACCAGATGTATGCTTTGCGTTACGGCACGGTCCCCATGGTGCGCAGCACCGGTGGATTAAAAGATACCGTTCGTGATTTTGGCGAATGGCAAGGCTTTGGTATCCGGTTTAACAACGCTTCGGTTGAAGACATTTCGTACAGTGTGGGAAGAGCCGTGGATTTATACTACAACAAAAAAGATTTGTACACCTGGATGCGCAGCTACATGATGCACATTGATCATTCCTGGGATGCATCGGCAAGCGAGTACATTGCGTTGTACGAGTCAGTGAAGGTTTAGCTCACTTGTTTACCCGTTCACAGGTTCGCGCAACAGGAATGGAGCAGTTCTTTGGAAAGAAGATTTTTATGTAACCAGCATTTGTTTTTCCCGACATCGCCGGTTGTGTCACTTTTGTGCGTTCGGAACATGTTTCGGCAATGTTCACGCAGCGACGCGACGTTTAGACGACGCAGCGTCGTTGCTTTGCTCCGGTTGCTGAGAGGGAACATCTTTTGCCCCACAGCGAACACGGCGTACAAGAGTGCGACGCAAGTGAAGCTCGATGGACGCAACAAAGCCCGGTACAAAAAATGCAAACAATGGAACAGTTTTTTTAAACCAATAACAAAGCAGGAATCAACTTCAATTACAACTCCAAAATCAAAGCTATATGAGCAGACAAGTTTTATCCGTTATTCTGGGCGGCGGCGCAGGCACAAGACTTCAACCATTAACGTCCAACAGAAGCAAGCCTGCTGTACCCATTGCTGGCAAATATCGCCTCGTTGACATTCCCATTTCCAACTGTTTAAATTCGGGCATTACCCGCATGTTCGTGTTGACCATGTTCAACTCGGCATCACTGAACCGCCACATAAAAAACACCTATCACTTCAGCGCCTTTAGTTCGGCTTTTGTGGACATACTTGCCGCCGAGCAAACACCGGACAACCCAACCTGGTTTCAAGGCACAGCGGACGCCGTGCGGCAAGGCCTGCGGCACATTGAGCCTTTCGACAGCGAATACATTTTGATTCTGTCGGGCGACCAACTTTACCAGATAGATTTTCAAGACATGATCAAGGCGCACAAAGACGCAGGCGCCGACATCACCATTGCCACCATTCCCGTTACGGCCAAGGAAGCATCGGAGTTTGGTATTTGTAAAATCACCGACGGCATGATTACTTCCTTTACCGAGAAACCAAAATCGGGTTTGGAAGATTGGATAAGCGACACGGGAGAAGAGATGCGTGGCAAAGGAAAAGAGTACCTGGCTTCGATGGGCATTTACGTGTTTAACCGCGAACTGCTGTTTGATCTCTTGCAAAATGAATTTGCACACGCAACCGATTTTGGCAAAGAAATCATTCCACAAAGCATCGGCAAATACAAAGTGGCTTCGTACCAATACGAAGGTTATTGGGAAGACATCGGGAATATTCCGGCTTTCTTTCACGCCAACATTGCTCTGACAAAGGACATTCCTGAGTTTAATCTTTTTGACAATACCCGCGCTATTTATACCCGTGCCCGCATGTTGCCGCCGGCAAAAGTGAGCGGCACCCAGATTGAAAACAGCATCCTGGGCGATGGAAGCATTGTGCATGCAAAGCATCTGGAGAACGTTGTGATTGGCATTCGTTCGCGGGTGGAGCACGAGACTACCATCATTAATACGTACATGATGGGCAGCGATTATTACGAGACGCTTGAAGACATTCGCCACGCACAGGAACACGGAGTGCCGCAACTGGGCGTAGGCTACCGCTGCCACATTCAAAACGCCATTCTTGACAAAAACGTGCGCATCGGCGATGACGTGCGCATCATGGGCGGTACGCATTTGGCCGACGAAGACACACCACTTTACACAATCAGGGAAGGAATTGTGGTGGTGAAGAAAGGAGCGGTGTTGCCGAACGGTTTCACGCTGGGCGTATAAGACAAAAGCGAAATTCTTATTTGAATATCCTGACGGCCGCTTAAAGCGGCCGTTTTGTTTTTGAAACATGCCGACCATTCGCGAAATAATCGTGTAGTTCTTACACATCATTTGACTTTCCTGCTTATCTTGTCAAGCAATTACGATTGCTTATGGCTACCACTACGTTTGAACGAACCTCCGTTTCACAAAAGCCCCGCTTATTTCTTTCCCAAATTATAAACATGAGCGTAGGATTCTTCGGAATTCAGTTTGGCTGGGATTTGCAAAGAGCCAACATGGGCCGTATTTATGAAAACCTCGGCGCCAATCCCGACCAGGTTCCGCTTTTGTTTTTGGCCGCACCGCTGACAGGCTTACTGGTTCAGCCCGTTATTGGTTACATGAGTGACCGGACCTGGCATCCGCAGTGGGGAAGACGACGGCCTTATTTCATGGTTGGCGCTATTTTGAGCTCTATTGCTTTGGTTTTTATGCCGCACAGTAGTTCATTATTTATGGCGGCAGGTTTGTTGTGGGTAATGGACGTTTTTGGCAACGTTTCAATGGAACCGTTCCGCGCCTTCGTTACAGATAAACTTCCGGATTCGCAGGTAAACCGAGGATTTATCATGCAAAGCTTCATGATTGGTTTGGGCGGCAGCATTGCGTCTTCTTTGCCGTGGGTGTTTACCAATATTTTCCACTTTCAAAACACCGCTGCAAAAGGTTTGATTGCAGAAAACGTAAAGTTTTCGTTTTATACCGGCGCTTTCTTTTTTCTGTCGGCTGTTTTGTACACTGTGTTTACCTCAAAGGAATATCCTCCAACCGATCTCGATCGCATGAAAAAAGCGCAGGAGTCAAATAAAGGATTTGGCGGGGGAGCGAGGGAAATTTTGCATGCACTCCGGAACATGCCCAAGCGAATGCGAATTGTTTCGCTGATTCAATTTTTTACTTGGCCGGGACTTTTTTTGATGTGGTTTTATTACACAACGGCCGTTGCGGTAAACGTTTTTCACGGCAAAGACGCAAGTGATCCCGTTTATGCACAAGGTGCAGACTTTGGCAGCCTGACGCTTGCGTTTTATAGTGTTGTCACGTTTCTGTTTGCATTGGTATTGCCTTTTATTGCCGACAAGCTTGGACGAAAAACCACGCATTCACTCTGCCTTCTGTGCGGCGCAGTGGGATTGATCAGCGTGAGTTGGGTAACCAATAAATACATGCTGTACGGTTGCATGACCGGCGTGGGCATTGCCTGGGCCAGCATCTTGTCCATGCCATATGCCATGTTAAGCGGCTCGCTTCCACGAGACAAGGTGGGAATTTACATGGGCATCTTTAATTTCTTTATTGTGTTGCCCGAAATCATTGCATCGCTGGGCTTTGGATGGCTGATGAAAAACGTGTTGAACAACGACCGGTTGTTGGCAGTGGAAGTGGGCGGTGGGCTGATGATTTTGGCGGCGTTAATCTGCTTCTTTTTTGTAAAAGAGAAGAAAGGCGAAGCGGAGGTAGAGCCCTTGTCAGATGAATTAAAAATTTTGGAAGAACGATCAGTTTGAGTTTATGAGAAAGTTTTTTGGAATTGCGATTTGCCTTTGCTTTATCAATTTTTTGTTCGCTCAACAAAGCGTTGACGTTTATCCAAATCATTGGTGGGCGGGAATGAAGGAGCAAAAGTTGCAGTTGATGATCCATTCCACCAACATCGCGAAGCAGAATCTTATACTCCAACCTTATGCGGGTGTGAAATTGGTGAAAGTGAACACCGTTGAAAATCCTAACTATGTTTTTGTAGACTTGCTGGTAACGCCGTCAGCAAAGGCAGGAAGCTTTGACTTAAAATCGGGAAGTAATACCATCAATTACGAGTTAAAACCCCGCCGTTCCGGCAAAGGAACGCAATATGCACAAGGCGTTACGTCATCCGATTTTATTTACCTCATCATGCCCGACCGTTTTTCAAACGGCGATTACACGAACGATACACTTTCGATTTATCGGGACAAAAAAATAAACCGCGGTGATTATTTTGCGCGGCATGGCGGCGATATTCAAGGCGTCATCAGTCATCTTGATTACCTCAAAGACCTTGGTGTGTCAACGGTTTGGTTAACGCCTGTTTTGGAGAACGACATGCCGAACCGCACCGAACACGGTTATGCTATCACCAATCATTACAAAGTAGATTCAAGGCTTGGCGGTGATATTGCTTATAAAAATTTAAGCGATGAATTGCACAAGCGGGGAATGAAACTGATTCAGGATGCGGTTTATAATCACTGCGGCTTGTACAATTTTCTCATTCAGGACATGCCCATGAAAGATTGGGTGCACCAATGGCCCTCGTACACCAACACGACTTACAAAGACGGACCGCTGATGGACGTTCATGCGTCAAAGCGTGATGAAAAAATTATGAGTGACGGTTGGTTCACGCCACAAATGCCCGATCTCAATCAAAGCAATCCTTACGTCGCAAACTTTCTCATTCAAAACGCCATTTGGTGCGTGGAAGAATTTGGCGTGGACGGCTGGCGAATTGATACTTATATCTACAACGATCTGGATTTTATGAACCGTTGCAACAAGGCGTTGACGGACGAATATCCGAAGATGACCATGTTTGGCGAAACCTGGGTGCACGGCGTGTTAAACCAGGCTTACTTCACCCAAAACAATCTTACCAACATTCGATTCAAAAGCAATTTAATTGGCACTACCGATTTTCAAACAAACCTGTACGGTATTGCGCCGGCACTTACGCAGGCCTTCGGATGGACGGAAGGTGTGAACAAACTTTACCAAACGCTTGCAAACGATTTCGTTTACCAACATCCGGAAAACGAAGTGGTGTTTTTAGATAACCACGACATGAGCCGTTTTTACTCGCAAGTAAACGAGGATTTGGCCAAGCTGAAAATGGGAATTGGCTGGCTACTCACAACCCGCGGTATTCCCGAAATGTATTACGGCACCGAGATTCTATTGAAAGGTTATTCTAACCCGGATGGCCTTGTTCGCAGCGACTTTATAGGCGGTTGGAAAGAAGACGCGCAAAACAAATTCACATCACAAGAGCGATCAGATAGCGAAAACGAAGTTTTTAATTGGACAAGAACGCTGGCAAATTTTCGCAAGAATTCCCCGGCAATCAGGACAGGAAAGCTGATGCAGTTTGTGCCTGAAGATTGGGTGTACGTTTATTTCCGTTACACTGACAAGCAAACCGTGATGATAGTAATGAACACGAGCAACGATGAAAAGACCATCAAACCCGAACGTTTCTCTGAAATCACCAAAGGTTTTACGAAAGCGAGAAATGTTGCTCTCGGTTGGACCGCTGATTTAACCGTGCCGGAATGGAAAGTGCCCGGGAAAACAATTTGGGTTTTGGAGTTGGGGAAATAGTTGATTCGTTGATCAGTTAATTAGTTGTCCGGTTTTGTTTGCATCAAATAAACAAACGAACCAATCAACTGATCAAAGAATCAACCAATCAACCAATCACAACACATAATTCAGTCGCATTGCACTACCGTATTTGCCCCAGTTTTTTAGAATGTTGTCAAGCGTTGCCATCATTGCGCCGCGTGTGGATTTTCTTCCCTTTGTTTCGGGCTTGATGCCTGCAAGCGGAACACCGTTCGTTTCCACCTTTGTTGCAAACCACGAGGCATGGAGCCGCGGCACGCCCAAACCCAGCACCATCCCAGGCAAACCGTGAATGCTTTCTGGCCCGCCCGTTATTAAAATTTCATCGGTGTAAAAGGCAAACACCGCTAAGGTGTCGTCGATAAAGCCAATGGCTTTCTTGCAATCGTAACCGGCAATGGTTCTTGTATCGTTTGTCAGCTTCCACCGAATTTTTGTAAGGCTGTCGTTAATTAGAAACGTTTCTTCGGCCACGGGCTTTTTTGTAATTGTTTGCCCTAACGCATAGTCGTTGTACACAACGTTCCCTTCGCCTGTGCCCTGGTACCACATGTTTTGAGGAATGACGGCTTCCTTGGTTTGCCGGTAAATAGAATGCAATGTATCGCCGATGAACTCGTAGTAACTCACGGCTTTTTCCGGCAAACGGTCTTTGATGATGTCAAACCAATCACTGGCCAATTCTTTCATTTGCTGGCGCACGTACACTACTTTTTCAAATTCAATTTTCACCGCAGGATGAAAAGTTTGCGCATTCGCAAACATCCCTGAAAGAAAAAAGACAACGAAGGAAAGAATTTGTTTCATCAATATTCTTTTAAACGATTATCGGTTGATATCTGTTTTTGTTGTAGGGCCGTTAGTATCCGTGTCTCCATTAACGCAAGCCAATTGACTAATTGCCGAATTATCGAATTCGCTAATTGTCTCCGCCCATTTTATTAAAGCTCCATTCAAACTTCAGCATAAAATATTGCGCTATGCGTTGATAGCGTTCTTCGGTAATGAAGTTGCTGTTGATGTTTCGCCGGAAGCCCCGGTTTGTGTTCAATATGTCGTTAGCCAGCAGCGAAATTTTACCGGCGCCTTTTTTCAAAATCTTGTGGCTGAATTCGCCGTTCCACAAAATGATATTCGGGTTGGTGGCAAAAGCGGAAATGCTTTGCTGCAAATCCACTTCCAGTTCCGATTTGATCTCAAAGCCAAGCGGAAGTTTGGCCCAGCCTTCGGCATTGCCGCCAAAACTGTAATACGCCACTGACGTTGACTTATTCAATGTAGAAGATGATTTGTTGTAGCTCACTTCCGGCATCAATTGAAGGCTCCATTTCTCCGGCATTTCGTAATAAGCACCAATGCTGGGTTTGAACGTGAAATAATTTGTTTCGTTCCGCAAGCCGTTGACAAGGTTTACGCCGCGGCCACCGTTCAATTCGAAATTCGAACGCAGGCTCACTTTCTTTTGACCGTTGCCTTTGCTAAACCATATATACGAACTAAAGTTTCGCACGCCGTCAACATTCACGGGTTGTGTAATTTTTTTGCCACCGGCAGAAATGATTGTTGAGTTAACGATGCCGTTGGTGGTAAAGCTGTAATTAAACGACGTGTAAAGATTGGTTTCGCTGAGCATTTTATACATGTTGTAATAGGCCGAAAACTGGTTGCGGAAACCAACCTTCAAATCCGGGTTGCCAACGAACAAATTCAACGGATCGAGGTTGTTGCGCAGCGGCTGCAATTGGGTTAGCGAAGGTTGCACCGTACTGCCGTTGTAATTAATGCTGATGCCCGTATTTTGCTGAAAATTATAGCGGAAGTTTGCTTGCGGACGAAGGTTCAGAAAGTTATAATGCGTTTTTTGGCCGTTGTCCCCGTTCAGCAGGTTTAATTGCACCGCTGACAGGCGGTTGCCGATGGCCAATTGTACTTTCTTTGATTTGTAACGCCCCATCAATCCGCCGCTGTGATTCTGCGCTTCCATGTCAAAACTGTTGCTGTAATAAGCATTGCGGTTAACGTATTTGCCCGATGCATCACGGTCGTATGTATTTTGATTGCTTGTGGCGGCGTTGTGGTTGTAACTGTAATCGCCCACCAGCAACCATTTTGTTCCCAGCGGTTCAATGTAGCTAAGCTTTGCGCCCAGTGTGTTTGAGTGGCCGAAATTTATTTTTTGCTGATCGGCATTTTCAACCGAATCAATAAGGCTGCCTTTGTAAAACTTGTTGTTGTAACGCAGGAAAAAGTTCTGATCATCTTCTACATAATTAAACCGCAATTGCGCCGTGAGTAAGCGTCCTTGCTTTTTAAATGTCCGCTTGTACTGAAGGGCATTGTCGCTTTGCAACTTGGTGTTTTCGCCATCGGTTGTTCGTGTTCCTGTATTCACGAAGGCTTTCTCTTCTGACAACGACTCGGTATTGGTTGTGTTTTCGTACTGCGATGTTTTGCGCAGCGAAGCCGTCGAAAATTTCAATGTGCTGAACGTGTCAATCTTCCATTCCCATTTGCCGTTTACAGCGTGTTGCTGGTTCAGGTTTTGAGAGGTGGTGTATTGATTGGTATAAAAAAGCGTGTCGGGCAAAATGTTTTGTGTAACGGTGCTGCCAATGTTTTTTGTACCAAGCCGGTTGTAGCGATAAGAACCGTTCACGCTTTGCTGGTCGGCAGCCCATTTGTTGCTGAACAGGCCGCCGGCCGTATAAGCATCGGGCAATCCGCGCAGCGTCCAGTTATTGAATTCATCCGAAGTGCCGAAGCTCACATAAAAGCCACCGGCTTCGTCAAATTCAAAATCATTGTCCAGTCCAAGCTTGCGTTGATCTTCCCAATTTAAACTGCCGGTTGTGGTGTTGCTTTTTGTTGCGTAAGCAGAGATTTTTTTCTTGCCCACAAACCGGTTATAAAGCAAGTTGGCATCGTGGTAGTTTTTGAAATTACTGGCCACCCAGTATCGGCCAAAGCCGCCTTTTTTCTGGTCTTCTTTTAATTTAATATTTACCGTTTTGCCCTCATCGCCGCGGGTAACGCCGGTAGCGGCTTGTTGATCGTTCTTGGTATCAAACAATTGGACTTTATCAACCGCTCTTGCCGAAATATTTTTCGTTGCCAGCGTGGGATCGTCGCCAAAAAATTCTTCGCCGTCCACCAATACTTTTTGCACCCGTTGCCCCTGCGCGGTAATCTCGCCTTTGCTGTTCACCTGGAAGCCAGGAAGTTTTTTCAGCAATTCTTCCACCGTGGCACCTTCGCGAACGCGAAAGCTGTCGGCTATAAATTCTGTGGTGTCGCCTTTGATGCGCACCGCGCCGGCACTTCGAATAATAACGGCTTGCAGCAGTTGCGCCTTTTGCGTAAGCGCTACAGTACCCAAATCAGTGGCTTCGGCCTTTACCGTTATGTCGTCGAAGAAATCGGCAAACTTTGGATAGGTCACCAGCAAACGATAAGTGCCAGGCATCACATCATGCAGGAAAAAATTTCCGCTCTTGTCGCTGCGGGTGAATTTGTAAAGCGTGGAATCTTTTTTAAGCAGGGAAACAACAGCATTCGGCAGGCTTTTTTTATCAGCAGTGTCTTTAACGTTGCCGGTTAACGAGACATTTTGTGCGAAAAGGTTTTGGGTGCAAAGCAGCACGAGGACGATGAGCAGTGTTCTCATGTGTTGGTAATTGGTTTGTCAATTTAGAAAGGAATCAGCACGCAGGTTGTTAACTTTATGCAAACGGTAAAAAATTCATGCTATGACGACAGAGAAAGAAGATTCCATAAACGACAGCGAAAAAAATAACAGCCCCGAACGCTACGAAGACAAAAATTTTGTGGACACGCAAAAGCCGGTTTGGAACTACTCCGTTTTATACGACGATGACGTACACAATTTTCAGCAGGGAACACATTATTCACTCTATAAAAAATTCGGTTCCAAACGCATGACGGTACTCGACCGCGACGGCTATTATTTCTGTGTTTGGGCGCCCAATGCCACTTATGTTTCAGTCATTGGCAACTTTAATAATTGGGACGCTGCCGCACATCCTTTGCAACCGCGTTGGGACAACAGCGGCGTCTGGGAAGGCTTTATTCCCGGCCTTGCAAAAGGCGAGTTGTACAAGTATCACATCACCGGTTTTGAAGGAAGGAATGTCGTAAAGGGAGATCCGTTTGCGAATTATTGGGAACAGCGTCCGCGAACATCGAGCATTACCTGGAACCTGCAGTACGACTGGAAGGATGATGAGTGGATGCAGAACCGCAAAAAGAACAACGCACTGGATGCGCCGTGGAGCGTTTACGAACTGCACCTTGCAAGTTGGATGCGGCCCGATGCTTTTGACGAAGAAAAGTACAACACTTACGATGAAATCAGGGAACGGCTTGTGCCTTACATAAAAGAGATGGGCTTTACGCATGTGGAGTTTATGCCGGTGATAGAACATCCTTTCGACGGGAGTTGGGGTTACCAGGGTACGGGATACTTTGCCGCTACCTCACGCTTTGGCGAACCCGAAGGACTGATGCGGCTGATTGATGAATTGCACCAGAATAATATCGGTGTGATTCTCGATTGGGTGCCTTCGCATTTCCCTTACGATGCGCACGGCTTGTTCATGTTCGACGGCACGCATACTTACGAATACGCCGACATGCGCAAAGGCTTCCATCCCGATTGGAATTCTTACATTTTCAATTACAAACGCGGCGAGGTAAAATCCTTTCTCATTTCTTCAGCCCGTTTCTGGTTCGAGATTTTTCACATTGACGGCATAAGGGTTGATGCCGTTTCGTCCATTCTTCGCCTTGATTACTCACGCGAAGAAGGTGAATGGGAACCGAACGAATTCGGCGGTAACGGAAACCTGGAAGCCATTGCGTTCATCAAAGATTTAAACGAAACCATTTATCGAGATTTTCCCGATGTGCAAACGATTGCCGAAGAAGCTACAGACTGGCCGGGCATTTCAAAGCCAACCTTTATGGGCGGACTTGGCTTTGGCATGAAATGGATGATGGGCTGGATGCACGACACGCTGGATTATTTTAAAATTGATCCGCTTTTTCGCAGCCAGCACCAAAACAAGATTACGTTTAGCATGGTGTATTATAACGACGAGAATTTCATGCTGCCCTTAAGCCACGATGAAGTGGTGCATGGTAAAAGCCCCATGCTTTACAAAATGCCCGGCGACGAGTGGCAGAAGTTTGCCAACTTACGAGCCCTTTATACTTACATGTGGACGCATCCCGGCGCCAAGTTGCTTTTCATGGGTGGCGAGTTTGGTCAAACAACTGAATGGAATTATAAGGGTGAAATCGGTTGGTACTTGTTGCAGTTTGAACCACACAAAAAATTACAGGCCTGCGTAAAAGCCCTGAACGAAGTTCTAAGGAGCGAAGAGGCGCTTTACATAAACCAATTCAACATCTACGGCTTTGAATGGGTGGACCTGAACCACCGCGATGATTGCGTGCTTGTTTACCGCCGCATGGGAAAAGAAAAGGACGATGATTTATTGATTGTGCTGAACCTAAACCCAATTCCGAAAGAAGCCTGGGAAATAAACGTTGGTCGCAAATACACGAAAGAGGTTTTTAACTCGGACGACGAACGTTTTTGGGGAACGGGCGACTACAAAAACGAAACGATAGAATGTGAAGCCTTGGACGGAGAACAAACGCGATACAAAATCAAAGTGAAGCTGCCGCCCCTGGCCGGCATTGTTCTTAAATGATTTTCCTGATTAAAGATTTATGCGTCCGTTAAAAGACCAACGTAGCGGCGAATACCTTACAAAAGACTTCCGTCTTAGACAGGATTTTGCGCCGTTAAATTCAACACATCGTCCATTGTAAAAACGCCTTTTTTCCCGGCGACAAATTCGGCTGCCAGCACTGCGCCTAGCGCAAAGCCTTTGCGGTTGTGCGCCGTATGAATGATTTCAATGTCGTCAACTTCCGAAGTATATTTTACGTAGTGCGTGCCGGGTACCGGATCAACGCGTTCGCTGATAATGGAGAGTTCGTCTTTGCTTTGAGCTTGGTGATTTACCCATATTTTTTTACGGCCAATATTTTCCAAAATGCCTTCGGCCAACGTCACCGCCGTTCCGCTGGGGGCGTCTCTTTTTTGCGTGTGATGAATCTCCTTTAAGCTTACCTCATAACCGGGCTGTGAAGCCATCAGTTTTGCCAGGAATTTATTCACCTGGAAAAAAATATTGACGCCGACGCTGAAATTACTCGTGTGCAAAAAGCTGCCGTTCTGTTGAAGACAAAGGTCTTTTGCTTCGTTCAGTTTTGCATTCCAGCCAGTGGAACCACTGACGACTGGCAAACCAAAATCAAGGCAACCTTTTACGTTTTCAAACGCACTGTCGGGGCTAGTAAATTCGATGGCCACATCGGCTTTGGAGAGATTCTCTTTTGTAAAATCCTCAAGGTTTTCGATGTTGATCTTTAAAACAATTTGATGGCCGCGTTGCAAAGCAATTTCTTCAATCATGTGCCCCATCTTGCCGTAACCGATTAATGCAATGTTCATGTAAACACGAATTTTAGTGCACGAATTACATGAATTAAAGCGAAGACAAAAAGAATTTTTCTTAGAGAGGAAGTTCCCGGTCAACTTATTTAAAAGCCAGCACCAGGCTTGCACCCGTTGTTCCTGCCATTTGGCTTGGCCCGAATTTAAACTTGAGACTCAGGTTGGGGCTTACATCAAACAACTTTAGATGCGCATCTACAGTAGCATCGGCAACCTGCAATCCCCAAAGAAGAAGAAAGGCCAAAACGGAGTAATCAATATTGCTGCGAAACTCATCGCGATACGTACGAAGAGAATTCAAATCAAAGGGAACCAGGTAAGGTTTAATGCTGGCAAGCGCTACCGTATCGGCGTGGGTGGCACTGGGCAGCGCTGCCTTGTATTTTGCGGCATAGGCAAAACGAATTTCGCGGTAGTTTTTCAGGTTGTAAACAAAGATGCCGGCTGCTGTGCCCAAAGCGCCGTAAACGATGGGAACCTTCCAGTATTTTTTGTTGTAAATCTGTCCCCAGCCGGGCACCATCAATGAACGCAGGGTTGCCTTTTTTGGAACAAAAGCCTTACGCACCGAATCGGCTTTTACATTGTCAGCAATCGGAGCCGATTTTTTCACCAGGCTGTCGGCAGGAATTGCTTTTTTCGTTGTGTCCTGCTGCGAAAAACAGCAACAGGAGAGGAGTAGAAAGAAAAGAAAAAAGACCGTATGTCTGCCGTTCTTATTCAATCGTCACGTCCATTTGGTCAAGCAATTTGTTCATTTCTTCCAGCGAATAATATTCAAAGGTGATGCTGCCGCTGCCGTCTTTGCCGTGCCGCATTTTCACTTTTGTGCTGAAGTGTGAAGCGAGTTTGTCTTCTACCTTTTTATAAGCCGGAGGAAGCGTTTCGGTATTTTTCTTTTCCTCTTTTTCGCGGTAAATGTTGCGAACAAGGTTCTCGGTTTGCCGCACCGAAAGTCCTTTTGTTTTTATCTCGTCGAAAATGTAAAGCTGCTTGTCAATGGTGTCCACGTTAATTAACGCCCTTGCGTGTCCCATGCTGATTTCGCCGGCACGCACCGCAATTTGAATATCGGGCGGGAGTTTAAGCAACCGAATGTAGTTGGTAACGGTGCTGCGGTCTTTGCCCATGCGTTCGGCCACCTGCTCCTGCGTGTGGGCAAGTTCTTCCATCATGCGCTTGTAGCTGAGCGCAATTTCCATCGCGTTCAGGTCTTCGCGTTGCAGGTTTTCCAGCAAGGCAAGTTCCAATAGCTCCTGGTCGTTGGCCTGCCGCACAAAAGCCGGAATGTCTTTTAAGCCTGCAAGTTTTGCGGCCCGCCATCTTCTTTCGCCGGAAATGAGCCGGTATTTGTTGGTGTGAAGTTTTGAAACCGTAATGGGCTGAATGATGTCGTGCAGTTTGATGGATTGGGCCAATTCCTGCAAAGCCGTTTCATCAAAATCTTTTCGCGGCTGCTTGGGATTGGTTTCAATGTTTTCAACCGGTATGCGGAGCGAGCCCGTAGCGGCTTCCACCACTTGTGGCTTTAGCGCACCTTCGGTGTTTTTTAAATCGGTATTGATGTTTTGCAGAAGGGAACGGATTCCTTTTCCCAGTGCGTCTTTATTTTGTTTCGGTGCGGTCATGTTCTTCATTAAAAAAATCAAAGTTGAAAGCGCAAAGTTAATTGTTCAAACGCGGCTTCGGGACACAACAATACAAAGCCGTTTGCAAGGAAAACGATAAAATTCGATGAGCTAGAAACTGCCGCCGCGAAACAGCAGCGACGCATTCGGCTATTTCCTACATTTCAATCGTTCGCTCTTCCTGAGGAATTTTGGTGAGATTATTTTTCTGCAGAATCTCTTTGGCGAGGTTCAAATAATTCATGGCTCCTTTGCTGTTGGCGTCGTAAAGAATTACAGGCTTGCCAAACGATGGCGCTTCGCTCAGCCTTGAATTGCGGTGAATGATGGTGGTAAAAACAATGTCTTCAAAATGGCGGCGAACTTCGGCCACCACCTGGTTGCAAAGGCGCAAACGGCCGTCGTACATCGTCATCAAAATGCCTTCAATAAGCAAGGCAGTATTTAAACGGCTTTGCACAATTTTGATAGTGTTCAACAACTTTCCCAAACCTTCCAGCGCAAAAAATTCGCATTGCACCGGAACAATTACCGAGTCGGCGGCGGTTAATGCGTTCACTGTAATCAATCCAAGCGATGGCGAACAATCCACGATGATGAAATCATAATTGTCCCTTATCGCATCGAGAAGATTTTTTAAAACAGCTTCACGATTGGGATAATTGATCATTTCGATTTCGGCTCCCACCAAATCAATGTGCGAAGGAATGAGGTCGAGGTTTGGAATGTCGGTCTTCAACACCACGTCTTTTGCTTCGGCATTGTTCACCATGCAATCGTAAAGGCTTTGCGTTACGTTTTGCAAGTCGAAGCCAACGCCCGTGGTGCTGTTGGCCTGCGGATCTGCATCCACCAGCAAAGTCTTGTATTCAAGCACGGCAAAACTTGCCGCCAGGTTAATCGCCGTCGTGGTTTTTCCAACTCCGCCTTTTTGATTGGCCACGCCAATAATTCTGCCCATAGATTTCTGCCGTGTTTTACGGTGTGCGCAAAAATACAGTGAATGAGGGCACAAAGCGGTGTTGTTAAAGATTCACCCACGGTTTTACCTTATTATAGATTTGCGTCATGCGCAGTTCACCCTTCTGGCTTTTGTTTGCCGCCTTCATGATTGGCCTTGACATTTATGTTTTTCAAATTGTAAAGTTTCTGATGCACGGTGCCGCCCCACGCACCAAAGGCATTGTCAGCGTTACTTATTGGGTGGTTTCCGTTCTCGTAATTGTCCTTCTTTTTTTATTGCCCTACCTCAACCTTGATAATCTTCAAAAAGGCTTGCGCAGCACCGTGTTCGCGGTGTTGGTGGGATTGTTTATCCTGAAATTGTTCGCGGCCATCTTTTTTTTGATTGACGATATTCGGCGCGGCATTCAGTGGCTGTGGGGAAAGATTTTTTTTCAGAACGTAGAAGCCGGTGGTGTACAATCCAGTCCCGAAATCAGCCGGTCGCTTTTTTTAAGCTGGTTGGGCATTGCAGTGGGCGGAAGCTTGTTTACGTCACTTATTTACGGTTTTACCAACAAATACAATTATAAAGTAAAACGAGTACCGCTTTCTTTTCCCAACCTTCCTGAAGCGTTCAAAGGTTTGCGCATTGTGCAGATTTCCGACATTCACTCCGGAAGCTTCACCGATACAGACGCCGTACGAAAAGGTGTAGAGAAAATCATGGCGCTGAAACCCGATCTTATTTTGTTTACCGGCGATCTGGTGAACAACAAATACGAAGAAATGCTGCCTTACATGGAGGTGTTCAACAAACTCAGCGCACCCATGGGTGTTTATTCCATTTTCGGCAACCACGATTACGGCGATTACACTTCGTGGGACAGTGCCGAACAAAAACGCAACAACCTTGAAAAGCTAAAAGACGTGCACGCAAAACTTGGCTGGCGACTGCTGCTCGACGAACACGTACCGCTACAAAAAAACGGAGAGGAGATTGCATTGATCGGCATACAAAACTGGAGTGCTTTGAAAAATTTTGCCCGCTACGGAAACCTTACAAAAGCCTACGCAGGCGCCGAAAAATATCCCTTTAAAATTTTAATGAGCCACGATCCGACGCATTGGGACGCGGAAGTACGGCCCAAGTTTGGCGACATAGATTTAACATTGGCCGGACATACGCACGGCTTTCAATTTGGCGTTGAAATACCGGGCTTCCGCTGGAGCCCGGTGCAGTACGTTTACCGCCAATGGGCGGGCCTTTATCGCGAAGGGAAACAGGTGATTTACGTAAACCGTGGTTACGGTTTCATCGGCTATCCGGGCCGCGTAGGAATCTTACCAGAGATTACCCTGTTGGAACTGGGATAAGACGACAGACGTGTGAAGTGAAACCGCAGTGAACTTTAAGTAAAGACTCTAGAGTTTCACGTTTCACTTCTCACGTTTGACATGTTTAAACTTTGCTCTATCTTGTCCGTCAACAAGCTTGTTTATCACTCTGAAAAACCAAAATCAGCGCAATGCTTCGGAAGCTTTCATTCACCATATTGGGCTTTTGTCTGGCAACTTTTTGTTTTGCGCAAAAGGGAAAAGATTCGCTTGCCGTTGATACAACCTTTACCGACTACGATGAACTTTTTAGTGAACTGGATAAACTGATTGATTCCTTAACCTCACCGCACAGTTTTACATTGGTTAATGTTTCATTTGGACAAAGTTTTCTTGCCTTTGAAACAAAGGATAACCGTTCCGAAACCCGGCGGCGATTTATGTATTCGCCATCCGCTGGCTATTACGACAAAGCGGGCTACGGCATCGGCGCTGGCGCCTCGGTTGTTAACGACGGAACGGGCCTGAATCCTTACCAGTTTTCGGTAACCGGTTCATACGACTTTCAAAAAAACAAAGCCTTTATCACAGGTCTTTCGTTAACGCATTACGTTACAAAGAAAAGTTTGCCGTTCTATACTTCGCCTTTGCAAAACGAAGCTTACGCTTACTTCACTTACCGCAAGCTTTGGTTTAAACCTTCGGCAGGATTTAGCTACGGTTGGGGCAGCCGCGCCAATTTTAAAGAGGTAGAAGAAAAGATTCAAAACATCAACCTTGCACAAAGAGGATTTACCCGCATCAATACAAATGAAAAGGTTATTGATGTCAATCTTGTGACTTCGGTACGCCACGACTTTTATTTTCTTAACGTGCTGGCCAGCGACTACATTCGGCTGACGCCTCAGTTTTCATTCATCAGCGGCTCGCAGCAATTTGGTTTTAATCAAACAAGCAATACCTACGCTACCGTGCGGCGCACAGGCAACAGTATTTTATACAACACAGAAAACGTCGCCTTCGACAACAACGTTTATTTTCAGCCCATTTCTTTAACGGCCTTCTTTAAAGCCGAGTACGCAAAAGGCAAATTCTTCATTCAGCCACAAGTCATGTTCGATTATTACTTTCCTGCCACGTCCAACAATTTCACTACAGCTTTCCTCGTTAATACAGGTGTAGTGTTTTAAAGATTTCGGATTAGTTAACAAGATGCGGCATCATACTTGGAAATCTGAAAAAAACTCCCGTTTATGAAATTCAAGTTATCCGCCTTTGTTCTTTTTCTTTTTCTTGCACAAGCCTCAATGGCGCAATTCAGCATAGGCCTAAAAGCCGGCGCCAACATCATTAAAATAGACGGCAAATCGTTTAATGATGAATTCAAATACGGTTATCATCTTGGTGGCTTTGCCAATATCGGCATCGGTGGCCGCTTTAGCATTCAGCCCGAAGTTTTGTTTAACCAGTACCAAACAAAAACAGACAGCAGCTTTAACCACATTTATCAAAACGCTTTGAGCGGCGCTACTGACGTCAAGCTGAACTATTTGTCCATTCCGCTGCTGCTGAACTACAAATTGGGTTCGTTGCTTTCGCTGCAAGCCGGGCCAATGTTCAGCGTGTTAATGGATCACAACAAGAACTTATTGCAGAACGGCGAAGACGCTTTTAAGAAAGGCGATTTCTCCATGCTTGGCGGTGCGCAAATCAGTTTGGGCAAGATTAAATTGAACGGCCGTTACGTGGTTGGTTTGAACAACATCAACGACATTGACAACAAAGACAAATGGAAAAGCCAGGGCTTTCAATTGTCGCTTGGCTTAGGACTGTAAACATCTTTTTTGCATTTTATATCCCTTCGTTCGCGAGGGGATTTTTTTTGCAACTGTTATATGAAAAATGTCTTTTGCGAAGATTTACGATGCAAAACCAAGTAAGGTTTTCATCTTTTTTATAAGCTTCAACCGTACAATTACGAATATGTGTTTTTCAAAAAAATAAATAGGTGAAAACACTTGGTTCGTTTGTTTTTGTATTCTTTATTTGCCTCGGAAATTCCAATACCCTCTGAAGCCGTGCCGAATATTTGTTTCCGGCCTTCGCGCATCTTCAAGGGTAAAGAATTTTACAAGGGAATATTTTCTCAATTCAATTTACCCTATGAAAAAATTTTTACTCTTAAGCTTTACTGTAATCTTACTTTTCCATGGGTCCTTTTCGCAGTGCGGAGCGGGTTACACCAATTGCGCTGTCAATTGGGATTACCTGCAATTCTTTCCATCCGCTGGCCTTTCGCCATATACCGATTTAACAAGATCACAAACACAAAATTTTGCTTTCGGCACGCAGATAATGACGGTAACGCATAATTATACCGGATCTAACGCAACAGGCGAAGACGGAAACAATACGGCAGAAACAGGCGCTTTTGGCTTCGGAAATGATATTCATTTTCTGGGCGACGGAACCATCACCGTTTCGTTTCAAAAAAGTGTTGACAACGTAAAATTTTCGCTCTTCGATATTGACTATAACCAAAAAGTCACCATCACCACCAATACAGGCAGCATTGTAACACTCGCAAGCATTGGTGCCACCACCGATCTCACACTTGCCGGTAACGGTACAGTCTCCGCTTCCGCCACAGCAGCGGCAACGACGGCCGTTGCCACATCTTCCACAGACGGTACTTTGAATGTAAACATCACTGGCACTGTTACCAGTTTTAGCATTGTTGTGACGCAAACGGGAACAAAGAACGGAAAGGAAAATGGCGAATTTTGGTTATCAGATATTTCAGCCTGTTCGCCGGGCACTTTCGCTACCAATTATTTTGCGCCGTCTAAACCTTACACCAATCAAGCCGGTTATGTACTTACTGTTGTTGATAACAGCGTGTATTACGTTGACCCCGTAACCGGCAAATCGAAGCTTCTGTTTACGGACCCCGGTGCTACTTCCTTAAACTCGCTTGGATACGATCCCGTAAAACATTACGTGTATTATGTGCATGATGCGACCGGGAGTGGTGGTACAACCAACGCAGCGAATAAAAGTGTTTATCGTTACAATTATGACATGGACACATTTGGCGTTGCCATCAACGACGTGACGGCCTGGCTGCCAACCTTTGACGTAGGCGTGGAAATTGGCGGCGCTTCGTTTTACGACAGCTCGCTCTACCTTGGCGTTGACGTAGCCGGCGGTACCAACGCAACTAAAAGTTTGCTTTGGCGAATTGATTTTACTAACACAACTTATACGCCAAAGGCAGCAAGCCAGGTTTTTGCGACTGACGGATCGAAACATGATTGGGGTGACTTGGGCGTAACGAATGGTGTGCTGTATGATTTTGATTCAAAGGCCACTTTTGAAAATTATTACCACCAAGACCTCTACACAAAAAACATGATAGCGGTGTACTCGCCAACCGGTTCCAATACACCGAAGCAAATGGCTATCGACTGGAACAACCAACTGTATTCCCTCGGTAATTCAGGCGGCGCTCCTTCCACAGGCGTTGTCATTCCTTACAACGGTGACGGAACGGTTAACACGGCCGCGCAAAAAACACTAACGTTAAATGGAACAAACATATTGGCCCGATACGGCGATGCCGGGGAAGCGTTCAAACCAAAAGTGGACTTTGGCGACGCACCCGCAAGCTACGACCCGGTGGGTAGCGATCCCGCAATGCATGAAATCAGCTCACTTCTTTACCTCGGCACAAGCAGCAGTAACGAATGGGTCACACGCGGACAAACGGCTTTGGCAAATTCTGACAACTACGATGATGGGATGGTTTCGGGAAGCTTAGTAAATCCCTCTTCAGGGTCTTATTATTGTTCGGTAAAGTATTTAAACAACACAGGTTCGACGGCGACCATTTGTGCCTGGGTTGATTTTAACAACAACGGGGTTTTTGACCCGGGCGAAGGCAAGATGATAGACACCTTGTCGAGCAGCGCCACGCCGAAAACAATCTTCATTACGTGGAGTGGGATTTCTTCGAGCTTAACAGCCGGCCAGTACACATACATCCGTGTGCGCATCGCACCAACGGCGAACGGCATGACCACATCGAACGCAACCGGCTTTTTTGGCGATGGCGAAGTGGAAGACTACCGTTTGCCTGTGTCAATAAATCCATTGGCCACATCACTGGTAACTTTTAATGCCGTAAACAAATCGGGCAAAGCGCATACAAGCTGGCAAATAGCCAACGAGGAAGCCGGAACAGAATACACCGTTCAGCGCAGCACCGACGCAATGAAATGGTACAACGTTTACACCCAAACTGTAGCCGTTAACGGGGCGGCAAAAACCTATGTATTTGATGACCCCTATTTGTTGGAAGGCACGGTTTACTACCGGTTGCAAATTGCAGCGAAAGGCACAGCCGCTTTTAGCAACATTCAAAAATTGCAGGCGACGGACCGAAACAACATTCGGCTTACGCCCAATCCCGCTTCTTCATTTGTTGCTGTAACCATAACCACGGAAACGCCCGGCAATACAACTTTGCAATTTTTTGATGCCAGTGGCCGAAGCGTTTGGTATAAAAATGTGACGTTGGTCGCTGGTGAGAACCGGCAAAACCTGGATTTGTCTTCGCTGCCAAAAGGCGTTTATTGGATGCGCCTTCAAAACGCATCATCTTCTACAACAACAGAATTATTGATTAAACGATAAAACGGCCCGGTGTCAACCACCAGCCTGTGACGCAAAAGGTAAAAATATTTGCGCAAGGCTGGTGGTTGGTATAACACCGTGCAATGCTTTTCGCAAAACAGTATAAAGTATAACCAAAACCAACACGTCTCTGTTCTTTTTCCAATTCCTGTTTAAACCGTTTATGTCCTATGAAACTATTTCGCGTCGTCAGTATTTTGTGCGCCTGTCTTGCGCTCAATCCCGCGTACTCGCAACCAAAAACCAAGTATAGCCAGGTAAAAATTTTTGTACCGAAGAAAGAAGTTTCCCTTTTGCAGAAAGCCGGGGTTGGCATTGATCACGCTTACTATAATGCGTCAGGAGAAACGATGATCACAACGCTAAACGCAGCCGAAATACAAAAACTTGCCGCATCGGGTATTCGCTACGAAACAACGATTGAAGACGAAGAAGCGGATTTTATAAGACGAAATAAACCCGATGAGTTTTTCAAAAATGACAACAGTCAGAACAATACAAACGCTGCCCAAAGACTTCTTTTTAGCACAGCGGATAAATCATTTGCAAGCACGGTCGTAACGCCTGCGGCTTTCAACTCAGGTTCAATGGGCGGCTATTTAACTTTTGCCCAGATGAAAAAAGAGTTGGACAGTATGGTGCTAAACTATCCCGCGCTTGCCAAACTCGACTCCATTGGCCACACGTATGAAAACCGGGCCATATGGGCACTAACCATCTCCGATAACGTTAATACAAACGAAAACGAGCCGGAAGTTTTGTTTACCGGCATGCACCATGCACGCGAACCTTTGGGCATGGAGAACCTGATTTTTTTCATGCAGTATTTGCTGGAGAATTACGCAACCAATGACCGCATAAAAGAAATTGTCGACAACCGGCAACTTGTTTTTATTCCGTGTTTAAATCCCGATGGTTATGTGTACAACCAAACCACCAATCCAGCAGGTGGAGGCTTGTGGCGGAAAAACCGTCAACCCAATTCAGATGGCAGTTTTGGCCAGGACCTAAACCGAAACTATGGCTACGGTTTCGACTATCCGAACAACGGTTCATCGGATGTTACGACAGACGATAATTATCACGGCGATTATGCCTTTCAGGCAATGGAAACGCAGTTGATGCGCGACTATCTCAAACTCCACAATTTTCAATTTGCTGTGAATTATCATGCTTATGGTGGTTATTGGATTCACGGCTACTGCGTGCCAACCGGCACTTTGTCGGGCACTGATTCCGCCATTATAAAAACCACCGGCGCCATGGGAACACGCTATGACTTTTACGAGGTTGGCACACCGCCCGAAACGGTAGGTTATACGGCTAACGGTTCTTCCGACGATTGGTTCATGGCCGGGGACCTGAATTTGCGTTCACCTGTTTATGCCGTTAGTCCTGAAGTCGGTTTGGGGTTGAATACGTTCTGGCCCGCATCAAGCAACATCATCACCTATTGCAAAGACGTTTTTTTCGGCAATCTGCAGGCCGCACTTTTTGGTGGTGCCTATGTGGATGTTGATGACAAAACCACAATCGCTCTTACCAGCAAGACGGGCACACTCGATTTTCTTTTGCGCCGCATTGGCCGCGTGGATTCTTCGGTAAAGGTTACGGTGATACCCTTGGAGAATCTTTCATCGGTAGGCGCACCGGCAACGGTTTCTTCTTTGCCAAATTATTTGGGCACTGCCACGGTCAGCATCAATTACACCATGTATTCCAACATTGCGAACGGGCAACGAATAAAGTTTGTGGTAAAAACCGAAACAGGCGGCATTACTAAACTCGATACCCTGGTTAAGTTTTACAACCCAACTGTTATTCTCAGCGATGACATGGAAGGCAGCAGTTTAAGTACGAGCTGGGCAAGTTCCTCATGGGGTTATACATCCGCTTCTGCGTTCAACGGAACACATTCGTTGAGCCAATCGCCGGGCACAACGTATGGCAACAACGTCACATCAACCATCACTACAGCATCAGCCCTTGACTTGTCAAACGCAACGGCTGCATATTTGACTTTCTGGACCCGTTACCGTTCGCAAAACGGCTATGACAAACTGCAAATTCAGTACACGACAGGAACCAAAGGCAACGCCACATACACGCCATTATCCGGTGTGCATACGGTAATGGAATCCAAAGGAACATTAGGCGGTAACCCGGCCCTGACTGGCTACCAGGATTATTGGGTAAAAGAAACCGTTGATTTAAAAAACGTATTGAGCTCAGCGACGGTTAAGTTGCGTTTTGAATTTACATCGGATGCAAGCGGAACCGATGAAGGATTTTTTCTTGACGATATTCAGGTTATTAAATCAACGGTGCCGCTGGTGATTTTGCCGGTAAATTTCACCGATGTAAGAGCAACAAAAGCCGGTAATCAGGTCGCTATAAAATGGGAGGCATCAACCGGTCCAGATCATCTTTATTTCGAGGTGGAACGAGCAACGGACGGGATTTCATTTATGCCGGTATTCAAGACAGTAGAAAAAGGAGAAACGCATTATGCAACGGACGCCAGTCCGGTTAGAGGTGCGAATTTTTACCGCATCAAAGCCGTCAGTCTTGGAGGAGTGCAGTACAGCAAAACTGTACAAGTAATTTACGCCAACGAAAGCAACGTTACGCTCTATCCAAACCCTGTCAACGAAAGCCTGCAATTAAAATTAAACGGGCTGGCAAGTGGCCGCTATCAAATTCAGATCGTAACGCTTTCCGGACAGGTAGCCGGCTATCATGAGTTTAGCACAAGCAATGCTTCGCAGGAATTAAAGTTGAATACGTCAGGCCTGCGTGCAGGTGCGTACTACCTGTACATCCGAAACGGAAACGGTACGTTAATAGACGTAAAAAACTTTTCAAAACTCTGAGTGTTTTATTGCCATTTGTAAGGCAAACGATAGCCTTTGGAAGCGGCAATAAAAACCCGGTTTCGTTGAAATTCAAACAAAGAGCCGTCAACAAAGACGACTCTTTGTTTCGTGGTTGACCGTCCCTGTTCCTTTTGTACTTTCGCAGGCTCTGTTGAAATTTAAACTTTGTTCATGAGCCTATTATTTAAGCCGGAAGAAGAGATGGATTTTTTGCCCATCATGCCCATACATGAAAACGATGCCGATATAAACGAAAAGATTGAACTGCCCGAAGAAATTTCCTTGTTGCCATTGCGCAACACGGTATTATTTCCAGGCGTTGTTTTACCGATAACGGTTGGAAGAGACAAAAGCATCAAAGCCGTAAACGAAGCCTACAAAGGCGCCAAACTTATAGGCGTCATTGCGCAAAAAGACAGCACGGTAGAAGACCCGCAGGCAAAAGATTTGGAGCACATCGGAACCGTAGCCCGCATCATTAAGCAAATAAAAATGCCCGACGGTGGCACGACTATCATCATCCAGGGCAAAACGCGTTTTGCTGTAGATGCCATCATTAGCGAGGAGCCTTATTTCAAGGCAAAGATTTCAGCTGTCATCGAAGACGAAGCGCCAACTGATCCTGATTTTGAAGCCTACGTTGCCAACATAAAAGATATAGCTACCGAAATCATTCAGCTATCGCCAAACATTCCCAGCGAAGCATCGGTAATTTTGCGCAACATCGAAAACGCATCCTTCCTGATTCATTTCGTTTCCAGCAATCTAACCATTGACATCAAAGAAAAACAGCAACTCCTTCAACTAAACAACTTGCGCGAAAGAGCCGAGTTGTTGATGCAGTTTTTGCAAAAAGAATTGCAGTTTGCCGAACTCAAAAACAAAGTCACAAACAAGACCCGCACCGAAATAGACAAGCAGCAACGCGAATATTTTTTGCAGCAGCAATTAAAAAGTATCAAGGAAGAATTGGGCGGCGATCCGAACGAACGTGAAGTAAAGGAATTGCAGAAGCGTGCCGAAGCAAAAAAATGGCCCGAAGCCGCAAGAGAATCATTCAAAAAAGGCATAGAAAAGCTGGAACGGATGCATCCAAGCACACCGGATTATTCGGTGGTGTACAATCATCTTGACCTGATGCTTGACTTGCCTTGGGAAGATTACACCGAGGACGTTTACGACCTGAAAAAAGCAAAAGAAATTTTGGACGCCGATCATTACGGCATGGACAAAATCAAAGAGCGGATTTTGGAATACCTGGCCGTACTGAAATTAAAGGGCGACATGAAAAGTCCCATTCTTTGTTTTTACGGTCCGCCGGGCATTGGCAAAACTTCGTTGGGCCGGAGCATTGCAAATGCCATCGGCAGAAAATATGTGCGTTTGAGCTTGGGCGGCATTCACGACGAAAGTGAAATTCGCGGCCACCGCAAAACATACATCGGCGCCATGCCGGGAAGAATTGTGCAAAACATCCGCAAGATAAAATCATCAAATCCTGTGATGATTCTGGATGAAGTTGACAAGGTGGGAAGCGATTTTCGCGGCGATCCAAGCAGCGCCTTGCTGGAAGTGTTGGACCCGGAACAAAACCATTCCTTTTACGACAATTATTTAGAGCTTGAATACGATTTGAGCAAGGTGCTTTTCATTGCCACCGCCAACAATTTGCAAACCATTCAGCCCGCACTTCGCGATCGTTTGGAGATTATCGAATTAAGCGGCTATGCCGTGGAAGAAAAGATTGAAATTGCCAAGCGTCACCTCATTCCAAAACAAGTAGAGGCGCATGGATTGAAGTCGTCGAAGTTTAAGATTAGCGACAAGATTTTAGAAAAGATTATCCAGGATTATACAAGGGAAAGCGGCGTTCGCGAACTCGACCGGCATCTTGCGGCCATCATGCGTTTCCAGGCAAAAGAACTTGCCATGAACGGCGCCATTAAACCTGTACTGACAACAGAAGACATTGAAAAGATATTAGGCAAATCACGTTTCAGCAACGAACTCTATAAACAGGCAACCATTCCCGGTGTAGCCGTTGGCCTTGCTTACACATACGTTGGCGGTGATATCCTTTTTATTGAAGCGGCTTTAAGCGACGGCAAACCCGAGTTGCGCTTAACCGGCAACCTTGGTGAAGTAATGAAAGAAAGCGCCGTTACAGCCTTGTCTTACTTAAGCGCCAACGCAAAAAAGTTCGGCATTGATCCGAAGCTTTTGGAGAAGAAAACCATTCACATTCACGTGCCCGAAGGTGCTGTGCCAAAGGATGGTCCGAGCGCAGGCGTAACGATGTTGACCGCTCTTGCTTCAGCCTTCACCGGAAAAAAAATAAAGCCTTATTTAGGCATGACGGGTGAGATTACTTTGCGAGGCCAGGTGTTACCCGTAGGTGGCATCAAAGAAAAAGTTTTGGCCGCAAAACGCGCCGGATTGAAAGACCTTATTCTTTGCTGGCAAAACGAAAAAGACGTGCAGGAAATCAATCCCGATTACATTAAAGGCGTCCGCTTTCATTACGTGAAAATGATGAAGGAAGTGATTGATTTGGCGATAGAGAACTAAGATTTTCCGATTAAAGAGATTGAAGAAATGATGGGAAATTATAAGATCGAAAAGTTCTTTTCTCCTTATCAATCTTTATCAATCCTGTTAATCTTGGTTTTCCTTTCTTCGTTTTCATTCGCACAAACCCTGGGTGGCAATGCAGCCTATAATTTTTTGAACCTGCCTTCTTCACCTTTGCTAACCGCAGCCGGTGGTGTGAACGTTTCGTACAACGCGAATGACGTGAGCCTTGCGGCAAACAATCCGGCTTTCTTGCAACAATCATTAACGACGCAGCTCAATGTTTCGTTCAATTCTTTTTTAGCCGGTATAAAAAATTACAGCTTAACAGGCGCTTATTATTCGCAACGATTAAACACAAGTTTTGGCGGTCATGTTTCTTACGTTGATTACGGCTCAATTCCTGCAACGGATGCAGCCGGAAATATTTCCGGCTCTTTTCATCCGGCAGATTTTGTGGTGCAAGTTTCGGCCGCAAAAAAATACCTGGAGCGATGGACCTACGGCACTGCAATAAAATTTATTCAGTCCTCTTATCCGCCTTATTCCTCCAATGCAATAGCTCTTGATGCAGGCCTGCTTTATACCGATTCAGCCAATCGCTTTACCGCTTCCTTTCTTGCAAAAAACATGGGCACTCAATTAAAAACATACACCGGTGTTGCGGAAGATTTGCCTTTTGATTTGGAGGCCGGCATCAGTAAACGGCTGAGCAACGCACCATTCGCATTTTCATTTACCGTGCATCACCTTCACCGGTTTAACTTAACGTATAACGACGTTGCTTTTAACAACGACAACAGCTTTTCTTCGCCTTCGTCCTTTGACAAAATCTTCAATCATTTTGTGCTGGCAACACACGTTTATATCGGGCAAAATTTAGAAGCTACTATTGGTTACAATCATCTTCGCCGGCAGGAATTATCAACATCCGGCGCGGCAAACGGCTTAACGGGCTTTTCCGCAGGACTGCACATTAAATTCAGCAAGCTGCAAATACAGTATGCACGGACAAGCTATCAACGCGGCGTGAGTTTTAATCAACTTGGTTTAACCGTGGCGCTGAACAAATTAAGCGGCCTGGGAAAATAACAATCGTGTGTCCTTCAAGCCAAACGTTGAATCGGGTAACAGCAATAAATGCTGGTTTGATTCCGCATTCAACCCACGCGAAAACATTGACGAGGGAAAGCAAGTGTAAGATGGAGCCTGAACCTCATAATCCTTTCATTAAATAGAGGATTCGGGAGGACGTCGTTAACAACCGTCTTTCTATCACTTTGAAATGTTTTGAAAAAGCGGCTTGAAAGTTTTCTTCCGTGTACCAATCGTAAATGTCTTTTTTGTAACGAAGCAACAGTTGCACTTTTTCGTCTTCTCTCGTCACAAATTCAATGATTAGCGTTTTGCCTAATTGCGCACACATTTCAGCAATCAGGTCGAAAGAAATATTTTTTCCGATGGCAAGATGATGCACAAGAGCAAGTGCCATTGCCAAATCCGAAGAAGCCCGTTCAAAAAAGGACGAACGTTCCTTATTGTTTACACCTATGGCTGGAGAGGGGTTTGTAAAGTCAATGCAAAGCGGAAGAACGTTGGTGATGCTTTGTTCTTTTGTTTGCTGGTACAATCGTTCGATAGCGTGGTGCTCGCCATCAGCGCAAATCACCGTGCGTTCCGGCGTTGCAGCCAGCAAAGAAAATTCACCCTTGTTGCCGCCGATGTCAATCACCGATTTTGCATCAGCCAGGTTCGAAAGCCAGGAAGAAATCACGGTTTTCTTTTCGTCCAGATAACCCGGCCGTGTTTCGGCTTCTTCGTAATACTTGCCCCAAACGTTTTCGTATTTATCAAAACGAAAAGAAGAAACGAGCGATTGCAAACCTTTCAGCAGATTAATTAGTTTCTGTTTGGATAAAATGGTTTTTCTTTCCTGCTTTACTTCCTTTGCTGAAAGGCTTGCGTGCAAATGAAGATGCAGGTACAAAAGCGCATTCAGCTTGCTTTTAAACGGCAATAGTTTTTTTGCCAGCAACAACGGAATGCCGTCAGGATACGCAAGAAACAACCCTTGCAAGGGCAAGCCAACGTAATGCATCAACGACAACGGCGCCAAAAAATTTTCGCAAAACTGACGGTACGCAATCCACGGTTCGCCCTCTTTGTAATTTTCAAACGAAAGCGTGTCAATGAACACGGCCCTGCCTTTGTAAAATTGAACATTGTACGGTGAGGCATCCTTTAAAATCATGTCCTTTTCCAGTGCCTTCAACGCAAGTTGCAAAGTCAGCAAAGCCGCATCTTTCAGCATCGAAAAACTCCATTCGTAAGGATAAGAGATGCGTTCGATGCGTTCGGGCTTCAGCGTTGCAAACCAGGCTTCATCGCCGGTAAAATTTTGCGGAACAACTTTGTGCGGAATTAAAAACTTTTGGTCAACCAAGGATTGATACAAACCGCTGCGAACAAAGGTTTCAAAGTCAGCGGAAAAACATTTATTGACTTGCCTGTAAAGTTGATTTTGATACGTAAAAACAAACCCTGATGGATCGCGGTAAGAAGACGGATGGCGTTGAGGCTTGTCTTCATTCATCCGTTTTCTTTTTGCCAAAAAGTCGGGAGAATTTATCGCGCAGGTACATGCGAATGTTCTTGAAGAAAAAAAGAAAACCGGTAACGGCAGCTACCACCGCCTGTATCAAATAACTGCCGCTTCCGGGATCTACGTATAACAAAAACTGCGTCATGAAAAATAGCTGAGGTTTGTCTTGGGTGTTAGTGTGAGCACTGTTTCGTACATAAGACGAATGGTGTTTTCAATGTCGCTTCGGTGCAACATTTCCACCGTTGTGTGCATGTAGCGCAAGGGAATAGAAATTAACACAGAAGGGCAGCCGTCGTTAGCATAAGCAAAGGAATCGGTATCCGTGCCGGTGCTGCGCGAAACGGTTCGCAGTTGTACAGGAATATTTGCTTTCTCCGCAACGTCTTCTACCAATTGCAGCAACTTGTTGTGCACCGCGGGTCCGTACGAAAGTGAAGGGCCTTTGCCGCAAGCCGTATCGCCTTCAATCATTTTGTTGATCATGGGCGTTGTCGTATCGTGTGTAACGTCGGTTATGATGGCAACGTTTGGCTTGATGCGTCGCGCAATCATCTCCGCACCGCGCAAACCAATTTCTTCCTGCACGGCATTGATGACGTATAAGCCGAAAGGCAATTTTTTGTTGGCCTCTTTAACTAGCCTTGCTACTTCGGCAATCATAAAACCGCCCACGCGATTGTCAAAGGCACGACCGATATAATAATCGTTCGCCAGTTCGTCAAAGCCATCACGGTAAGTGACCACACTGCCTACGCGAACGCCCAAATCTTCCAGTTCTTTTTTGCTGCGGGCACCGCAGTCCAAAAACAGGTTTTCAATTTTTGCAACAGGTTCTTTATCCGGTGCGCTGATGCGGGTGTGAATAGCCGGCCAGCCAAAGACGGCTTTCACCGGGCCTTTTTTCCCGTGAATGATGACGCGTTGTCCCGGCGCAATCTGATGGTCCACGCCGCCGTTGCGTTTGAGGTAAAGCAAGCCTTCGTTGGTGATGTAATTGACAAACCAACTGATCTCGTCCACGTGTGCCTCAATCACTACTTTAAATTCTGCCTTGGGATTGATAACGCCTACTGCTGTTCCGTACGGATCGGTGAAAACATCGTCAACATAAGAGCGGATATAATCTATCCACAAACGCTGGCCGGTGGCTTCAAAGCCAACCGGAGAAGGGGTGTTGATATAATTGCGAAAGAAATTCAGGGACTCATCTGTCAAAACCGAAGAATTCTTTTTTGCTTTAGCCATGCTCAAAAATTATCGGGCAAATCTAAGCAAAATGAGTATTGGAGCGGAAAGCGCCATCAGGCCGTCAAGCAAAAAATAGTATAAATAATCCGACGAGGTTTGCTTGCTTTTTTGGTAAAGCAAACTCATGATAAAAGCCGGGATTAGCAAGATAATAACATCGCTTACAGAAAGCCATTTCAATAACAAGAGAGACGTCAACAAAGTCAGGAGCATCGAGGCCCAAAACAGGCGGTCAATTCCCTTTGCATCAAAATACGTAATGAGACTTTTGATGCCGGCCTTGCGGTCTTCTTCCACGTCCCTGCGGTCAAACACGATGCAAATGGCATAAATAAAAAAGAAACGGTTGGCGACAAACAATACTTGCGCAAAAGAAACACCTCCCTGTACCACCAACAACGGCAACATTGAAGTAATGTGCGCCCAGGAAGCCGCAAGAAAAATAGTTTTTCCAACCGCAATCCGGCGCAGCCAGGTAGTTAGCGGATGATCTATTTTCGGCGCCGAATAAAGAAAAGTCAAAAAGGCGGTAACGCCAAGCCACATCCAATGTTTAAGCAATAAAAACGACGTGAACGCAGCACCCAAAAGTCCAAGAATGAAAAGAACAAGATGCAGCGGCCGGTTGCTGATGTTCCATTTCACTTTATAAGATTCTTCGGTAACATCGGGCGGCGTTAAATACCAATGAAAATTATAGCTGCATACGGAGCCCGAAAAAACAAAGGCATAAAGAGCAAAAGGAAACTGAACATGAAAAAGAAGGCCGGTTTGATAAACCATCAACACGGCGCAACACGCAATAAAAAGGCTGGTGAAAACGAAAAAATCAAAAATTTTTTTGAACAAGGATCAGATCTTTTTCAGGAGAATTTTACCCGACTCGGCAAACTCGCTGCGGTTGCCGGCTTTGTCTTTCACATAAACGCCAATAGAAAGCTTGCGGTCAACGCCGGAGCCGTTGTTCTGCAGTTGGTAGCCATCTACTTGCTCGCCGTAACTCAATTGCAGTTGCAATTCAAATTCCTGCGTTTTAGAAGGAATGCCAAAAGTGGCAAGCGTGCCGCGAACGGAACTGTCGGTTGACAGCAGAACGTCTGTAGTAGCGTTAAAAATTTTACGGTAAAAAATCACCGAGTCTTGTACGTCGCCTTCTTTGTCGGTGACGCTGGCTTTCCAGGTGATGATCTGTCCTTTCACCACTTCGCCTGGGCCAAAAGACGTGACGCTAACCTGGGGCACGGTTTTGAATTTATCTTTGTTGCACGCGGCAAACAAACCGGCAAGAACCGTAAAAAAAAGGATTCGTTTCATAATTGTTTTCCTTCTCAAATTTACACGATGGGTTTTGAACTACCGAAAGAAAATGACTTGCGAAAAGCGGTGTTCGCCATTCAAAACGAAAAAGACTTCTCTCAAATTGCCTTGGAAATTTTCCGGTTTCAATTTTTCACCAACATTGTTTACAACTCGTTTTGCAAAGCCCTTCGGCGCACACCAGAAAACGTTAACGCAATTGAGGACATTCCGTTTCTGCCCATTCAATTTTTTAAAACAAAAGAAATTGTTTCAGGCTCATTTTCGCCACAGGCTGTTTTTAAAAGCAGCGGCACTACGGGCAATAATACCAGCCAACATTTGGTGAAAGACCTTTCGCTTTACGAAGAAAGTTTTCTCCGGTGCTTTGAACAATTTTACGGCAAGCCCGAAAGCCTCTGTGTGCTGGGACTTCTGCCTTCTTATCTTGAGCGCGGCGATTCTTCGTTGGTGTACATGGTGGAAAAATTAATCAAGCGTAGCAATCATCCGATGAGCGGTTTTTATTTGTACGAGCACGAAAAGTTGAAGGCAACCCTTGAATCTCTTGAAGCAGCCGCACAAGAAACAATTTTGTTTGGCGTGAGTTATGCTTTGCTTGATTTTGCGGAAACGGATTCCTTGCCGTTAAAGCACACCACCATCATTGAAACCGGCGGCATGAAAGGACGCAAAAAAGAGTTGACAAAAACTGAACTGTACGACGAATTGAGGCAGGCTTTTTCGTTGAATGAAATTCATTCGGAATACGGTATGACCGAACTGCTGTCGCAGGCTTATGCCGTCAATGGCTTTTACAAAACGCCGCCGTGGATGAAAGTTTTTCTGCGCGAAGAGACCGATCCGCTTTCTTATTCGGCCCGCTCGGGAGCCATTAACATGATTGACCTCGCGAATATTTATTCGTGCAGTTTTATTGCCACTGATGACCGTGGCCGGTTTCACCCCGATGGAAGCTTTGAAGTTTTGGGGAGGCTTGACAACAGCGACATCCGCGGTTGCAGCCAATTGGTCTGAACCGGCCCATCGTGATCTTTCCGATGAGAAGCGCGGAATGGACCTTTGGCGCAATAATTATAGCACATCCATAAATGAAAATCGGTACTACAAGGGTAGAGGCTTTTAGCGATTGCGTGATGTCCATCGTCATCACCATCATGGTACTCTCGCTAAAAATTCCTGATTTCTCCAAGCACGGAACCGAAAGGAGTATCCGGCTCAGCCTTTATTTGCTCTTGCCTTATTTTATCACCTACACGTTCAGTTTTATGATGGTGGGAATTTTCTGGATCAATCACCACCACATGTACCACTTGCTCGAAAAAACCGACGAACGCCTTTTGCTCCAAAATCTTTTCTTCCTGTTCTGGGTCAGCCTTATCCCTTTGTCCACGGCTTTTGTGGGCGACGCTCCGTTGATACCGGACGCAGTGGCTTTTTATGGTTTTATCATGCTGATGACCACTTTTGCTTTTGCGCGGATGCGGTCTTATTCGCTTCGCAAAGGTCTTGTGTACAAAGACCGCGACAAACGCTTAACCACTAAGATTTACCGCGTAACACTCAAAGCCCGCACAAAAAACTACATTGGCGTAGCGGCTTGTTTGTGTTCGATACCGTTGGCTTATGTAAGCGTTTATCTTTCCTTCGCTTGCTTTATCGTTACGCCTGTTTTATTTTTTATCCCCGATGGCATTGACGACGAGGCCCTGGCTGAAAAGATTGCGGAGAAAAATGGCTGAACAAGTTTGCAACCTTAATTTTAGTCGCAGTTAACCACACAGTATGCGAATAAAAATTCTCTCTCTTTCTCTTTTTTTATTTCTCTTTTCGTCTGCCCTTTTTGCACAACAAGATGCTTCGTCTTTTAATCATTTGCATTGGCGAATGATTGGCCCCCACCGTGGTGGACGCACCGTTGGCGCAGTAGGTGTGCCGCAACAACCGAACGTTTTCTACATCGGTGTAAACAACGGCGGCGTGTGGAAGACAAACGATTTTGGCCGCACTTGGAACCCAATCTTCGACGCACAATCTACAGGATCAATTGGCGATATAGTTGTATCGCCATCCAATCCGAATGTGGTTTACGTGGGTAGCGGCGAAGGCTTGCAACGCCCTGATTTATCGGTTGGCAACGGTGTATATAAATCAAGTGATGCCGGTAAAACATGGACGCACCTTGGGCTGAATAACGTGCAGCAAATTGGCGGTTTGACCATTGACCCAACAAATGAAAACCGTTTGTTCGTTGCGGCTTTGGGACATCCTTACGGGCCAAACGAAGAACGTGGAATCTATCGTACAACCGACGGTGGCAAAAGCTTTGAGAGAGTTTTTTATATTGATGAAAACACAGGCGCAGTTCAGGTAACAATTGACCCGACAAATCCAAACGTTGTGTATGCCGACATGTGGGCCGGACGACAGGGGCCTTGGGAAAACGGTGCATGGAACGGTCCGAACAGCGGCTTGTACAAATCAACCGACGGCGGCAACACGTGGAAAAAATTAACGAACGGATTGCCTTCCACACAACAAGGCCTGGGAAGAATTGGCTTTGCGATTGCGCCGTCGGATTCAAAGCGTTTGTATGCAACGGTTGATGCCGAAAAAGAAGGCGGCATTTACCGCAGCGACGACGCCGGCGAAAGTTGGACACGCATCGCCACCGATGCAAGATTGTGGGGACGCGGAAGCGATTTTGCCGAACTCAAAGTTGATCCACTTAATGCCGATGTTGTGTACGATGCCAACGTGGTGACGTGGAAATCGGTTGATGGTGGAAAAACCTGGGCCGCCTTTCGCGGTGCGCCGGGCGGCGATGATTATCACCGCATCTGGATCAATCCAACGAACCCAAAAATCATTCTTCTTGCAGTTGACCAAGGAGCCATCATCACGGTGAATGGCGGCGAAACGTTTTCGTCCTGGTACAATCAACCCACGGCGCAATTCTATCACGTCATTACCGACAATGCTTTCCCGTACAACGTTTACGGTGCGCAACAGGAGAGCGGCTCAGTGGGTATCGCATCGAGAAGCAACGACGGCGCCATAACCTTTCGCGACTGGCATCCTGTGGGTGTAGAAGAATACGGCTACGTGGCACCTGATCCACTTGATCCCAATATTATTTACGGCGGCAAGATCTCGCGTTACGACAAACGCACGGGCCAGACGCAAAACATTGCACCGGAAGCTGTGCGCAGCGGCAAATACCGTTTTTTGCGAACGGCGCCGGTGTTGTTTTCACCCATAGATAAAAAAACCTTGTACTTCGCTGGCAACGTTCTCTTTAAAACAATTAATGGCGGCCACAGTTGGCAAGTCATCAGCCCGGATTTAAGCCGCGAAAGTTGGGAGGTGCCGGATAACGTTGGAATTTATAAAAGCGAAGGCTTAAAAACAATGCCGCGGCGCGGTGTGATTTATACCGTTGCGCCGTCGTTTAAAGACATCAATACCATCTGGTGCGGGACCGACGACGGTTTGATTCATGTAACAAAAGACGGCGGCAAAACATGGAAGAACGTAACGCCTCCTTCAATTACATCGTGGAGCAAAATATCGTTGATGGAAGCAAGCCATTTTGACGAGAACACGGCTTATGCTGCGGTGAACAGAATTCGTTTGGACGACATGCACCCGCACATTTACAAAACCACAGACGGCGGCAAGACCTGGAAAGAAATCGTAAGTGGACTACCTGACGATCCCATCAACGTTGTACGCGAAGATCCGCGCAAAAAAGGTTTGTTGTTTGCCGGAAGCGAACGGGCCGTTTACGTGTCGTTTGATGACGGCGAACACTGGCAATCGTTGCGGTTGAACATGCCCGCAACATCCATTCGCGATTTGGTAATAAAAGATGATGATCTTGTTGTGGGCACGCACGGGAGAAGCTTTTGGATATTGGACGACATTCAATTGCTCCGCTATGCTTCTGCTCAAACAGAAAAAACAAGAGTAATGGTCTTTACTCCTGAAACCGTTTACCGCGTTCAGTGGAATTCAAACACCGATACGCCGCTGCCGCAAGAAGAACCCGCGGGTGAAAATCCACCCGACGGCTTGCCGATGGATTACGTTTTAAAAACAAAAGCGGCAGATGAAGTGGTTTTGGAAATTGTGGACGCAAAAGGTCAATTGGTGCGAAAGTTTTCGAGCAAGGATACTTTGTACAACATTCCGTCGGTTAACATTCCCTTGTATTGGATACGTCCGCAGCAAAAGCTTTCAACAGAAGCCGGCGGACATCGTTTTGTTTGGGATTTACGTTACACGCCGTTGAACGTTTCGCCTTCGTATCCAATTGCCGCCGTTTATGAAAACACGTCGCCTGCGCCTTCTTCACCCTGGACTATGCCGGGCTCCTACACGGTCAGGCTTTATGTTGACGGAAAGATTTATTCGGCTTCACGCTTCACCGTGAAAATAGACCCGCGTGTAAAAACAGCGTTGAAAGATTTGCAATTGCAGCATGATCTATCAATGCAGCTTTATACGACAAGAAAGGAACTTCAATCATTGTTGAAGGAGATTGCCGCTGTGCGTACAAAAAATACAAATCAAGTGGTGGAAAAATCCATTGCTACGTTGCTGGCGCCAACTCCGCAACGCATGGGTCTGCAACAAATGGAAGGCAGCCTTGGAGGCTTGTTCAACACGTTGCAGGAAAGCGACGCGCCGCCAACACAGCAAACGATAGAAGGCGTAAATAAAGTTTTGAAAGACTACAAACGATTGCGCAATAGCTGGAAGATATTGACGATGGACGAGCAGAAATAAGGGTCATGTGCGGTTCAAGTAAGGCTTACGAATACCTGAAACGGGCAAATAATTCATGAAGAAGAAAAAGACGAGGATCAATCATCGTCTTTTTCTTCTTTTATTTTGATAAAAGCCGCACGCTTCGGTGCCGGAAATGGAACACGGTCACCTTTAATACCGTGCCACAAAATCTTGTTGAACTCAACATCAGGAACGGCATCTTCTTTGGCGAAGTTCAGTTTGTCTGAACGGGCCTGCCACTCGTTGATAGCGATGTTTTTGTTGTCAAGAGCGACGTTAATCGGCAAGGATTTGAAAGGGGCAAGGTCGGCTTCGTTTGCGAAGCTCCGCCACATGGGCGTTGCCGACGCATCGTATTGCGACATTGGCGGCAAGCCAAGAATCAATTCAATGGTTCGCACCATTGAGGTTGTTGAGTACATCGTGTGATCTACAAAACCACGTTTCACAAAACCACCCGCAACGTAAGCCGTTGTGCGATGAGCGTCCACGTGATCGGCGCCGTTCTGCGCATCGTCTTCTACAATAAAAATAACCGACTCTTTCCAGATAGGCGAGTGGCTTAAATGCTCAATGAACATACCCACTGCAAGATCGTTATCGGCCACATGTGCAAAAGGCGTTGGGCGGTTCTTTGCCAACCCTTCGGTGTGATCGTTAATGAAACGCAAGGTGTTTAATTGCGGCACTTTATTAATGGCCAACAACGAATCAAAATCGCGGCGCCATTGGTAAAAGCGTGTCGTGTCCCGCACCCTTTGATTCCAGCTGGTGAAGTAAGTGCAATAATGATTTTTAAGCACGGGAATATTGGGTTTGTAATCATCGGCAAACTCGCCGTAGGTGCGGTAACTCACGCCGGCCCGTTGGCAATAATCCCAAATAAAACCCCCTTTGTTGTTGGCCGTGGCGCGGTTGCCTTCCGCATCATAATTGCCACCACGGTTGCCGTAACTTGTCGGCCATGTTTTTTCCAAATAATCCGTTGCGTAAGCTCCCAAGCTCCAATTGTGACCGTCGGCACTGACTTCTGCGTTGCAATAAAAATTATCCAGCAGCACAAACTGTCGCGCAAGAGCATGTTGGTTAGGCGTAATGTTTTCGCCAAACAACACCAGCGAAGGATCGCCGTTGCCTTCTTTTACATCGCCCAAAACCTGGTCGTACGTGCGGTTTTCCTTGATGATGTAGAAGACGTATTTGATGGGCGAAGTTTGGCCTTTTTTAGTAGGAACAGGATTGCCGTTTTCAATGACCACTGTGTTTTCTTTTGTGTAAGGCGAATTTTGGTAAACCTGCTGCGAGTAAACCGCAAGCCTTGCTTCCGAAGGCACGTCAACAACGCTCATGCTTCCGCGAAACAAACCACCGATATATTCATCAGTCCGAAATTTTCTATTGCCTTTTTGATACGTTACCGTTTCGGCTTTTACCAGCGGATTAGGGCCGTGAGGATTGGGAAGAGAGGTAAAGCCTTTGCCGTTTGTCACGTAAATTTTTTGCCCAATGACTTTTACGTTAGTCGGGTACCAACCAACCGGGATGAAACCTTTTGCCTTGCTTCGGCCCGGCGCAGAAACATCAAACACGGCGAGACAATTGTTGTCGGCATTGGCGATGTACAAGACCTTTTCGTCTTCGCTCAAAGCAATGCCGTTTGACGTGGAACCGGGAGGTGAATCGGGATACAAAGCAGCGTTGAGAACTTCAACTACTTTGGAGTTTTTTGTATCAATTACCGAAACGCTGTTGTCATTAGCGTTGGCCACATAGAGCCAGCGTCCGTTCTTCGAAAGACAAAGCTCGTTCGGATTGTCGCCTACTTTTATCCATCCGCTAAAGCTTTGTTTTTTGGTATCAAAAATTTTCACCTCGTCGCAGCCCCAGCAACTGATGTACAAAAACTTTTTATCGGGAGACAACGTGCACGCATAGCCTTCGCCGCCGACAGGCAAAGCCTTTAATAGCGTTTTTGTTTTTGTGTTGAAGACGTACAAACTATCCGACTCTTTGGTAACAGTATAAAGAAGATTGCGGCTGTCGTCAAGCGCAATGCCGGCGGGAGAAATCAAGTGCGGTAAACGCGAACCCAGAACGAGTGAATCACTTCGCCAAAGCCTGCTCTTTCCGAATGTGTATTTGTAAATACAGTTGTTGTTTCCGCCCGATGCGTAAAGCGTTTTGTCATCGGCGGAAAAAGCAAGCCCGTACCAGCTTTTATCTATCGGCATGCTGTCAATTACTTTTTCTTTTGTTACGTCAATTAACTGAATAGACTGATCGCTGTAGCCATTGTTGGTAACAGCAATAAATTTTTTGTTGTGCGACACAGCCATGTTCAGCGGCAGGTCGCCAAGCGTCAAATTTTTGCCGGCAGGAGAGAGGCTCCATCCATTGGGCAGCAGCACCTGGTTGTTTTGCGCACCGGGCTTTTGTGCGTAAGCAAAGGACGATAGCAAAGAGAAAGCAACGAAGAAAAGGCGAAGTATTCTCATACAAAAAGCATTCAGTAAAGCGAAACTAAGACGAGTTTGAAACAAAACGTTGTTATGCTTTTGCTTCCATCAACAGTTGAAGCGTTTCCGGCGTTTGTTGTTGCAGAACGATCCTGCTGTCTTTGGTAAGTTTCTGAACAATCTCATTTTGGTAATGACGAACGGTGAGCAGGGTTAGATCTTTTGTAACCGACACGTCAAAATCTTCGCTGGCACGCAAAGCAAAGGCTTCCACTTTTTCGGGCCGGTCGTCAACAACGCAAAGCAAACTGATGGCTGTGCTTTGAATGAGATTGGGCTTAAATTTCAACGACTCGAAGATGCGGTAAACTTCTGCCGTCAATCCTTCGCCCACGAAAGAAAAGTCTTTGGAAGAAAGCTGCACCAAAACCTGGCCTGCTTTGTACACAACGATGGGCGGAAGATGATTGACGTTTCGGTTGTGAATGCAGGTGCCCTCCTCATCAGGATGAATAAAAGATTTTACGTAAAGCGGAATGGACTTGTTTTGCAGTGGCTTGATGGTTTTGGGATGAATGACCTGCGCGCCGTAATAAGCCATTTCAATCACTTCCCGGTAATTCAATTCTTTTATCCATTGCGCTTCGGCGTATTGTTTTGGATCGGCATTCATTACGCCTTGCACGTCCTTCCAAATGGTTTGGCTTTCGGCGTTAAGAAGGGCCGCAAATACGGCGGCTGAATAATCGCTGCCCTCGCGGCCAAGCGTAGTGCTTTCGTTTTCATCCGTTGCGCCAATGAAGCCCTGGGTGAGAACAATGTTTGTTTTGGCAAAGAGAGGCCTCACCGCCTCATTAATTTTTTGCGCCGTAACGGTCCAATCAATTTTTGCATCGCGAAAATTATCATCGGTGCGCAGCACGTCGCGAACGTCGATCCAGGAATTGCTGATTGCGACACTGTTTAAATAATTGCTCAAGATGGAAGAAGAAAGCATTTCGCCGATTGGAACAATCTGGTCGTAGTAATAGTCAAAATTGCGAACCGGTTTGTCGTGCAGCAACCATTCAACTTCGGTGAAGAAATCTTGCAATGAATGATGAATGGTAAGTGAAGAATGAGGGTTTGTTTTTTCTATGGTCTGCACGAATTCTTTCGAAATGGCAAGATGGCTTTGCTTGATCTGATCAAACAAATTCAACGCTTCTTCTTTCTTGCCTGCGTAAAAGGCTTCGGCTACTTTTTCCAATGCATTGGTGGTTTTACCCATGGCCGAAACAACAATGAGCAATTGTTCGCCCTTGTATCTTTTTAAAATGTCGCCAACATTCTTTATCCGTTCAACTGTGCTGATGGACGCGCCGCCGAATTTGAACACTTTCATAGGGCGCAAAGATGAAAGGAATTTTAAACAGACGAACAAGGAATGATGAAAGATGAAGGCATGTTCAAAAAGTGGAAGCACCCTCCTGTGTGTTCGATATTGCTTACTGGTCTGTTCTGCGGTTTTCCGAATCTTCCGGCTTCGGTTCTCCCACTTCTTTTTCCCTTACATTTGTTTTAATCAAAAGTTTTGCTGCATGAACGTTAACAGAAACATACTAACGCTTGATGAGTTTACCATCCAATCTGTGCGCCAGTTTCCGCATGCCACGGGCGAATTGAGCAGTCTGCTTCGCGACATTGGCCTTGCGGCCAAACGCATCAACGTAGAGGTAAATAAAGCCGGGCTGGTGGATATTCTCGGCGACCACGGCACCACTAACATCCAGGGCGAAGAAGTAAAGAAGCTCGACATTTTTGCCAACAACCAATTCATGGGCGTTTTGCAACGCGGCGTGAGCTGTGCGGGCATTGCATCGGAAGAACTGGACGATTTCGTAGCCTTTGACGACGACATCAGCAAGAACTCAAAATACGTTTGTTTATTCGATCCGCTCGATGGCAGCGGCAACATTGACGTAAATGTTTCCATCGGCACCATCTTCGGCATTTACCGCCGCGTGTCGGAAAGAGGCACGATTGCAAGAAAAGAAGATTTTTTACAAAAAGGCCATGCGCAGGTGGCAGCGGGTTACATCGTTTACGGTTCGTCCACCATGTTGGTTTATGCCACGCGGAGAAGCGTAAACGGTTTTACGCTAGACCCTTCGGTGGGTGAATTCTGTCTTAGCCATCCCAACATTCAATGCCCCGACAGCGGCAATATTTATTCGGTCAACCACGGGCATTTTTTCCGGTATTCGGAAGGCGTTCGCAAATACATTAACGTGTGTCAGAACAAAACCAAAGAAACCGGCGGACCGTACACGCAACGCTACATCGGCAGCATGGTGTCTGATGTGCACCGCAACCTGATCAAGGGCGGCATCTTCATGTATCCCGGCACTACTGATAAACCAAAAGGCAAATTGCGTTTGTTGTACGAGTGCAATCCTTTTGCTTTTATTACCGAAGTTGCCGGTGGCCGCGCTACGAATGGCTCCACGTCCATTCTCGACATTGAGCCAACGGAATTGCACCAGCGTACGCCTTTTTTTGTTGGCAGCAGCAAAATGATGGACGAGTTGGAAGCCTGCATGGCATCGGTGGAACAGAAAGAAACAGCATAAAGATTCAAGATTTCAAGATCCAAAAGCCAAGATTAAACAGGGGGAATTCCCGATCTTGGCTTTTGGATCTTGAATTTTTAAAATACGGCATGGTAAATACAATTATTTCGGTTCAGGACCTGGTAAAGAATTACGGAAGCTTTGAAGCGGTAAAAGGCATTTCCTTTGCCGTTTACGAAGGTGAAATTTTTGGCTTGCTCGGACCCAACGGCGCGGGCAAAAGTACCACGCTGGAAATCATTGAAACCTTGCGAACCAAAACAAGCGGCAGTGTAATGGTAAATGGTTTTGACCTGGACAACGAGCCGCACGAAATAAAAAAAATTATCGGTGTGCAATTGCAAACCAGCGGCTTTTATCCCAACCTGAATCTGGTGCAGCTCATTCATCTTTTCGCCGGACTTTACAACAGGGAGATTGATGCGATGGCCTTGCTCGATTCGGTTAACCTGCGCGACAAAGCAAAAGCCAAAGTGAAAGAATTGAGTGGCGGACAAAAGCAACGCTTCTCCATTGCCACAACGTTAATTAACGACCCGAAAATTATTTTCCTTGACGAGCCTACTACGGGTCTCGATCCTCAGGCAAGACGAAACCTTTGGGATTTAATCCGGGACATTCGCAGCAAAGGCACGACCGTGATCATCACCACGCACTACATGGACGAAGCGGAATATTTATGTGACCGCGTAGCCATCGTTGACAGCGGAAAAATCGTGGCGCTCAATTCGCCTGACGGTTTGATTGACGAACTGGTAGCCACCGGTTTTGAACGACCGAAAGAAGTAAAGCAAGCCAATTTGGAAGACGTGTTTATTACGTTAACAGGAAAATCGTTGCGGGAAAATTGAGAACAGGTGACGGAAATCGGAAGTCGGAGGTTAGTGAAACAAATCTTTACAATATCAATTTCAAAAAGCCTTTAACCAAATAAAACACCATGGGATTATTTGATCGTTTGCAGAGTGCGAAAAATGAAAAGCTGCAAAAAGAAAAAGAAGAAGGCATGGCCTTCATGCAGGAAAACAAAAGCAAAGAAGGCGTGGTTGAATTGCCGAGCGGCATTCAATACCAAATTTTAAAAGAAGGAACGGGAGAGAAGCCAACCCTCAAAAGCACCATCAAAGCGCATTACCGCGGCGCTTTGCTGAGCGGGAAAGAATTTGATTCTTCGTTTAAACGAAACCAGCCCTTTACCGCAAAGCCCACGCAACTGATTCAGGGCTGGCAGGAAGTGTTGCCGATGATGCCAGTGGGAAGCACCTGGCGTTTATGGCTTCCCTCGCACCTTGCTTACGGCGACAACGGAACCGGCGGCATTCCGGGTGGCGCCACGCTGGTGTTTGACATCGAACTTTTAGAGATTTTATGACACGAATTGAAACGAATTACACGAATTCATTTGCTGGTATTTATCGTGTTCTTTCGTTTATTACTTGCGTTGAGCAATTCGTGTAATTCGTTTAAAATTTGTGTAATCAAATGGAACAAGATCTTCGCTATCCCATTGGCCGGTATGAGCCAAAACCATTTTCGCAGGCACAAAAGGAAGAGTGGCTAACCGACATTCAATTTCTGCCGCAGGCGCTTGAACACGCTGTGAGCAATTTGGACGAAGCGCAACTGCAGACGCCTTACCGCGAAGGCGGCTGGACGGTTCATCAACTCGTGCATCACGTTGCGGACAGTCACTTGAACGCTTACTGTCGTTTTAAACTGGGTTATACCGAGGAGAAGCCGGCTATTCGCACGTACGAAGAAAAGTTGTGGGCCGAAACGGCCGACGTAAAAACCTTGCCCATTAACGTTTCGCTGACGCTGCTTCACGCCTTGCACAAACGCTGGTACGAATTTTTAAAAAGTTTCTCCGACAACGATTTTGCACGAACGGTTTATCATCCCGAACATAAAAAAGAATTTACGCTGTGGCATCTGCTCGGCATGTATGCCTGGCACGGCCGTCACCACGCAGCACACATTACAAGCCTGCGCGAAAGAAAAGGATGGAATTGAAATTTGAGATTATGAAATGGAAAGTTTTAGAATCAACTTATCTGCATAAGGAGCCTTGGTTAACCATTCGCAAGGACAAATGCGAATTGCCGAATGGCAACATTATTCCTTCGTTTTATGTAATGGAATATCCTGAATGGGCCAACGCTTTTTGCCTGACCAAAGAAGGGAAAGTGGTGATGGTAAAACAATACCGTCACGGCATTGGCACCATTGAAAGCGAATTGCCGGGCGGCGTAGTAGAAGAAGGCGAAAGCATGGAAGAAGGTATCAAACGCGAAGTGCTGGAAGAAACCGGTTACTCGTTTCAAAAATTTGAATACCTCGGAAAGATTTGCGCCAATCCGTCCACCACCAACAATTTCATGCACATGTTTCTGGCCACGGGCGGAGAGAAGGTTGCCGAGCCGGATTTAGATCATTCCGAAGAGATTGATGTGGAACTTATGTCAATTGAAGAAGTAAAACAATTGGTTAGAGAAGACAAAATGATGCAAAGCCTGCACGTAAACTGCATTATGTACGCATTGGTACGGTTAGGAGAACTGAAGCTTTGAGTTTTGTCCGCCCTACGTCCATACTAATTATTTTAGTAATTTATGCGTGATTGTTTTAACTTGCGCTACAAACAAATCGCCGCATGTCTTATCCCGCCTCCGTCATCGCACAAGCCTTCGTTGAAAGGGGAATTCAGGAAGGCCGCTTTGTTACGCAAATGAAGTTGCAGAAGATGGTGTATTTCGCTCACGGCTATCACCTGGCCAAATACGGCGAACCGCTGATTATCGAAAAGTTTGAGGCCTGGAAATTTGGTCCTGTGGTGCAGGATATTTATCATACCTACAAGTTGTACGGCAGCGACCCCATTACCGATTTGTATTTTTTGGAAGAGCCGGTGAAAGAAGGCTGGACAAAGAGTTTAGGTGCGTCGGCAAACGATGCGATTAATTATACTTGGAAAGTAACCGATCCGCTTTCGGCCAACGAACTTTCCCGTTGGTCACACCTTGATGGCTCGCCTTGGGCCAAGGTTTACACGCCCGAACAATCGTCTAACGTCATCCCCGACGACAGCATCAAGGCCTATTTTCAAAACATTCTGGCAGAGAAAACGCATGAAGGAGCCGATAAAAGTTAAGCCGCCGGAAGCGTTGCTTGCCGAATTTCAGAACCGCCTTCAAACGGCACAGCCTTCAAAAGTTGATACCGACGAAGCGGCGAAAGAAGAAGAAAAAGAACTGAAAGAAGGCCGCATTCACGAGTTGGAGAAAGCTGCACTGGAACTGCAATTGCTCAAAGCGCAAATCAAAAAATTTGAGGATGACAACGAAGGCAGGAGAGAATTCAGCCGGAGCATTTTTGCGGTAACGGTGGTGTGGATGTTGCTGGTAATGATGGTGGTGTTCCAATGCGCCGGCGGCAAGTGGCATTTGTCCGATTCTGTTTTGATAGCGCTGATTACAACAACAACAGCAACGGTCATTGGCATCTTTATAATCGTGGCAAATTATTTATTTAACAAGGAGAAGTCAACGTAGAAAATTCTTCAGGTTTTTTCCTTGCATATATACTCTTTGCCGTATCGCCTACTTATCATAAAAGGCAGTTATCGCGCGGAAGGCGAGTAAATGCTTCGTGGCGGCCCATCCACAGGCCGCGCAAAAGGCGTTAGCCTTGTGTGCTGCTTTGCGCGGCCTGTGGATAGGCCGCCACTCCTTTACGCCTTGCGACGATAACTCTGTATTATGTTATACGGGTGGGCCTGTGACAAGGGGCGGTTTTGCAACTTTCCTTAGAGGCAAAACCGCCGCCAGCGTGGGCAATCGCGTAGGCGGCTGTTTGTATTTTTTCAACAGCGGAGCATCGGCTTGCAAAGCCGAACAATCGCCGACAGGCGAAAGAGGCAAGGTGCTTTTGCCTCCCAACGCAAAAGCGAAGCCTCGGCGAACTATCGAGGAATGGTTTGTAGATTTAGTTTTTTCTCTACCGAGTCCATACGACGATTTAGTTGTTCGTATTTTGGCTTCTCTATTCGGTTGCTTATTAGTATCGTCGCTATACTTATCATTAAAGCTACTGCACCTGCTATAACTTGTTCTTCCATTTTATCCCATAGTTTGTTCGTGTATGCAGGATTACGCTTAACGATAATGTCGCTACCTTGAATTTCTTGTATGTATTTCCCTGATGAAATCATTTTGTTGGCTGCGGAAACAGCAACCCATTTCTGTACCTCTGATATATTCCCGCTTGCAATTGCTGTCATGTTAACGTAGCCCATCGCGGCTATTTCTTCTTTAGCAGCCTTGATAGTTTCTTCGATTTCGGATAAGGGTAAAAAATCTTTTGGCAACATAAACAGTAGGTGGCTTTAATTCTCTCGAATATACCGCATCAAACTATTCTTTTCGTTCTCACTCGTCGCTCACGCGGTGCGTTGGCAAAAAATACAAACAACGCATAGCTCCTGTGCGGAGCGCCCGTTTAACATAATATAAATTATAGGCTAATGTTGTATATTGCAGAACTAACCAGAAATATCCACTCACAAAGCCGGTTATTATAAACCGGCTTTTGCCTGTAGCCACTAAATAAACTCAATCCTTAAAGGGTCCTTTAAACTCTTTCCGAAAACGTAAATAATCCGGAATGTTCACCCGCTGCACGTAAATATTTTCCGGGTGATGCGCAATGTATTCCTGGTGATAATCTTCCGCCGGATAAAATTTTGTAAACGGCACAATCTGCGTCGCCACTTTATTCTTGTATTTGCCCGAGGAATTAATACGGGCAATTTCCCTTTCAATGATTGCCTTTCCCTGCGGCGTCCGGTAAAATGCAATCGAACGGTATTGCGTTCCTTCATCGGGACCTTGACCGTTCACCTGCGTTGGATCCTGACTGGCAAAAAACGCAGCCACAAGAGTTTCAAACGAAACCTTCGACGGGTCGTAATATACTTGCACACTTTCCGCATGGCCCGTGTTTCCGGTGCTTACTTTATCGTAATCAGGATCAGTCGTCGTTCCGCCGGCATAACCCGAAACCGCGTCCCGTACGCCTTTCAGACTTTGAAAGACAATCTCAGTATGCCAAAAACAGCCTTCGGCAAAAGTTGCTACGGCTTCGTTTTTCGACGGCGGCGTTTTTTCCGGTGCGGGGGCTTTAAAGCTTTCGCCTTTTGTCTGCGCACAGGACGCTAACGAAACGATGATGGCAGTTAAGAAAAAAATCTTTTTCATAAACCGTTTATTGTTTTGCTGATGTTGGCGGCTGACCGCCTTTCGGTACAAAAATTAAAGCGGCCGAATTGATGCAATAGCGTTTGCCGGTTGGTTTCGGACCGTCGTCAAACACATGGCCCAAATGCGAACCGCTTTTACTGTCCACTACCGCAATTCGCGTCATGCCATAACTGTCATCTTTTACCAATAACACGGCGTCTTTGCGAATGGGCGCAAAAAAGCTCGGCCAGCCTGTGCCCGAATGAAACTTCGTTTCGGAACTGAATACAGGTTGCAGAGACGCGGCGGAATAATAGGTTCCTTCTTTGTCAAAGTTTTCATATTTGCCGGTGCCCGCAACTTCGGTTCCTTCCTGACGCAGAATAATATACTGTTCTTTGCCTAGCCGTTTTTTCCATTCGTCTTCGCTCAGTTTCATCGGGTAACTTTGATTTTTTCGGGCGAAGGCCGGCTGCGGCCAGCTTTGATTTTTTTGTTGTGTAAAGCCGGCAAAAGAACTTGTTAGCAACAACGCCATAAAGACGAAAGATTTTGATAAGCGCATGGTTTTTGTTTTTTAAATGAACGCAAAAAAACCAGGCGCGGTTTTTCAACAATTGTTAAAACAACGTAAGCGATTTTGCAGTAGAAAATTACGTGTAAACAATGCAATTTTGATTGGTCATACTAATTAGTTTCGGGCTATGAAAAAATGGAGCAAAAAACAAAAGATTCTGGCTATCCTTCTGCTGGCTTTTTTAGCGGCGCAAGCCATTCGTCCGGCAAAGAACAACGGCTCGCCTAGCGGGCCAAAAGACATAAGCACCGTGGTGGCTGTGCCGGACAGTGTGATGACTGCGCTGAAAAAATCCTGTTACGATTGTCATTCCAACCACAGCGATTATCCCTGGTGGGACCAAATTGCGCCGGTTAGCTGGTGGATCACCAATCACATCAACGAAGGCAAACGCAAATTGAATTTTACAGAGTTTGGCTCTTATCCCGCCAAGAAGCAGGCAAAGAAATTGGATGAAACTGCTGAATTGGTAGAGAAAGGCGAAATGCCTTTGTCTTCTTACCTGTGGATGCACGCCGATGCAAAACTTTCCGAAGCGCAAAAGAAGATGATTGTTGATTGGGCCCGCGCTGCGGAAAAGACAATTCAGCCTTAAGCTATCGTTTGAAATCTGCGGCTTGTTTAAGGTCGCCGGAAGTTGGGACGGCAGGTGCTGTTTGCGCCGGTTGCGGGCTGCTTGCGGGATTGCTCGCGGTCGTTATTTGTCTTACCTCTTGCGGCCGTTGCTTGGGCCGGTAAAACTCGCGGAAGATTAAGCGCAGGCTTTGATCGTAAGTGAGATAACTGTAAATCCAGTTAATGAAAATAATGATGCGGTTCTTCACGCCCAAAATTAAAAACAAGTGCAGGCCCATCCAAATCAACCAGGCGAAGAAGCCGCGTACATGCATCGTTGGTTTCGGAATATCAACTACAGCTTTGTTGCGGCCAACGGTTGCCATCGAACCTTTGTCGTTGTATTCAAATTCATAAACATCGTTCGATTTGCGTTCAAAAAGTTTTAAATTTTTTGCCAGCAAATCGGCCTGTTGAATAGCCACCGAGGCTACTTGCGGATGGCCTTTTGGCCACTTGGCTGTTTCCATGTAGGCAAGGTCGCCAAGGACGTAAACGTTTTGCGAACCTTGCATTAAACAATGCCGGTCGACTTTAATGCGGTTGCCGCGAACAACAAGCGTTTTGTCTATGCCTTCCGGAACGTTGCCTTTAATGCCGGCTGCCCAAATTACCGTATTGGCAGGAATGGTGTTTCCATCGGCAAGCGTTACTTTCTGTCCGTCGTAATCTTTCACCACGTTTTTTGTACGAATGGTGACGCCCAGGTTTTCAAGATAGCGACGCGAGTCTTCTGATGACTTCTCACTCATAGAACCCAGCGTTCTGTCGCCACCTTCCACTAAGTAAATGTTCATCTTGCTAAAGTCAAGCTCGGGATAATCTTTCGGCAGTACGTAACGTTTCATTTCGGCTAATGCGCCGGAAACTTCTACGCCGGTTGCGCCGCCGCCCACCACTACAATGTTCATCAATCGTTGTACGTCTTCTTCGTTTTTTGCCAGCAAAGCATCTTCAAAATTTTGAATGAGCCGGTGGCGAATCTGCAACGCCTCAACCGTTGATTTCATCGGGAAGGTTTGCTGCTCCATCGTTTGGTTGCCGAAAAAATTTGTATCGGCACCCAACGCAAGTATCAAAAAATCATAGCTTAACTCTTCGCTTTCAGTAACGATTTTGTTTTGCGCGGTGTTTATACTTTTCACTTCTTCTACCCGAATGCGAACGTTTTTGCTTTTGTGAAAGGCCTTGCGTAAGGGAAAAGAAATGTTTGAAGCATCAAGCGCGGCTGTTGCCACCTGGTAGAACAAAGGCTGGAATTGGTGGTAGTTGAACCGATCGATCAGCAATACGTCAAAACCGGGATGGTTGTTCAGTTTGCGGGCAAGACGAAGCCCGGCAAAACCGGCGCCAACAATGACAACTTTGTAAGGCATTTTCTTGAGTTTAGATGGCCGATGATAGATGACGGATAACGCTAAAGGTAAACGCAGTCATCTGTCATCTGTAAACCGTCATCCACTCAGTACAATAATCGCACCTTTATGGTATTGGGCACTTCGCGCAGAAGGCCCTCGGCTTTGCGGGAAAGTTGCTTGTCTACGTCCACTACCACGTAACCAATGCTTTCGTTTGTTTTGAGGTACTGGCCCACAATGTTGATGTGATTTGTTGACAAAGCATTGTTGATGGCCGATAAAACACCGGGCACGTTTTGATGGATGTGCAAAATGCGGTGTGCTCCGGCTTGCGGCGGCAACGATAATGCCGGCACCGTGTGCGAACCAAAGGTGATGCCTTTATCAAGGTAGTTCAAAAGTTTGTTGCTTACGTCTTCGCCAATGTTTTCCTGCGCTTCTTCGGTTGAGCCGCCGATGTGCGGCGTCAGAATTACGTTGGGCAAGCCCTGCAAAGGGGTTTCAAAACGGTCACCGTTTTTTTCAGGTTCCACCGGAAAAACATCAATCGCCGCACCGCTTATTTGCCCGTCTTCCATTGCTTTTCGCAGTGCAGGAAGTTCTATCACTTCTCCCCTTGCGTAGTTAATGAGAATAGAACCTTTTTTAAAGTATTTGAGGTTGTTCTTGTTGATTAAATTTTTTGTTTGCGCGGTTTCGGGAACGTGAAGCGTAACCACATCGGCTGTGGAAAGAAGTTCTTTCAACGATTTGCTGTCGGTGGCATTGCCCAACGGCAGTTTTGTTTCTACATCGTAAAAAATAACTTTCATGCCAAGGCCTTCGGCCAGAACGCTTACCTGCGAACCGATGTTTCCGTAACCGATAATGCCAAGCGTTTTGCCGCGAAGCTCGTAGCTGCCTTTGGCTTCTTTCATCCAGATGCCTTTGTGCGCCGCGATGTTTTTATCGGGAATGCGGCGGATGAGCATGATGGCCGCACCAATTACAAGTTCTGCAACGGAACGTGTGTTGGAATAAGGAGCGTTAAAAACCGCCACGCCGCATTGCGTTGCACGGTCAAGATTGACCTGGTTAACGCCGATGCAAAAACAACCGATGGCCTGTAATTTTTTTGCGGCTTCCAAAACCCTTGGAGTGATTTTCGTCTTAGAGCGAATGCCAATAAGGTGAGCGTTTTTCACGGCCTCAATAAGTTCGTCTTCCGGCAAAGCTTTCGTAAGCTTTTCGACTTGTGTATACCCGTTGCGGGTAAAATTTTTCACGGCCTTGTCGCTGATGTTTTCCAGTAACAAAATTTTGATCTTCTCCTTTGGATAGCTTGTGGTCTCCATTTCACAAATATGAACAATAACCCTCAGCGGGCAGGCAATAATTTTCGCCGATGATACGATGTCCAACCGGCATTTTTCCGCTCTCCGCCGAAGGAATGCAAAAGCATACAGAAATTTTGGGCTTGGATTTGTTTTTGTAAGAGATAAGCTGATATTTTTACCCTCTTTACTGAACAAGAACAATCTACGTCTTTTGAAAAACAACCTCATCGCCCTGATTTGTGGAATTGCTATTTACGCCTGCAATTCACCCAAAGCCGAAGTACCGGCACTAAAAGCCCAAAGCTCCACTGTAAAGTTTGTACCCAAAAGCCTGCCGCCGCAAGACAGCATTAAGTACCACAATGCAGTACAGGAAGTGCTGGATAAAAATCTTCTTCGCGGACGGTTTAACGGTTCCATTCTTGTAGCCAAAGATGGTGCTATTGTGTACGAACAATACGTAGGCACGAAAGACCCGCGTATTAAAACAAAGGACAGCATTACAGCCGAAACCTCTTTTCAAATTGCATCAACCGGTAAGACCATAACTTCCGCTGCCGTTTTAAAATTATGGGAAGAAGGCAAGCTGGATATCAACGACAGCGTGTCGAAATATTTTCCGGGTTTTCCATACGCAGGTGTGACGGTAAAAACCTTGCTTGACCACCGCAGCGGCTTGCCGAATTATCTCTATTATTTCGAAACCGAAAAAGGAAAATGGGACCGGAAGAAGCAGGCTACCAACGCCGATGTGTTGAACTCGCTGCTGACATGGAATGTGCCCAAAGCTGCCAACGCCGACAGGCGTTTTCAATACTGCAACACCAATTTTGTTTTGCTGGCGCTGATTGTTGAAAAAGTAAGCGGGATGCCCTTTCCGGAGTTTCTGAAAAAAACATTTTTTGAGCCTTTGGGCATGAATCATTCGTTCGTGATTAGCCCGAACGAACAAGCCGGACACATTCAATCGTTTCAACCGAACAACGCTTTGTGGAGTCTTGATTTTTCTGACGGGCCATACGGCGATAAAAACATTTTTTCTACGCCGCGTGACTTGCTTATTTGGGACCAGGCTTTAACAGAAGGCAAAGTGCTTTCGCCAAAAACACTTGAAGCTGCTTACACACCTTACAGCAACGAGAAGCCGGGGATTCACAATTACGGTTTGGGCTGGCGTATGCTGCTTTATCCAAACAGCAAAAAAATCATCTACCACAATGGGCACTGGCACGGCTTCAATATTGCCTTTGCACGCCTGCCCGAAGAAAAAGCAACCATCATTATTTTCACCAACCGCTTCAATCCCGCGGTTTACAGCACGGCCAAAAAACTCTACGACGTGTTTGGCAATTACGACGGCAAACAGGACGAAGGCGAAGAATGAGCAGCAATTGGCAATCAACAATGGACAACTGAAATTTATTGTCTCTCGCATTCGTCAATAAATTTTGAAGAGATCAAACGGCAACGCTTCGATTGTTAGTTGCCGATTGCCCATTGTTGATTGCTTATTCTAAATTCCTGTTTGCCGTATTTTTAACCGTGCAAATTTTATCTGCCGAACAAATAAGAACCTGGGATCAGTTTACCATTCAGCACGAGCCTGTCGCTTCCGTTGATTTAATGGAACGTGCCGCAGGCAAATGCGTACGCTGGCTAAAAGAGAAGCCCTGGCCAGGAAAAAAATTCCGGGTTTTTTGTGGGAAGGGAAACAACGGCGGCGATGGCTTGGTGATTGCTCGACTATTGTTGCAGGCAGGTTATTCGGTTTCTGTATTTATCCTGGAGTTCGGAAAATTGGGAAGTGAAGACTTTCAAATCAACCTCCAGCGCCTGCACGAATTGCCGTTTGCGGATCTTCATTTCATTCAATCGTCAGAAACCTTTCCTGTTGTTGAACAAGGCGACGTTCTTATTGATGCCTTGTTTGGTTCAGGATTGAACAAACCATTGGAAGGCTTGTCTGCGCAGCTTGTGCAATACCTTAATGATAGCGGCGCTACCGTTGTTTCCATTGACTTGCCAAGCGGTTTGTTTATCGAAAAATCATCCCTCGGCAATGCGGTGATAAAAGCAAATCATACGCTGACGTTTCAATGTTATAAGCTTTGTTTATTGGTGCAGGAAAACGCACCTTTTATTGGCGAAGTCGTTGTACTGGACATTGGCTTGCATCCCGGTTATTTGCAAGAGATTGTTGAATCGCAGTTATTGCTGGATGAAAAAATGATCCGTAAAATATTCCGTCCGCGACAACGCTTTGCGCACAAAGGCAGTTTTGGACATGCGTTGATTATTGGCGGCAGTTACGGCAAAATGGGCGCCGTTGTTTTGTCCACCAAAGCATGTATGTATGCCGGCGCAGGATTGACAACAACCTTCATCCCAAACTGCGGCTACGTTGTCATGCAAACTTCTGCACCCGAAGCCATGTGTCTTGTGGACGAAGAAGAAAAGCATCTCACCAATCTGCCCGATGACATTGAAAAATTTTCTGCAATTGGAATCGGTCCGGGCATGGGCATACATGCACAAACACAGCACCTCCTCTCCTTTGTCATTCGCCGTTATCATAAACCTTTGGTTATTGATGCCGATGGATTGAACTGTTTATCGCTGAATAAAGATTGGATATCACAGCTTCCACCCTACTCCATTCTTACGCCGCACCCAAAAGAATTTGACCGTTTGTTCGGAGAGCACGCAAACGATTTTGAACGCATTCAAAAAGCCCGGCAAAAAGCAAAAGAACACAAGCTTGTTCTTGTTTTAAAAAGCCACCACAGTTTTATTGCCGCGCCGGAAGGGCCTTGTTGTTTTAATTCTACGGGCAATGCGGGCATGGCCAAAGGCGGCAGCGGCGATGTGTTAACGGGTGTTGTTACGTCCTTGCTGGCACAGGGTTATCCGCCAAAAGATGCAGCGATGCTTGGCGTTTACATTCACGGTTGGGCCGGTGATTTTGCAGCCCGCAAATTTTCGATGGAAGCCATGTTGCCTTCACACACAATTGAAGCGCTTGCCGATGTTTTTCTCGTCTTGCAATGATTGATTACAAGCCTGATTAATTAAAATTCCGGAAAAAATTTGCCGTGCCGGTTACATTCTTTCATTGTCTGATTACTGATCTATACAATGCTGAGAAAACAATATCCTTGAAGAACCAACCGGATATCCAAATGAAAAAAACCAATCCAAGCCTGAAAAGCCGTTCCATTCCTTGAAAAACAACAAATCCAATTGTCCGAACAAAACCAATCCAATCATCCTGTCCTTGTACCAATGACTATGAAAACCGCTGTCCAATCCTGAAAAACCGCAGGCGTCCGTCCGTGAAAACCGAATGAAAGTGACGTTATTTTTCGCCTGATAAAAAAGCCGCTTCAATTTTTTGTAGCGGCTTTTTATTTAGAATGTTTTGTTGCAAACTATTTTACTATCACGCTGCCCAATTGGCTTGTCAGTTCCATTTCCATTTGCTTTAGATGCTGGTGCGTTAAAAAAAGCGTCATCTGGCCGGAAGGTGAAGCCTTCTCCATGTCCGCATGATTTTGGATGAGAAGCTTTTTTATTTTTTTCAGTTTCAGATACGTGATGGCCGATATGATTTCCTGTGGTGTACGGTCTTCTTCTATTTTTAAATAATGTTCCAATTCTTTTGCGTTCTCGCGGTTTACAAGATGCAAAAACGTTTTATAATCCTGTTGGAACAAAGACTTTTGATAGCCGGTTGATTGACTCAACTCTTCCTTCCAATGATGGCTTTGTTCGTATTTGAATTGCATGAGCGAAACCGCAAAAGTGCTCAGCTTGTTATCCGGATGATAAACAAAAAAGTTCTTGTCAATCACTTCGCCACTTTCTAAATGGCTTTTGTATTCGTGCAAAATTTGCAGCACGCTTTCATTTTCAAAAAGATCTTCTTCGGGCAGTTCCGAAAAAATATACTGTGCAGTTAGCTCGCCGTTCTCCCACTCGCGGTTGCCGTATTCCAACAACACACGGGCAATTTCACGTTCCTGCAATTCGTCTTTAAAAAGCAGGTTATAAGTATTGTCGTCGTACTCGTTCACCGCGGCTTTCTTCGCGTTTTCTTCAAAGTGCTGCGCTTCTTCAAAAGGCAATTTTTTATCAGAAGCAAGGCGGTTGCGAATGAACTTGTTAACGAGTGCCGTAAAACCTGCTTCGTCAATCTTTAGCGTATCGGCGCATTGCCTTATGTAATCCTGTTGCTTGGTAAAATCTTCGGTCTTGTCAATCTTGGAAAGCGTTTCGGCAACCTGGTTTACTACGTCGGCTTTTTTCGCCCCGTCGTTGCCTGCATCTTTTAATAGAACGTCAAGTTGAAAAAGAATGAAATCTTTTTTGTTCTCCTGCACAAACTCGCGAAAGCGCTTCTCTCCCACTTTTCGCACATAACTATCCGGGTCTTCGCCATCGGGAATCAGCACCAGTTTCACATTCAGGCTTTCTTCCAGGGCCATGTCCAAACCGCGCAGCGCGGCTTTTACTCCCGCCGCGTCGCCATCGTAAATAATGGTAAGGTTAGACGTGTATTTTTTTATGAGGCGAAGCTGGTCTTGCGTGAGTGATGTGCCGCCGCTTGCCACTACGTTTTCAATCCCGGCTTGATGCAGCGACAAAACATCGGTGTAGCCTTCTACCAAAAAACATTCGTCGGCTTTGTCAATGGCTTGCCGGGCAAAATAAGTTCCGTAAAGAAGTTTGCTTTTTACATACAACTCGTTCTCCGGCGTGTTGATGTACTTTGGCGCCTTGTCGTTCTTCTTGATCAGCCTTGCGCCAAAGCCAATCACCTTGCCGCTGTTGTTGTGAATGGGGAAAATAATGCGGTCGCGATAATTGTCCTGCAACTGTCCATTGCGTTCAACCACCAATCCGGTTTTTTGCAAAAGTTCGCTGTTGTATTGTGCCGCAATGGCTTCTTTCGTCAAAGCGTCGCGGCCATCGGGTGCGTAACCCAAACCGAATTTTTGGATGATGTCTTTGTTGAACCCACGTTCTTTCAGATAGCTTAAGCCATTTGTTTGCCCTTCTTCCGTTTCTAACAGTTTCTGCGCATAAAATTTTTGCGCAAAGGCGTTTATGATGAAAAGACTGTCAGCCGTTTGTTGCGCCTGCTTTTGCTCGGGCGAAGTTTCGGTTTCTTCAATCTCCACGTTGTAGCGATTCGCCAGCCAACGCAAAGCTTCAACGTAAGAAAGCTTTTCATGCTCCATTAAAAAAGAAACCGTGTTGCCGCTTTTGCCGCAACCAAAGCACTTAAAAATTTCTTTGGACGGCGAAACGGTAAACGACGGCGTCCGCTCGTTGTGAAAAGGGCAATTGCCAAGGTAGTTCGCACCTCTTTTTTTTAGCTTGACAAAAGAACCAACGACTTCAACAATGTCGAGCCGCGAAAGAATTTGCTGTATGGTGTTTTGTGTTATCACGTTAATCCGGGTTATCCGTTAATCCGGTTATCCGGTTATCCGGAAAAACGGGGAAGTCATTGCTTGCCATAAAGTAAAAGAAGATGTTTAACCCTTTTTCGGTAGCGGCTTCCTTTGCGAATTTGCGACAAATTTTATGTAGGCGTTGAGCATGGCCATAATTTTTTCGGCTTCGTTCAAAAGTGCGGCACAATACTCCACATCCACAATCTGACGGCGCTTGCATTTAGAAAGCCAGGCTTTTGTTTCTTGGACAGAGCCACGTGCATAAAAATAAAATTGCTTGCTCTCTTTGTAAAAATATCGTCCGTAACCTTCGGCAATGTTTTGCCGAAATGGAATCCGCCGCTCTTGTTAGCTGTTTACCGATGGTTTCTTTCTTGTACCAACTCCACGTCTCCACAATACCCCAAATTTTATCAGAAAAAGTTTCGGCTTCATTGTACACGTCAAGTGTTTCCAATGTATAAACATCCATAAGCAGTATTTTAATCAGGAAAAGAACAGCCGCAAATTACGCCCCGGATTACCCGGTTAGCGGTTTACCGGATTAACCCGCAATGCGGCAAATAATTTACGCATTACCCTTTCAAAAAAAATCTTTTTTTCTTTGAAAAGAGGGCTAAATTTAAACTACCATCCATACCGGGGGACATCTGAACAGGAATCTATTTATTAACTTCTAAAACGTTCATCCCATGGTTCAAACAGACATCTCACAGCTTGCAGCAGAATGCGCCGACTGGCGGCAGATTCTTCGCAGTTACCGTGACGAATTTCACAGCTGCGAAAAAGCCCTTCTCGAAATGTGCAAAAAATCACTTTCCAGAAATCACCTCACACAAGTCGAACACTTTCAAAACCAATTCGACATCCAGCTTCAAAACATCCACGACCTGAAGCAGACCATTAAATCACACGAAAAAAAGGTACAACAAGCCGACACGGAAGAAGGCGTTTACGCCGGCCATGAACGCCTGCTGAATGAGTTTCTCAGCCTTGAAAGTACGTTGCAGGAACTCCGCGATGAGTTCAAGAATTTCATCAACAATACCAGTTGTCCATAGCCCTTTCCTCTCCTCTTCCACTTCATACACCTGTGTATGCCTTTCCTTCTATTGCCTCATTTAAAACAAATTTTTTATGGCAGCCGAATTTGATACCTCACACGTAAAAAATATTGTTTTGCTGGGCCATGCCGGCTCCGGCAAAACAACCTTAGCGGAATGCATGCTTTTTGAAGCAGGTCTCATTAACCGCCGCGGCTCTGTTGAAGAAGCCACTTCCGTTGGTGACTATCACCCGTTGGAACAAGAACGCGGCAACTCCATTTTTTCAAAATTGATGCACACCAAATGGCGAGGTTATAAGATCAACATTCTTGATACACCCGGCTACGATGACTTTGTAGGCGAAGTGTTGTCTGCGCTGCGTGTGGCCGATACCGGCGTGATGGTTCTGAATGCCACGATGGGCGTAGAAGTGGGCACCGACATTATTTGGGAATACACCGATAAGTTTAAAACACCGATGATTTTTGCTGTAAACAAACTGGATGACGACTCAGCCGACTTTGACCGAACCGTTCAGGAAGCCAAAGATCATTTTGGTAGTAAAGTAACCGTGGTGCAATACCCGCGGCAACAAGGCGCCGGCTTTCACGAAATCATCGATGTGCTTCGCATGACGATGTACAAGTTTCACGATACCGGTGGCAAGCCGGAAAAGCTGGCCATACCCGATGAGGAAAAAGAAAAAGCCGAAGCCCTTCACAAAGAATTGGTAGAAGCAATAGCCAGCAACGACGAAGCCCTGATGGAAAAATATTTTGACAAAGGCGAATTGGAAGAAGATGAAATGAAAGAAGGCTTGAAGAAAGCCATGATTGCCCACGACATTTTCCCGCTGTTTTGTTTAAGCGCCTTGCGCAACATGGGCAGCGGACGGTTGATGGGTTTCATTGACAACGTGTGTCCCAGCGCCAACGAAATGCCCCCACAAAAAACAATTAAAGGTGAAGAAGTGCCCTGCGATGCTGCCGGGCCTCCTTGTCTTTTTGTTTACAAAACCATTTCCGAACCACACGTCGGCGATCTTTCTTTCTTTAAAGTTTTTTCCGGCACTGTTAAAACCGGAATGGAACTGGTGAACGAATCGAACGGCGTGATCGAAAAAATCAACCAGCTTTTTTTGCTCGAAGGGGCCAAACGCCTCCCTGTGCAGGAACTTGTTGCCGGCGACATCGGCGCTACCCTAAAGCTTCGAAACACCCACGTCAACAACACCCTGCACGCAAAGGGAAAGATGATGGAGTTGCCGCCCATTGAATTTCCAACCGCAAACGTTACGGTTTGCATCGAGTCCGTAAACAAAGGAGAAGAGGAAAAAATGGCCCAAGCCTTGCACCAGCTTCGGGAAGAAGATCCAACGCTCATCATTGAAATGTCAAAAGAGCTAAAGCAAACGCTTGTTCATTGCCAGGGCGATATGCACCTTGCGGTTGCCAAATGGAAAATTGAAAACGGCCAAAAGGTGCCGGTAAAATTTGGCAAGCCAAAAATTGCCTACCGCGAAACCATTCGCAAACCGGCAGAGGCCAATTACCGGCACAAAAAACAATCTGGCGGTGCGGGACAATTTGGCGAAGTGTTCATGCGCATTGAACCGTATTATGAAGGAATGCCTGATCCCTCAGGGCTTACTGTTCGCGGCAGAGAAACTTTCGATTTGGAATGGGGTGGGAAATTGGTATTTTATAATTGCATTGTTGGTGGCGCCATTGATGCCCGCTTTCTGCCTTCTATTTTAAAAGGTGTGATGGAAAAAATGAACGAAGGACCGTTAACCGGTTCGTACGTTCGCGACGTTCGGGTTTGTGTTTACGACGGCAAGATGCACGCAGTGGATTCAAATGACATCTCTTTCAAAATTGCCGGCATTATGGCCTTTAAAGATGCGTTTCAGAAAGCTGACCCACAAGTACTCGAACCCATTTACCAGGTAGAAGTTCTTTGTCCAGAAGAATTAACCGGTGCGGTGATGGGCGACTTGCAAAGCCGTCGCGGCATGGTGGAGGGAATTGACGCGGAAGGACATTTTCAGAAAGTATTAGCGAAAGTTCCTTTGGCAGAAATGCATGGTTTCTCTTCTTCGCTCCGTTCCATTACGCAAGGACGAGCAAAATTTAAAATGCGTTTCGAAAGCTATCAGCCGATGGGATATGAATTGCAGAAGAAGTTGACAGAAGAGTATAACAAATCAGCCGAAGAGGCAATCGCCTGAAGCTGATTTCATTCTCCAATGCCTCAAAGCCTGATTTATTCATCAGGCTTTTTTAGTTTTTGAGCGATAATTGCTTAGCAATAGTTTTAGGATATTGTGTTTTTAAACTTTTTCTGTTTAATTTGTTCCGATTAAAACGAAAACAAGTAAATCCCAATCTATTACCTATGCATGCCTATTTCCGAAATCACCAGCTTTATCTTGCCGAAAGGAGTGATTGGCTGGACCGACACGTTACCAAAACAAGCCAAAGAGCCCTAATGAAGATAGAAAGCTGGAGGTTAATAGCCCAATCCGGCGATCAGGAACAGCAACTTCGTTTGGTAGAAAAGCTTTTAAAAGATTCGCTTTTAACACCGGTTCCCAATCAAACCGTTTTACACAAAGAGGGTTTTTTTCTCTCGAATCTTGACAATTAACCCAAGAAATAGCTCAATAAAAAAATGACCACGTTAACGTGGTCATTTTTTTTATTTGTGGTAAGAAAATATTTAAAGGGCCATGGCCTTTTTTACTTTACGCTCTACCTTCACTTCTACTACTTCCACCTCTTCCTCATTCTTTCTAAAATTAAAAGCCTGCCAAACATGATCAAGGGAAACCAATTCCGTTGTTTCAAAACCCAATTCACTCAGCTTGTTCCAACTGCTCTCCCGGTTTAAATCCGTACTGATTTTAGAAGTTGGCTTTGGATGTGCTACCCACAACTGCGATTCGTATTTAAGGGCCGGCATAATGTCTGCTAAAATGCTGTTGAGCTGGTTTTCACTAACGGTGAAAATTAAGGCAAAATCAATTTTTCTGGATTTTAAAAGCGGAGTAAGATTTTTAGCGAACGAAAGCTTTACAAATTGTTTTTCTATTGATGATGGCAGTCCTTGAATTAAGATGTTTTTTTCGTTTTTCAGATTCAGTTTGTCTAAAATTGTTTGGGACATACTCTGTTTTATTGGTTAATAATCAATAAGAAGAAAAGAACTAAACAGGACTTCTCCATTCTGAAATATGCCGCAAATGTACTACATTCCGCGCCGCGTTCCAACTATTTACCAACGAAAAATCCCGCCACCAGTGGGTTTTAGCGGGATTTTAGCGAATAAGGTTTGTCCGTTTTTAACGGCTTCCGACGGGCTTGTAATACTGCATTGCTTCCGGCATCCATTTTTTAATGTCGGCAATTCTCTTATCATCCGCAGGGTGATCGCTTAAAAGTGCCGGAGGCTTAGAACCTCCTGCTTGCGCCATTCTTTCCCAAAAAGGAATGGCCTCTTGGGGATTGTATCCAGCTAATGCGGCCCATATTAAACCATAATGGTCAGCCTCAGACTCATCGCTGCGCGAAAAGGCGAGCACTCCCAATGTTGAGCCAACACCATAGGATTGTAAGAAAAGGTTCTGTGTTTCAGCAGGTCTTTGCGAAAGAGCGACCGAAAGCGCAACACCACCAAGTTGCTGAAGCAATCCCTGACTCATGCGTGAGTTTCCGTGCTGGAAAACGGCGTGGGTAATTTCGTGACCAAGAACGATCGCCAGAGCGGCTTCGTTTCTTGTATAAGGCAGAAGGCCGGTATAAACGACAATTTTACCGCCGGGCATGCACCAAGCGTTGGCCTCGTTGTTGGCCACAAGGTTGTACTCCCATTTGTATCCTTCAAGCTGCTTTTGAAGTCCTTTCGAAGCAAAGTACTTCTCTACAGCATTCGCCAAACGGCTTCCAACACGGCGCACCATCTCGGCATCCCGGTCTGCTGAAGCGCTTACAACTTTATTTTCCGATAAAAACTGTTGGTACTGCTGGGAACCCATCGACTGGAGTTCGGATTCTGGTAACAAATGCAATTGGGAACGGCCGGTGATTTTGTTCGTCGAGCAGGCGACAACTGTTGCGGCGGCAAAAAATAGGGTCAAAATTTTCTGTACCATTTCAAAAGATTTAATGGTAGAGCAAATTCAATGATTATACCAAAACAAGAAGACAGAGAAAATCTGCAATCGCAGAAAACGTTAATTGCTATTTGCGGTTGCGGCGACGGTCGCGGTGCTTTAAGATGGGAAGGCGGTTTTCATTACCCTTCAAAATGCGGCCGATGTTTTTTTGGTGAGTCAATAAAACCAAAAGAGCCACGGTAATGGCGAAGATGCGGTAAAGCGGCTCAGGCTCGTTGAAAATGACAAGAATAAACACAGGTAAGGCCACGCTTGCTAAAATGGAACTGAGCGAAACCCATCTGGTTAAGTAAAGAACCAAGGCAAAAACACCCACGCAGCAAATAGCGACATTTGGCTGAATCCCCAAGACCATTCCAAACAAGGTGGCCACTCCTTTGCCGCCCCTAAACTCCGCCCAGACAGGAAAAATATGACCCAAAACAGCAGAGAGGCCCAAGCCCAATTGCATGTTGATTAAATAAAAATCGCTCTGTTGCGCATAGGGAAGAAAGAAAACAAGCTTGACTGCAACCAAGGCCTTCAGCATGTCCACAACCATGACAAAAGTTCCCCACTTTGCCCCGAGAACACGGTACGTATTGGTCGCACCGGCGTTGCCGCTGCCGTAATCACGAATGTCTATTCCAAAAAAGTATTTGCTTGTCCAAACCGCAGTGGGTATACTGCCAATTAAGTAAGCGAGGATAATAAGGAACACTTCGTTCATGCAAGTAGTTAACAGGAGAACAAAGATAACAAAACAAGGGAAGGCTTCAAGTTAAATTCATTTTCTCTTCATTGGCCGTTAACAAATAAAAGCGAAAGCCAGCCCTGCTTTTCGCTACGATGCCTGAGTATTAATCCGTTTTGTTCTGCTGTGGCTTTAATGTCCTGCTCATCTCTAATTAAAAGCCCGCTGAACAAAATCACCGCTCCCAGATGCAATGCTTTTACGAGAAAAGGCAAATAGTCCAGAATAACGTTGCGGTTGATGTTGGCAAGAATTACGTCAAATTGTTGAGTGGGAATTTGCGAAGACAAAGAGGCCGTGATTTTTGAGCAGCCGTTTCGTTCAATATTCTCATTTGCGTTTTCCATGCTCCACTCGTCCACATCAATGGCTATAATTTTTGCCGCACCAAGTTTTTCGGCCAGAATAGACAAGATGCCGGTACCGGTGCCAAAATCAAAAACGATTTTGTCTGTGAAGTCCATAACCCGCATCTGTTGCATCATCATGTGCGTTGTGGCGTGATGGCCGGTGCCAAAACTCATTTTTGGTGTGATGACGATTTCGTGTTGAACGCCGTTTACGGGCTGATGAAAATCTGCACGAACCGCAACAAAGTCGCCGACAACCACCGGCTTAAAGTTGCGTTCCCATTCTTCGTTCCAGTTTTTTTCTTCTACTTCGCCAAGTACAAACGAATAGCCTTCCAGAATTTTCAGGACATCATCCTTTGCAAAACCTTCTTCCGAAAAATAAGCCACCAGTTTTTCATCGGTTTGCTCGAAGCCGGAAGGATTGTAATCATCCAGCAGCGCAATCAATTCCTCCTGCTGATATTCGTTGGCTATTATCTCAAGTTTAACGTGTTTCATGCCGTAAAATTAAAAAGGCTGTCGGTTGACAGCCTTTAGCTTTGTAGCGACTTAATTTATTGGTTTTCCGCTTCAGAGTTTTGTTTCGTTGCGTCATCTGATGCTCCCGGGTTGCGTTGCAACTTCGGCCTTTCGCCCTGCGGCCGTTCGTCCCGGCGGTTTTCAAATCGCGGACGGTCATCACGGCGTCTTTCACCTCCCTCGCTTCTGTCGCTTCTTTCCTGCATTCCTTCGGGTTTTGGCAAAAGCACTTTTCTTGAAAGTTTAAATTTCCCTGTCTTCGGATCAGTACCGGTCAGTTTAACCTTTACTTTATCGCCTTCATTTAATACGCCTTCTAATGTTTCCAAGCGCTTCCAGCTGACTTCAGAAATGTGCAACAGACCTTGTTTGCCCGGCAAAAATTCAACAAAGGCACCGTAGGGCATAATTGATTTAACCGTTGCTTCGTACTCGTCGCCTTCAACCGGAACGGCCACGATTCCTTTCACCCAATTGTGAGCTTTTTCTACCTTCTCTTTATCGGTACCAAAGATGCTGACTTCACCCTGATTGTTCTTTTCTTCGATGTTGATCGTCGTTCCAGTCTCGCGTTGAATTTCCTGGATTACTTTACCACCAGGCCCTATCACCGCACCAATAAACTCACGGTCAATGAACATCTTCACCATTCGCGGTGCATGAGGCTTCACTTCGCTGCGGGCTTCGGATATGCAATTGTACATCGCATCCAAAATGTGCATCCGTCCACGGCGGGCTTGCTCAAGTGCATTGCGCATGATCTCCATGCTCAGGCCATCCACTTTAATGTCCATCTGAATGCCACAGATGCCATCTCTCGTTCCGGTTACTTTAAAGTCCATGTCACCAAGATGGTCTTCGTCACCCAGGATGTCGGTCAACACCGCATATTTTCCTTCTTTCGTAATCAGCCCCATTGCCACGCCGCCAACGTGTTTCGGCACGGGAACACCTGCATCCATCAAGGCCAGGGAACCGGCGCAAACCGTTGCCATGGACGATGAACCGTTGCTTTCCAAAACATCGCTCACTACGCGAACCGTATAGGCATAATCGCCGCCGGGCATCATTTGCTTTAACGAACGTTCGGCAAGTTTACCATGACCGATCTCTCGCCGGCTAGCGCCTCTTAAAAATTTTACTTCACCGGTAGAGAAAGGAGGAAAATTATAGTGGAGATAAAACTTCGAATCGAAAGATTTGCCGGCAGTTTCTACCAGCAATTCGTCAAGCGGAGTACCGAGCGTTACAGTTGTAAGCGACTGTGTTTCGCCGCGGGTAAACAAAGCGGCGCCGTGCGGCGTTGGCAACACGTCCACTTCCATATCCAAAGGGCGAACGTCTTCAAGTCCACGTCCATCCAAACGTACACGGTCGTTTAAAATCATGTCTCTCACCACATCGTATTGCAAATCGCCGAGATATTTCTTCACCAGCTTTTTTACATCCGAAGCCACTTCTTCTCCCTCGGGTAGGTTTTCTTCTTTGCTCAAAACGGCAATCAAATCATTATAGATTCCCTTGTACGTTTCTTTTCTTTCTGCCTTTGGCAAATTGCCTTTCGAAAGTTGTTCCATTCTTTCGGTGGCAAACTCGTAAACTCTTTTCTGCAAGACTTCGTTGGTGGCTGGTTTTGGGTAATCGCGTTTGCCCGTAACACCAACCATATCGCGCAGTTCGTGTTGCGCTTTAATTTGAATGCGAATGGCCTCATGCGCCACTTCCAACGCTTTTACCAAATCATCTTCGCTGCATTCTTTCGCTTCGCCTTCCACCATCATAATGTTGTCCTGCGTAGCAGCTATGATGAAATCAAGTTCGGCTCTTTCAATATCTGCACGCGTCGGATTGATTTTGTACTCACCGTCAATGCGGCAAACACGCACTTCCGAGATCACTTCTTTAATAGGAATGTCCGACACCGACAACGCAGCCGATGCCGCGAGGCAAGCCATTGCGTCGGGCAGAATTTGTTCGTCGGATGAAATGAGTGTTACAATCACTTGCACTTCGCAGAGATAATCTTCCGGAAACAAGGGACGAAGCGCTCTGTCAATCAAGCGGGAGATTAAAATCTCCGATTCGCTTAAGCGGCCTTCCCGCTTAAAGAAGGAACCGGGAATGCGGCCAGCGGAGGCCATTTTTTCCATGTAATCTACGCTTAACGGAAAAAAGTCCTGGCCTTCTTTGGGTTCTTGTGTAGCCACCACCGTTGCAAGCAAAATAGAGTTGCCGCAACGTACGGTCACGGCACCGTCGGCCTGGCGGGCCAGTCGGCCGGTTTCAATGGTAATTTCGCGGCCATCGCCTATATCAAATGTTTTTGAGAACTTTTGAGATAACATCTTTTGAATTTGAGATTTGAAATTTGAGGTTTGCGTTATTGCGAACGCTCAACCGTTCAAATGGAAAGTGATTTTGGAAGGAATGAAAACAGGCTGCGTAAAGCAAAAAGCCCTTCCGGTGTCGGAAGGGTTTCTGGCTGTTGCTATAATTATTTACGAATGCCTAATTTTTCAATCAATTCGCGGTAGCCTTGCAAGTTGTGCTTTTGCAGGTAGGAAAGCAAGCGGCGGCGTTTGCCTACCAGTTGCATCAGTCCGCGGTGCGTGGAGAAATCTTTTTTGTTCTGTTGAAGGTGACCCGAAATCTGGGTAATACGTTCGGTGAGCAAAGCAATCTGGCCTTCAATAGAGCCCGTGTTTGTAGCGGTACCGCCAAACTGTGTAAAAATGCTCGCCTTTTTTTCTTTGGTTACTGACATCGTTAACGATTTTGTTCGCGTCCCAATTGGACACTTTTGTTTTTACTTTGTTTTGGCGGCGAAGGTAGGGGAAAATGGTTTTTTTGCCAAGTGGCGAGTACGGTCTTTAAGAATGAGTTAAGATATTGTCTGAACGGGATAAGTGAGATGTATGAGAGGAACGGGATTATTTTATTTCGCTCGTCCCATACATCCAATCAATACCGGTTCAGATAAAATTTGAAAGATATTTTTGCGGTATGTCCGAATTTGATTCTGTTTCAACCGACACAAAAGCCATCCTCGGTTTACAATTGCCTACCGATCCGCGCTGGGTGAACCTCGCACAAATTTCTTTGGAAGAGGTTTTAACCGACCATGCTTACTGCGAACAAAAAGCGGCCACATCCTGCATTTCCCTTATTCAACGATACAGCGAAAAAGAAATCTTGGTAGAAGCATTGGCCCCTATCGTTACCGAAGAATGGGGGCACTTTCGGCTGGTGCTGGCCGAAATAAAAAAACGGGAGTTGAGATTAGGAAAACAACGCCGTGATGATTACGTAAACGCCCTGCTTCTTTTTGTTCAAAAAGGCGGTGATCATCACGGAAGGTTTTTAGACCAATTGCTGCTCATGGCCATGATTGAAGCACGAAGCTGTGAACGCTTTAAACGTTTAAGCGAAGGATTGCAAGACGAATACTTGCGTAAATTTTACCGTCGTTTTATGGAAAGCGAAGCCGGGCATTATGCGCTTTTCATTGAGCTTGCCGAAACCTATGTTGACAAAGAAGCTGTGCGCCGCCGTTGGAAAGAATGGCTGGATTACGAAGCAGAGGTCATTCAGAATCTTCAGGTCCGCGGCGACCGGATGCATTAGTTGATTGGCTTGCGCCGGCATAGGAATACACTACCGCCGTTTCCTGCTGAAAAACGAACACTACTTCCCTTCAAAATAGTTTAACTCCTTCGCAAAATTTAAATAGGGCTGTTCTTGTTGCAGCCGTACCACTTTTTCGTAGTTGGTTTGTAAAAATTTTTTGTGCTGCGCCGAATGCGGATTAAAAGCCTTGTGCTTAAACGCAAGAGTGACTGCATGAATGTCTTCCATCAACTCCTTTGTTTTTCCATCCATGCAAGCATCTACCAACTTCTCCCAAACGTATTGCGTGGCGAAATAATTCGGGTGCACTAAATCCTCCGCGTAAAAACGGTAGTCGCGTAAATCGTCTATCACGAGTTCATAAGCGGGGAAATAATAAAGCCGGTCAAACTTGTTTACCAAATGGTGCACCGCTGAAATCAGCACGGCTTTGCTGCGGTTGTTCTCCACTACACCGTCGCGCAAATGTCGCACAGGACTGATGGTGAAAATGATTTTCAGCTTTGCGTTAAACAAAAACAGCCGGTGAATGAGGTTGTCCAGCACACGCAGCACGTCTTCGGTTGTCAACAATTTCCGTTGAAACCAATCGGCAGGCGCCTTGTGATTGTTGGCCGCAATTGCGCCAACTTTTGCGTTCGTTGCCTTTTCTGTTAAGGTGTAAATCCAAGCAGAACCGAGTGTAACAAAAAGATAGTCCGCTTCTTTTAAGAACTTGTGTGCAACTGCCGTTGAGTTGTTTATTTCTTGCAGGGCTTCATCGGCCGTAAGGCCTGAAAAACGACTGTGATGTTTCCAACTGTGCCATGCTTCGTTGTAAAAAAACAAATCCTTTTCTTCCGTTTGTTTCGCTTCAATGTAAGCGGTCAAAGCTTCCGCAACGCTAACCGGATTGAACAAAATTCCATTGGGATTTTGCAGCGTGGTAAATTTGAAGTTATCAAGTTTTTCACCAATGTTCTCGGTAAAACAAGAACCGATCAGCAAAAGCTTGTGCCGGTGGGTAATAGGTTCCGGTAATTTCTTTATGGTAAACTCAAAACGAAACTTCATTTAAACACGAATTGAGATCAAACAAAAACTTGGGAAGCCAATTGCAGGCTGAACTGAAGCGCTTCTTTGTTTATATTGATTGGCAAAGCATGTTCTTCGAAATAGGAAATGATGGATTCCGTGTTCATGTTCCCCACCAAATCATCGCCGGCCATAGGGCAACCCCCAATGCCTTTCAATGCGCCGTCAATGCGTTTGCAACCTGCGTGTACAGCCGCTTCTAATTTTGCCTTCCAATTGTCAGGCGTAGAATGAAGATGAACACCGAAACTTGTGTTTGGATATTTTGGAATCAATGTGTCTAACGCAAATGAGATTTGCTCTGGCGTAGCCACGCCAACGGTATCTGCCAAAGAAATAATTTGAATGCCTTTCTTCACCATTTCACCGGCCCATTTCAATAAAATTTCTTCGTTGTAAGGATCGCCGTATGGGTTGCCAAAACCCATGCTCAGGTAAATAACAAGTTGCTTGTTGTTTTTCATGCAAAGATTTTGAATCTCCTCTACCCTGTGCAAGCTTTCGTCTATTGAACTGTTGGTATTTCGTTGTTGAAAGGTTTCGGAAATGGAGAACGGGAAACCGAGATAAGAGATTTCATCGTACACAACCGCTTCTTCCGCTCCCCTTGTATTGGCAACAATAGCAAGCAATTTTGAGCTTGAATTTTGAAGGGTTAAGCCCCTCACCACTTCTTTTGTGTCGGCCAATTGCGGAATGGCTTTGGGCGAAACAAAGGAGCCGAAGTCAATTATATCGAAACCCACTTGCAGCAAACTGTTGACGTAAGCAATCTTTTTTTCGGTTGGAATAAAATGACCCCAGCCCTGCATTGCGTCGCGGGGACATTCCACGAGTTGATAAGTTGATTGGTTAATTGGCTGATTGGTTGTTGGAATCATTGTTCACTCTTTGCTCTCGTGAATTGACGCTGCTTCATCGCTTCGTACAAAATCATTCCCGTGGCGACCGAGACGTTCAACGACTCGAAATCATTTACCATCGGTATTTTAAATTTTTCATCGCTTGCTTTCAACAATGCGGGATAAATTCCTTTTTCTTCACTACCCATAATGATGGCAAGCGGTTCTTTAAAATCAATGTCAAATACATTTTCCGCGGCAGTCATTTCGCTGGCCAAAACTTTAATACCGTTCAGATGCAATTCATCTATTGCTTTCAGCAAACTGTTTACTCTGCATACCGGCAACTTTTCCAAAGCGCCTGCTGATGTTAAAATAGCATCTTCGTTTAGCATGCCCACCCCTTTGTCTGGAATGATAATAGCGTTTACGCCGGTGCAAAAAGCCGTTCGGGCAATGCCGCCGATATTGCGGATGTCGGTGATGCCGTCAAGCAACAGAAACAACGGCACTTCTCCCCTCTCCACCACAAATGAAATTATTTCCTGCAAATCCTGGTACTGAATTTTTGAAAGCAAAGCCACGCACCCTTCGTGACTGGTAACGTTAAATGCATTTAACTTGGCTTCGGGCACTTTATTCACAGGAACGTTGTTTTGTTCGGCCAGCTTTACAAGCTCACTCAATTCTTTCCCGCCAAGGTTGTTTTGAAGATAGATGCGTTCCAGCGGCTTGCCTTCTTTCAAAGCTTCTGTTACAGCCTTGCGGCCCACAACGAGCAAAGATTTCTTGGGGCGGCTTTGTGGTCGGAAATGTTTCAAGGAAAATTATTTTTTTATGCGACTGTCAAAAGTAAAGGTCTCCACCTCTTTAATGTGCACCTTTTTAAAATCGGGATGAAGAGGGTTAAGAAGAAAATTAAATTCGGACGGAAGGATGACCGAAGGAAGCTTTAATGCGAGATACTTTTGCAGTTGTTTCGTCCCCCATTCTTTGACGAACATTGATGAAGAGATTTCCATCCATCCGGCCGGCAATTCCTTTAATTGAAAAGACGCCCATCCATCCTCCGGAATTTCATAAGCGGTGAACGATAAATCCTGCGCTATTTCATCGAGGTAAACGTTTGCCGCATACTCCAACACACAGAGAGAGCGGGCCGCGGATGTGTAAATGCAGGGTTGCCCAATCACGTTCCAACGGCCGCCGTGCAGCTTTGCGCCTTCGCCGGTCAATTGCGTGGCATACTTCGATCTGCCCAAATGATAAACCATCATTAGCTGTACACTCCGTATTCAATTCGGCCGATCAAATGCCTTACTTCTTCTATTCCGTAAAGCGTATCAATCAGGCTTAACGGCGTTACCCAGCCCAAGGCCCTGTTTTCTCTTTTCATCCAGCCGTTGAATTTTTCGCGATTACCAAAAACATCATAGCCATACGAATACAATTCGGCAATCAAAAAAACGCGTTCGCTGATGTATTTATCAAACCTTGCCTTGCCCTTTTTGTTGTGCAGCGTAGCTTTTGCTACATTCAGCGCCAGGGAAAGCGTGTCGTAATCCAGTTCTGCTCCGTTTTTTAAATTCTCCAGCTCCTCCTTCGACACGCCATCACGTATTGCACTGATTTTATCGAAAGAGTTCCATTGATGTAATGGAATAACCTTGGCTTTGCTATTGCCAACCTTGCTCAACGGATTGCGGATTTGATAGGCCGCGGCTGGCTCTTTTACTTTCATAGTTTAATTTTATACTAAGCTAAGTAAATTTTTTGACTCTTTCATTTTGGCCAAAAAAAGTGGCTGAATGCTCAGCCACTTTTTAGTGTTATTTCAAACCAAAAGTTTTTTTCACTTTCGGTACGTAATCGAGTTTTTCCCAGGTAAACAACTCCACTTTCTTTTTAACGGTTTTGCCGTCGGGTGACCTAAACTCTTTTGTTACAACCTCTGGTTTGCGGCCCATGTGACCGTAAGCCGCTGTTTCACTATAAATAGGATTGCGCAGCTTCAGACGTTGCTCAATAAAGTAAGGGCGCATGTCAAAAATGCCTTCCACCATTTTTGCAATTTCACCATCGCTCATGTCCACTTTTGCTGTCCCGTGCGTGTTTACATAAACACCCATCGGCTGGGCTACACCAATGGCATAAGAAACCTGAACCAATACTTCGTCGCAAACACCGGCAGCCACAAGGTTCTTTGCAATGTGGCGTGTGGCATAAGCTGCTGAACGGTCAACTTTAGAAGGGTCTTTTCCGCTGAACGCGCCGCCGCCGTGTGCGCCTTTGCCACCGTATGTATCAACGATGATTTTACGGCCGGTCAAACCCGTATCGCCGTGCGGACCACCAATTACAAACTTGCCGGTTGGATTAATGTGATACTTGATGCCATCGTTAAAAAGCTTCGCGTATTTTTTGTATTTGGATTTAACACGCGGAATCAAAATACTCACAATATCTTTTTGAATGCGCTCCTGCATTTTGGCTTCGGTGTCAAAATCATCGTGCTGGGTAGAAACAACAATCGCGTCAATACGAACGGGTTTGTTGTTATCGTCGTACTCAAGCGTCACTTGGCTTTTTGCATCAGGGCGCAAATACTTGATTTGCTTGTTCTCTCTTCTTAATGCGGCAAGTTCCTGCAAAAGCTTGTGTGCTAAATCAAGAGCCAACGGCATGTAGTCTTCCGTTTCGGCCGTTGCATAACCAAACATCATTCCCTGGTCGCCGGCACCTTGCTCTTCTTTTTTCTTGCGATCAACGCCCTGGTTGATGTCAGCCGATTGCTCGTGAATGGCCGACAACACGCCGCAGGAATTGGCCTCAAACATGTATTCGCTCTTGGTGTAACCAATGCGCTTGATGACATCGCGGGCAATGTCCTGCACATCCAAATAAGCTTTCGATTTTACTTCGCCGGCCAACACTACCTGCCCGGTAGTCACCAACGTTTCGCAGGCAACTTTCGAAGCGGGATCAAAGGCAAGAAAGTGATCAATAAGGGCATCGGAAATTTGGTCGGCAACTTTATCAGGATGGCCTTCCGACACGCTTTCAGAAGTAAACAAATAAGGCATTTAAAAATTTTTTGAATGAATGTTTGTTGATTTCCATTCTCCGCTGAAGAGAAAATTTCTTCCTGCGTAAATGAAAATCGGGTGCAAATATAAGCACCCGGAAAAATTACAGATTGGAATATATTATGCGCAACCGAAGCCGCATTGCCGGATTAGCGACAGCGGGTCCGTAAAGCACTACTCGTCCATCTGCGATGTATTGAAGATTTGGCACTGAAATATATTGGTTCAGATTCTTGGCAAAAAGATTACTGCGCAGCGGAGCGTAAAGGCGCAGACTGTCGTTGCGTTCTTTACGGGTTACAATACCCTGCACATAACGGGTGATGTTGAAGCGGTAAGCGTTGTCCGCTCCCAATGTGCCGCCAAAGGCCACAAAATTCAGCGAACCGTCGCTTCCTACTTGTAAATCATTTTCAAAACTGTACGCCGAATCCGATGCGCTACTTGGTACACGGCGGTCGAGCAACAAGCGGCTGGGCGGTGTGAAAATATTATCCACGCCGGTAGCGTCTGGCACTTTGCAGGCAATGATTTCTGCGCGGTGAATCACCTTGTTCGGGAACGCATCAAGCCCCGGTATTTTGATTCCAACGTACGAACCCGCGGGGAATGATTGCACATAAAGCTGTTGAGGATTCGATACATTAAGGTTGGCAAGGTAAGGGCCGCCCGGCGTACGTTGAATGGAATTGATTTGGGAATACGCCGAGTGAACAAAAGTTGCCGACGTTGTATCGGTAACATTATTAACCGTAGACCGGAAATAAACAATTAATTGTGTATTGGCATTGTCGTATAAATTAAAATAGCCAAAAGCGCCGTTGCCCGAAGCCGACGTAGCTTTCACAGCCAATCCTCTAAACAGCAAGCGGAAGGTTGAGTCGCTGTAATATCCTCCTTTACCACTAGTAGAACTTGTATCGAACGATATTAATTTTTGTGCGATTGAATTGTTCAAACGAATGCGCAAAACGTTCGCCGCCTTCACCGCCGTATCGGATGGTTTCCGCCCCACCAAAATTGAATCTTTCAAATCTTTTAACGCAAACGTTTTTGAGCCCAATACCGATCCTGTTGCAATAGAACCGTTATCAAAACGGTAAAGAGTCGTATCATTAAAGTTTGCTCTCGGCGAGGTAATTTCCGACACCGATACGTTGATTAAACTCGTCGTATCGCCGTAAGAACCTTTATAAGCGAGTGATAAAACAACGGAATCAATCTTTAGTGAATCGGTATTGTTTGGGTAAGCTGTTTTAAAGGGATATGTGCCATACGCCGAGCTGCTTAATGTAAAATACATGTCGGCTTTAGAGGTACCAAAAACCGGATCGGTTGTTTGACCCAAGGCCATGTAATCACTGATCAACGTCTTGGTCGTATCGTTAAAAAAATGATAGGCCGCCTGCAAATCCAACGTCGTATCAAAGGTGTGAACGTTGTCAACCGCCGGAATTAAATCACTGCCCAGTTCTGTAGATTCATTGATTTTTGTACAGGAGAAAAAGAGAACCAAAAAAGCAGTAAAAAGCAGGACAGACAGGCCTTTAAAATTCACAGCAAATAATTATGGATGAGAGAAAAATTACTTGCTCGCAAGGTCGTTATACAGTTGTAAATAGTCTGTTAAATCAGATTCTGCATTGTACGGCAAGGTCTTCTTTCCTTTCACTTTTAAAAACTCATCAGCCAATTTTTTATCGGGCTTTTCAATACCGAAAGTGATGGCATCGGCATAGGTTGCACCACCGCGCATCATGGCAATATTGTTGGCCTCTTTGTACGGTTCAAGGTCTTTGTCTTTAATGAGCGGACTGATTTGCGCTTTCTTTAAAAAATCGGTGCCGAGCTTTTCTTTGAAGGTTGTTTGACCAATGGTGAAAACAACTTTGCTGTGTGAGAAGACAGGTTCTTTTTTATAAACCGTTTTTAAGTACAACGGAATTAATCCCGTCATCCAGCCGCTGCAATGAATGATGTCGGGTGGCCAGCCAAACTTCTTCACCGTTTCCAATGCGCCTTTGCAAAAGAACACCGTGCGCAGGCCGTTGTCTTCGTACCATTGTTCGTTTTCATCTGTAAAAACATATTTGCGTTTGAAAAGATCTTCGTTGTCAAGGAAGTAAACCTGAAGACGGGCATTGGGCAATGAAGCGACTTTAATTTGCAACGGAAAATCTTCGTTGTCAACCGAAATGTTGATGCCTGAAAGCCGCACAACTTCGTGCAAACGATGGCGGCGTTCGTTGATGGCGCCAAAGCGTGGCATTATGCAACGCACCTCCAATCCGCTGTCGTTAGATTTGATGGCCAGCTTATTTACTACTTCAGAAAATTCCGTCAACTCCAGGTAGGGCGACATTTCGTTGGCAATAAATAAAATTCTTTTCTTTGCTGACATTATAACGTGTTTTAGAGAAAAACTGAAAGTTTGCAAAAGTAAGGATTTAATCTGTGCAATCCTTGTTGCAAGTAAGACAAACCACCTACATGATTGTTTTTAAAAAGGCTGACGAACTTACCCGTTACCTTCTTCAACAAAGGGCCAAAGAACGTTCTATTGGTTTTGTTCCGACAATGGGTGCCCTTCATCCAGGACATCTCTCTTTAATTGGAACGGCAAAAAAAGAAGAGGCAATTACCGTTTGCAGCATCTTTGTAAACCCCACTCAGTTTAATAACCCCGATGATTTTAAACGCTACCCGGTTACAGTAGAAGAAGACATCAAAAAGCTGTTAACCGTTGATTGCGATGTTTTGTTTTTACCGGCAACAGAAGAAATTTACCCAGAAGGTTATGCTGCAAAACATTACGACCTGGGTGAGTTGGAAACCGTGTTGGAGGGCCATTATCGCCCGGGGCATTTTCAGGGCGTTTGCCAGGTCGTTCACCGGCTTTTGGAAATTGTTCAACCCGCTGCTTTGTACCTGGGCCAAAAAGATTACCAGCAGTGCATGGTCATTGAAAGGTTGATTGCCGTGTTGGGAAAGCAAAACAATATTCAACTAAAAATCTTGCCCACGCTACGCGAAAGTGATGGTCTTGCCATGAGCAGCCGCAACTTGCGGCTGAATGCAAATCAACGGCAAACCGCGCCAGCTTTATATGAATCTCTTCTCTATGCAAAAACTCATCTCGCCAACGATTCGCTTGAAAAAATAAAACAAGCAAGCAGAAGCGATTTAGCAAAGAAAGGATTTGCCGTTGATTATTTTGAAATTGCCGATGCGCACACGCTTCTTCCTCCCTCGGATAAAAATGAATCCCTGGTGGCGCTGGTAGCGGCAAGTCTTGACGGAATTCGTTTAATTGACAATCTTCCGTTGAATTAACGTCTGCTTCACCACCCGGCTTTAGCTTTGCAGGCGTTATGAACATTTCTGTTTTAAAATCGAAGGTGCACCGTGCGGTGATTACCGAAGCAAACCTGCATTACGTGGGCAGTCTCACACTTGACGAAGACCTAATGGATGCGGCCAATTTAATCGAGAACGAAAAAGTAACCGTGGTGAACGTGAACAACGGTGAGCGTCTCGATACCTACTTAATAAAAGGCAAACGCGGCTCGGGTGTTTGTTGCCTTAACGGCCCCGCAGCCCGCAAAGGTCTAACAGGCGATGTTATCATCATCATCTCTTATTGTTCGCTTCCTTTTGAGGAAGCAAAAACCTTTAAGCCCTGGATTGTTTTTCCGAAAGACGGAAACAAGTTGATTAGCTAATTCGAGGATTGGCCAATTAACTGATCAAGCAGTCACAGTCCGTCCACTTCAAAATTTATGAACTGTTTGAAGAAGCTGTTTCCCCAATTAGCTAATCATCACATCGGCCAATCAGCTAATCAATCTCTTGCTATCTTCACCCGCAATGAAGAAACCCTTTGTTACCATATTGCAGTATCTTTTTTTTCTGGGTCTGGGGGTTCTTTTTGTCTGGCTTTCGGTGAGGAAGATTGAAGCAAAGCAATGGCTCGAAATTAAAGCCTCATTGCAACACGCAAGACTTCTGCTCATCATTCCTGTCTTCATCATGCTTCTGCTAAGCCACTTTAGCCGCGCCATCCGCTGGAAGATTTTAATGGAGCCATTAGGATACAAACCGTCAACGTTTAACACGTTTGCCGCGGTAATGATCGGTTATCTCGTCAACGCCGGCGTGCCGCGTTTAGGTGAAGTCGTCAAGTGCACGCTTCTTTCGCGGTACGAAAAAGTAAGGGCCGATAAACTTGTCGGCACCATTGTAATGGAAAGGGCCGTTGACGTTGTATGCCTGTCTGTTGTCTTTGTATTGGCACTGGCTTTTCAAGGTTCTGTCATCGGTGATTTTGTCGGTTCGCTTTTTGGCAATTTCTTTAAAAACAATGCGGGCAAAACATCAACAACAAAAATTACTGTGTCGCTTTCGGTTTTGATTCTTTTTATTGCTGCGGTTTATTTTCTGTTAAAACGGTTTGGACATATTGATGCCGTTGGAAAAATAAAAAACATATTGAAAGGTATTTTGCACGGCCTGCAAAGCATTCGTTTTATCAAACACAAAGGCTGGTTTCTTTTTCACACGCTGCTTATTTGGACATTGTATTTACTGAGCACTACGGTGGGCATTTATGCCTTAAGAGAAACAGCACCCTTGGGCATTGGCGGCGGTCTAACCACACTGGCCGTAGGAAGTGTGGGCATGGTGCTTACACCGGGCGGCATCGGCGCTTACCCGCTGCTTGTTTCGCAACTGATGGAAGTTTATGGCCTGGATAAAGACACCATCGGCAACGCATTGGGTTGGCTTTTGTGGACGGCACAAACCGTGATTATCTTATTCGGCGGATTGGTTTTAGCCGCTCTGTTTTCTTATTACAACAAAAACAAACGACCGAGTGAAAGAAGAGCAAAACTTACAGACGAAGATATCGCACCTATCTGACCTGCAACAGAAAGTAACGCAATGGAAAAGCGAAGGCAAAACCGTTGCCTTTACCAACGGCTGTTTTGACATTCTTCACGCAGGACACATTGCTTCTTTACAGGAAGCTGCGCAGCAAGGCGACAAATTGATTGTAGCCCTGAATGCTGATTCATCGGTAAAAGCGTTAAAAGGTGAGTCGCGTCCGGTAAACAACGAAAACGCAAGAGCCGTTGTGGTGGCGGCTTTGGGCATGGTGGATGCGGTTGTTGTTTTTTCAGAACCCACACCAAAAGAATTGATCATTGCCCTCAAACCCGATGTGCTGGTAAAAGGCGGCGATTACAAAGTGGAAGACATAGCGGGTGCAAAAGAAGTCTTGAATTGGGGCGGCAAGGTGATTATCAACCCCATTGTGGAAGGATACTCTACAACATTAATCATTGAAAAGATGCGAACGTAAATTGGCCACCGGTAACGTGTAATGGAAGAAAGAAAAATAACAGCCTATCGTTTGATAGGCTGTGCTATTTGAAGCGCTCCATTGTCCATTCCCGATTGTTGATTGTCTTCTTTGGGTATATTTATTGATGATAAGCATAACCGTATGTCGCATGTTCGAACAAAAACCATTCAACGAGATATAAGCTGGCTATCCTTCAATGCCCGCGTGTTGCAGGAGGCCGGCGATTACACCGTTCCGCTGCGCGAACGCATTCGCTTCCTCGGCATTTTTTCCAACAACCTTGATGAATTTTTTCGCGTACGTGTGGCCACGCTTAAACGCATGATGCAATTGGGCAGCAAAGGCAAAATGCACCTTGAAGAAAACCCCGAGCAAATTCTGGAAGAAATTCAAATGACGGTACTCGCACAGCAAAGTGAGTTCAACCGCATTTGGGAACTTATTTTGGAAGAGATGAAAGAACAAAAGATCTTCCTTGTAACAGAAAAAGAATTGAACGAAGAACAGCGTGCATTTGTGAGCAATTATTACGATGAGGAAGTAAGCGCCAACGTGATTCCGCTGATGATTGAAAGCATTCCGGAAATGCCTTTCCTGCGCGACAAGTCAATCTATCTTGGTGTGGTGATGTGGAAGCAGGAAAGTGCGCTGAAGCGAATGTTTGCGCTAATTGAAGTGCCTACAAGAGTGATGAATCGTTTTGTGCTTCTCCCCTCGCCCGACGGTGAGCATCACATCATGTTGCTGGAAGACGTGATTCGTGCAAACCTGCCGGAAATCTTCAATTATTTTGGCTACGATCAATATCATTCTTCTGTTTTTAAGGTAACCAAAGACGCCGAAATAGACATAGATAACGACCTGTCCACAACCTTGATGGAAAAAATTGCAAAAGGAATAAAAAACCGCCGCAAGGGAAAACCGGTTCGCTTTGTTTACGACAAAGAAATGGACCCGGGACTTTTGGAATTTTTGATACGCAAGCTTAATCTTTCCAAACGAGACAACATCATTCCCGGTGGACGCATTCACAACTTCCGCGAGTTCATGGATTTTCCCCGAAACGTTTTCCCAACGCCGGGCACTCGTCGCAAACCTTTCGATCACCCGGCTTTGTTGGAGAAACGCGTTACAGATGTGGTGCTGCAACGCGACTTGATGCTACACTTCCCCTATCATTCGTTTAACCCGGTGATTGATTTATTGCGCGAAGCGGCGATTGACCCCGATGTAACGTCCATAAAAATTACCGCCTATCGTTTGGCCGGTCAATCAAAGATCATCAACGCCTTAATTAACGCGGTACGCAACGGCAAGCAGGTAACGGTGATGCTTGAATTAAAGGCCCGTTTCGACGAAGAAGCGAACCTCAAGTGGCAGGCGCGACTTGAAGAAGAAGGCGTAAAGGTTTTAATTGGCATACCAAACATGAAGGTGCACGCAAAGCTTTGCGTCATTCGAAAGCGGGTGCAGGACACCATCATGCAATACGGTTTTGTCAGCACGGGAAATCTGAACGAAGACACAGCCAAAGTTTACGCAGACCATTGCCTGCTGACGTCGAACAAGGCAATCATGACCGATGCGAACCGCATCTTCAATTACATTGAGCATTACAAAACCGGAACGCATTTTTTAAAAGCCTGCACCACGCTTTTGCCTTCGCCACAATTTGCCCGCAAGGAAATTGTCAAGATGATTCAGTCCGAAGTAAAGGCGGCGCAACGCGGCCTCCCCGCTTCCATTTGCGCCAAGATGAATTCTCTTTCGGACGAAGAAATCATTGACGAATTGTACGCGGCCGCCAAGGCAGGCGTTGAAATAAAACTCATCGTCCGCGGCATCTTTTGCATGTTTTCCGAAAAAGAAAAATTCTTAAAGCCCGTTAAAGCCATCAGCATTGTGGATGAATATCTGGAACACGCAAGAGTTTGGATTTTTCACAACAACGGGAAAGAAAAAATTTTTATCTCCTCCGCCGACTGGATGGTACGAAACCTTGATCACCGCGTGGAGGCAAGTTGTCCCGTTTTTGATCCGCAAATTCAAAAAGAGTTGAAAGACATCATTAACATTCAACTGCGCGACAACGTAAAGGCCCGCATCCTGGACAATGCGTTGAGCAATCAATACGTGCAACCGGCCGATGGCGAAGAGCGCATTCGTTCGCAATACGAAACTTATTTTTACCTACACAATAAAATAGAACAAAACCTTGCGATTAGCCGCTATTGACATTGGAAGCAACGCTGCCCGTCTGCTGATTAACGATGTAGTGCCGGGCGCAAACGGTCGTCCTGAGTTCGTAAAACTTTCACTTGTGCGAGTCCCCTTACGACTGGGCTTCGACGTGTTTGAATCGGGCACCATTTCGGAAGAGAGAGCAAAGATGTTTGTCACAACCATGAAAGCCTACAAGCATTTGCTCGACGCTTACGAAGTAAAGCATTTGATCACCGCGGCAACGTCGGCCATGCGTGATGCGAGCAACGCAGCCGATATTTTGCAAACCATAGAAGCCGAAACGGGCATCGAGGTAAAAATCATTACCGGCGAAGAAGAAGCCACGTTTATTTACGAAAATCATTTTGCCGATAACCTTAATAGCAACGAGTCATATTTATATATTGACGTGGGCGGTGGAAGTACCGAGCTTACCTTTTTCAGCGACGGCAAACTGGTTATCCAAAAGTCTTTCAACATCGGCACTATCCGGCTTTTAAAAAACCAGGTTACGCAGGAGCATTGGGCCGAAATGCGGGCATTCATTCGCGAAAAATTAAGAGGTCACCACCACATTACTGCGATTGGTTCAGGCGGCAACATCAACAAAGTTTTTTCACTTTCCAAACGCAAAGAAGGCAAACCGCTTTCGCTCGACTTGTTGCGCAATTACTACAAAGAGTTGAGTTCACTTTCCTTGCATCAACGCATCAGCACGTATGGAATGCGGGAAGACCGCGCCGATGTGATTGTGCCCGCTCTGCTTATTTACATCAACGTAATGAACTGGGCAGACGCCGCGGAAATTTTTGTTCCGAAAATTGGCTTGGCCGATGGTTTAATTCACATTCTTTATGAAAGACTAAAAGCCGCTAAAGTTTAAGCGAATTGTGTCTTTAGTGGATTGCTACTATTGAGCTTCCGTGGGGTTTATGCTGACCCTTTGGCAAACTCAGGGTGACAAAGACGAAGCATTGCACTTTTTACTGCTGAGTCCATTGAGCAATTCAGCGAAATTTCCCCTGTGTGCTTTCTCTTAGCCTGCTTTTCAAGAAACGAGTCGGCACCATAAATGCATATTTATTTGTTTCAACTTGCGTTCTCTCTATCGTTTAAAGAAAGATAAAGTGGCAGTGGCAGGTTGGCAGAAAAAAGAATCCGGCCCCTTATTTGATGTTTAAACATTGAAATTGAAATAAAGAGATTTTATGCGAATAGAAATTGTTTCAGGAAGCCCGAGAAAAGACAGCACAACCAGCAGGCTTGCCCTGCATTTAAAAAATTTACTCAAAGAAAAGTCAGATCATGAAATTGGCATACTCGACGTTCGAGAACATCCTCTTTCCTTGTTGCAAAAGGTCTTTACCTCTGTTGACGATGCGCCCGAGAAACACAAGGAATTGGCGCGACGCATGTTTGGAGCGGATGCCTTCATCATTGTAACGCCTGAATACAACGGCAGCTACTCTCCTGCCATGCAAAACATGTTCGATCACTTTCCAAAGCAGCACCGCAAACCTTTTGGACTGGTAACGGCGTCACCGGGTGCTTTGGGCGGCATAAGAGCTGCCATGCAATTGCAGCAGTTTGTAATGGCCTTGTTTGGCGTGCCTTCGCCCTACATGTTGGTAACGCCGCACGTTGACAAAAAGTTTAACGCCGAAGGAAACCTTCTTGATGCAAGCTTTCAAAAAAGCATTGATGTTTTCGTGAATGAGTATTTATGGTTGGCCGAAAAACTCGTAGATGAAAAGGTAGAAGTATAGATGTTCGTTTGCTTTTTATGAACCCGGCACTGTTGCTGTTATTCTGCGAAGATCTTTCGCGAAGCGCCAAGACGCTGCGTGAAAAGAAAAGCCAATTAATGTTCTGAACGCACAAGAGTGCGACGCAACGGAAGCTTAATAAACAGTCAAAAGTCCGTTACCTAAAATTCTTTACTCTGTTTAAACAGATTGAATTCCCTTTGAAAACACCAATCTCAAATTTTAAACATTAAATTTTAAATAACATGAAAATAGTCTTACATAAAGCTGCCACACGTGGCCATGCAGATCACGGTTGGCTCAATAGCTGGCACACTTTCAGCTTTGCCGGTTACCACGATCCTGAACGTATTCACTTTGGCGCCTTGCGTGTATTGAACGATGATACCGTGGCGCCGGGCGCCGGTTTCGGAAAGCACCCACACAACAACATGGAAATTGTTTCCATTCCGCTCGAAGGCGATCTCGAACACGGCGACAGCATTGGCAACACTGCCGTTATCAAACAAGGCGATGTGCAGGCTATGAGTGCCGGTACAGGCGTAGTGCATTCCGAAAAAAACAAGAACGGTGATAAACAGGTGAAGTTTCTGCAGATATGGGTTTTTCCCAACGAACGAAACGTGCAGCCGCAATACGATCAAAAGACTTTTAGCAACGCAGAAAAACAAAATAAACTCTTAACCGTCGTTTCGCCGCTGGGCACAAACGATGGCGGCGTGCAAATTCACCAGGATGCCTGGTTTAGCTTGGGCAAACTGGACAAAGGCACAATCGTCAACTACCGGTTGAAAAAAGAAGGCAACGGTGTGTACGCATTTTTATTAGAAGGCGATGCAAGCATTAACGATGTTGTCCTGAACCGCCGCGATGGCTTGGGCATTAGCGAAGAAGGAACGTTAAATATTGTTGCCAATACCGACGCCGAACTTCTGTTGATGGAAGTGCCGATGACGTGAGATGTGAAAAGAGAAACGTGAAACCGTGCAAGCTTTAGAACTGTAGTTTAAAACGTTTTCACGTTTGACCTTTCAAAAAATAGATATCATGAAATACAGAACCGTAAAAAAATATACTTCTCTCCAACACATGAACGTTGGGCCGTTCAAAATAAAGCAGCCTTTGCCGAACGATGAATTGCAACAAGTCAGTCCTTTTCTTTTATTGCACCACGGCGGACCGCAAACCCATGCACCCGGAGAACTTAAGGCCCGTTTAAGTCCGCACCCGCACCGGGGTTTTGAACCCGTTACGTTTTTATTCAGCGGAAAGATTCACCACAAAGACAGCACGGGCAGCGAAGGTTTTTTACAAACCGGCGACGTGCAATGGATGACGGCTGGAAGCGGCATCATTCACAGCGAAGGACCATCGGCTGCTTTTGCAAAAGAAGGCGGCGAAATGGAACTTGTACAATTGTGGGTGAACCTTCCACGGGAACAAAAAATGGTGGCGCCGAAATACCAGGACATGAAGAAAGAAAACATCCCGGTTGTAAAAGAAAAGGGCTTTCAACTAAGTCTCGTTGCGGGCGAATACAAAGGGTTGAAAGGACCGGCTTCTACTTTTACGCCGATTCTGGCCATGATGCTTCGGTTTGAAGACGAAGGAGAAACCGATATTCAAATTCCTTCTTCTTATAACTCGCTTTTGTATGTGTTGGACGGCGAGATTGAAACAGGCAACGTTTTGTTTGAAAAATACAATCTCGGCGTTTTTGAAAAGAATGGCGATGGTGTTTTGTTGAAAGCAAAAAAGGGCGGAAAAGCCTTGTTGCTTGCCGGCGAACCAATCAACGAGCCCGTTGCCAGTTACGGACCTTTTGTAATGAACTATCCCGGCGAAATCAAGCAAGCGATCATGGATTATGAACTGGGCAAAATGGGCGTACTGGAAAGCTGAGAAAACTCAGTTGCGGAAGCGATAAGGTTCAGGAAACGGCGAGCTGTTGTTGCGTTGCTTTGAAAGACAAAATCTTCGTTTATGTACACAACATCCATCCCGAATCTGCACGTTGAATACCGCCTTTGGACGAGTGAACTGGTTTTTTTTAAAGAAGAACTGCGGCGCTTTGAACATCAATTAGAAGCCCTGACAAATCGAAATAAGGAAGGTGGAATCAGCGCCGGCGTTGAGCAATTTCAAAACCGTTTTATCCGTCAGAAAGAAGTGATAGACGAACTGAAACACAAGCTTGCATTGAGCGAACGCAACCTCGCAAGTTTCGTGAAAGAGCTTAACGGTCTTGGTTTAAACAGCATACGAATGGATAATCACGTGAAGCTTCGCGCCGACATGCTTACTTTCCGCAAACTTTACGCTGAGCTAAAAAACGAGTTTCGCAAATTTGAAGCGGTTTGTTGTTGATTAGTCTGGTCGCTGGCAAAACCCGGGCTTTATCTGAACGACGAAGTTGAAGCCAATAAAATAAAAGTTCGGTTATTTGGGTCCGCAAAAAACTTTGCCCCTACTTTTAGTCCCATGCAAACGGCTTCTCCAAAATACGTTCATACCGACGTTGACCACAACCTTTCCGACCCTTCCCAACTTGTGCCGCTTTTTCAGCAACTGTTTTCGCCGCAATCGGTTTGCGACGTTGGCTGCGGCGTAGGCAATTTTTTGCACGTCTTTAAGCAAGGCGGTGTTCCGCGGGTGCTTGGCCTGGACGGAGAATGGGTTAACCCGCAACTTTTACACAAATACTTAAGCGAGCCCGAATTCAGGACCGTTGACTTCGAAACAAAGATTACACCGCCCGAAACGGCCTTTGATCTTTGTCTTTGTCTGGAGGTTGCCGAACACGTTTCGGAAGAACGTGCCAATGATTTTGTTGATCTGTTGGCGCAAATTGCCGACACGATAATTTTCTCGGCAGCGCTTCCTTTCCAGGGCGGCATCAATCACATAAACGAACAAAAAGAAGAATACTGGGAACGCAAATTCAATTTGCGGGGATTTAAAAAATACGACATCATTCGCCACCGGATTTTTGCCAACAAAAAAATTTCGGGGCCTTACCGCCGAAACATTGTTGTGTACAGCAAGAATGATTTAAGCCGCCTCTCGGCTGTTCCATACGGTGCTTTTGCACTGCAGGAAAATTGCATGCAACGCCTTTACATTGATCTCATGACCGGCTCTCTGTCTTTCGCCACTCTTTCAAAATTCTTCATCAAAATTTTAGCGATGAAGATGGGTGGCAAAAAATTGATTGAGACCGTAAAAAAAATTCGTCCAGGCAAGAGGTAATATTGGGCTATTTAAATCCACATTTCTGTTTTTTGTTTTGATGCGCAACGAAGCGAGGCTTTGCGAAAGCTTTAGATGCTTTGTTTATTTTGCGCACAAGGTTTCTCAATATCTTCGATGCTTTCTCAAACCTTCGAAACAAGTCACATGAAAAATCTTATTTGCTTGCTGCTTCTTGTGCCCTGCTTTGCCCTTGCGCAAACGAAAACAAACCTCAACGTCATTCCACAACCGGTAAGCATTCAAATGGGCAACGGGCAATTCACACTCACAAAAAAAACCGTCATCGTTGCAAGCGATGCCGAAGGCCGGAAAACCGCTAATTACCTCAACGATTACCTGCAACAGACTTACGGTTTTAGACTTGACGTTGACAAAAGAGAAAGCAAAAATTACATACGGCTCACAACAAAAAAATTCATCAAAGCACCCGATAAAGACGCCTACAATTTAACCGTAACGCCGGACGGCATCGCTATTTTGGGCGACACTTACGAAGGCACGTTTTACGGTGTGCAAACGCTTATTCAACTTCTTCCCGCAACACCAAACACCCAACCCCAAGCCCCAAACTTTTCCATTCCGGTTGTTTCCATCCAGGACTATCCCCGCTTTGCTTACCGCGGTATGCACCTTGACGTAGGCCGGCATTTCTTTCCCGCATCTTTTGTAAAGAAATACATTGATTATCTCGCCCTGCACAAGCTCAATTATTTTCACTGGCACCTCACAGACGACCAAGGCTGGCGCATCGAGATAAAAAAATATCCTGAATTAATGTCAGAAGCCGCATACCGAAACGGCACCATCATTGGCCGTTATCCGGGAACGGGCAACGACAACATTCGTTACGGCGGTTATTACACGCAAGACGAAGTAAAGGACATTGTAAAGTATGCGGCCGATCGGCACATCACCGTCATTCCTGAAATTGAAATGCCGGGGCATTCATCTGCGGCCATCGCGGCTTATCCCTGGTTGAGTTGCTTTCCAGATAAGCGTACCATTATCCCTAATTATCCTTCACAAGAAAGCAGTAGACCCGATGTACCGGCAGGCGCTGCTCATGTTAAACTTGTGCAGGAAACATGGGGCGTATTTGAAGACATTTATTGCGCGGGCAAAGACAGTACGTTTACGTTTTTGCAGAATGTGTTGGACGAAGTAATCACGTTGTTTCCTTCTACCTTCATTCACATTGGCGGCGATGAAGCACCGAAAACGCATTGGAAACACTGTCCGCTTTGCCAGGCAAGAATCAAAGCCGAAGGCTTGAAAGACGAACACGGTTTGCAGAGTTATTTCATTCAGCGAATGGAAAAATATTTAAACACCAAAGGCAAAACCATCATTGGCTGGGATGAAATACTCGAAGGCGGGTTGGCGCCAAACGCCGTTGTGATGAGTTGGCGGGGTGAACAAGGCGGTATTGAAGCAGCAAAACAAAAGCACCAGGTAATTATGACGCCTGGCGAGTATGTGTACCTGGATCATTCGCAAACAAAAAACGAAGATTCAGTAACGATAGGCGGATATACGCCGATTGAAAAAGTTTATGCTTATGAGCCGGTACCAAAAGAATTAAGCGCCGACGAAGCCAAATACATTTTGGGTGCACAAGCCAACTTATGGACGGAATACATCGCTTATCTAAGCAAGGTTGAATACATGGTTTTCCCGCGCATGAGTGCCTTGAGCGAAGTGCTTTGGAGCCCGAAAGAAAAGCGAAACTGGAAAGATTTTGAACAACGCTTACAGACGCAGTTTAAGCGATATGATTTATGGAAGGCCAATTACAGCAAGGCATATTTCGATTTGCAATCATCAATTTTACCCACGCCAAATAACGAGGGCGTTATTTGGAAATTGCAAAGCAGAAGTAAGACTGACGATATTCTGATAAGCAAAATCGTTGGCTATGGGTCAACCAGAAGTCAAGGCCGTTATCCATTGGGAAAAGGTGAAAATTCCCGCTTGATCAATTCAGACGGGATGTACGTTGCTTATTTGAAATCGCAAAAACTAATCAAGAGCACTCTTCAGCAATCTTTTTTCTTCAATAAAGCCACGGGGAAAAAAGTTTTTATCACAGCAACACCGAACGAAAAATATCCCGGACAGGGCGGAGCTTTTTCTTTGGTGAACGGTGTTTACTCCACTAAAGGATTGAGTTATCCCGACTGGATAGGATTTATTGGTGATGACCTCGAAGCAACAATAGATTTGGGCAAAACAGAAAAAATTGATTCGGTTCGAATGCATACCCTTAACCAAAACGGAAGCTGGATTTATTTGCCGCAATATGTTGAAGTGTTTACATCAAACAACGGGAAAGATTTTACTTCCGTCGGTAAATCTTCTGACTTTATTCCAGATATGTTAACGATGGGATGGATAACGGTGCGGGTGCAGAAGACGTCTGCACGATACATTAAACTGCTGGCAAAAAATTACGGTTTGATACCTGACGACAAACCCGGCGGCGGAAATAAAGCCTGGTTGTTTGCCGATGAAATTCAGGTGTATTGATAGAGCCTACTCAAAGCGAAACCGGACGCCGGCACGCAATCCTAAATCACCAATGTGTTTCTTGTACGACGTTTGCGAGAACAAAATCAGCCCATGCATTTCGTTGTTCATTCCTGTGTACAGCAAAATCGTTTTCGAAATTGGGTATTGCAAACCCAAACCAAAAACCGACCCGATACCTGACTGATTCGGAAGAGCATCCAACGCTCCGCCGGAATGATTCTCTATTTGTTTTCCGGTTTGCACATCAAGCAGAATACCGCCGCGCAAATAAGCATATTTCCAAAAATCAAATTGAAGGCTCACCGGCAGTCCGAGCAACGAAAGGTTGTATTGATCATCCGGAACGACCGGGTAATTGGGATAAGGCGTGTAAGAAACAGTGAACCGGTAGCGTGAAAACTGAAGTCCTGCATTGATCTGCAAAGCCTTTTTCAAAGGCAACGTGTATTCAGCGCCGGCTTCAAAATAGCTTGTATTCGAAATATTGCTCCAGTCTCCCGCAAGGGTTTTATGAAATACTTCGGCATCGTTAGCTAAAGAAGTGTAGAAGGAAAAAGAGGTTTGCTTTGTTTGCGAATGAGCGTTGATGCAGAACAAAAGGCCGCTGCAAAAGAGAACCCGAATTCGCATGAGTTGGCTTTTGCCGAAAGTAAGCTGGCTTGACGAAAAAACAAAGAAGGCCTACGGAGCCTTCTTTGCTTGTCTTAAAAAAAGAAAAGCACCAAGTTGTTTTAATACTGCCGAAGCAATATTACTTACGAACCCGATGCTCTTCACAACTGAGTTGTAGCAAGCTTTTGACGGCTAAACTATCTGACAGTTTCGTTTGATTGATTCTGTCTTTACAACCATCTTTTTGAAGGATTGTTGCTTCTCTCAATTGCATTACTAATTTACGTTTTCGGAAAGGCCTCTTCCAAATATTTCTTGTCAAATTTTTCCACCCGGCGAAAACCGAAGCCTGTCTTGTGATTGAAGTCTTTTTGCAGTCGTTCTTCACATTCGTTTGCGAAGATTCCAACAATCAAGAGGCGTTGTTCGACAGCACATCGGCAATGTGCATTGTTTTTAAATTGTATCCTTTGTTGTCAATGTAACCTTGCAAATGCATGAGGCAGGAAAGGTCGGTAGAAATAAGATACTGTGCGCCGGTGGCTAAGGCATGTTCTACTTTTTGTTCGCCCATGGCAATGGAGATGGATTCAAACTTTACGGCAAAGGTTCCACCAAAGCCGCAGCAGGTTTCTACATCAGCCATTTCAACCAGTTCAAGTCCTTTCACGTTTTGCAAAAGCTTGCGGGGCTCGGTTTTGATTTTGCACTCCCGCAGCCCGGCGCAGGAATCATGGTACGTGGCTTTGCCGTTTAGTTCCGCACCGAATTTTGTCTGGCCCAGTTTGTTCACCAGGAATTCGGAGAACTCAAAAATATTTTCGGTAACCGCTCTTAACTCTGCTGAATCGTCAAATAGTTTTTTATAATAGTTGCGAACAAAACCCACGCAGCTTGCACTGGGCGCCACGATGTATTCGGCGCCGCTGAAGTCTTTCAAAAACTTTTTGCACACGTCGCGAGCCTCGTCCCAAAAGCCGGCATTAAACGCAGGCTGGCCGCAACAGGTTTGCTTTGGGTTGTACGAAACTTCGCAGCCTGCTTTTTCCAAAACAGACACCATGTTGAAAGCCGATTGGGGGTAAAGCTGGTCAACAAAGCAGGGAATAAACAACTGAATGTTCATCAAATTTTGCCTTCTTTTAAGCGGTCATTTAAAACCATCATTTTTAGTGCGGTGATAGCGGCTTCTTCGCCTTTGTGTCCGTGTTGGCCACCGATGCGTTCTTTGGCCTGCTCGGTTGTATTGACGGTAAGTATGCCAAAAATCACGGGCACCTGCATGGATAAATTCAGCTCGGTTATGCCGTTTGTTATAGACTGGCACACGTAATCAAAATGCGGGGTATCGCCTTTGATCACACAGCCCAAAGCAATGAAAGCATTGGGCGCATTATAAGCCGCCCAGCATTGTTGAATGGCGAAAGGAATTTCCACCGCACCCGGCACCACCAGCGTTTTGTGCGCCACGCCGGCTTGTGACAAAACTTTAACGCAGCCCTTTTCCAACTCGTCCACCACCTCGCTGTTCCATTCGGTTTTCACCAAAACAACAAGGGCATCCTTTCTGTTTTGGATGCCCTTAAGCCCTTCAAATAATTTGCTGTTTGCAACGTCTGCCATGAATTTTTTTGTTTGTCGATTCACTTGTTCACGTGTTCACAAGTTAGTCGTAGATGAAATGACCTTCTCGTATTTTCGTTGGCAAAACATGTAAACACGTGAACTCGTAAACACGTGAACTGCTATTCCGCATTATAAACACCGTGCGCCGCAAGATATTTATCTGCTTCGTTTACCCATTGCGTTGGAGCATGCGGGTATTTGGTTTTAATCTCTTTGTACAGTTCAACCGCTTGGTTCTTGTCGTTCAGGACTTTATCGGCCAGGTATGCCGCAAAAAAAAGCGCTTCGGCCGCGCCGGTTTCGTCTTCTTCAAAAGTAGAAGCGGCTTTTTTGTAATAGTCAATCGCGTCCTTGCCCTTGCCTTGCTCAGACAGCGCATCGCCCAACAATTTATAGGCTCTTGCCTGGATCTGCGGAGCGTCGGTGCTAAAATCTTTCAGGTATTTTGCCGCTTTGTCAAACGAACCTTTTTTCAGGTAAATGCTGCCGGCGTAAAATTTTGCCAGTTCGCCCGCATCAGTGCTACCGTACTGACTGATGACTGTTTCAAAACCGGGGTATTGACCGTCGCCTTTCAAAGCCTTGTCCAGCGAATCTTTCTCGTAGTATTCCTGCGCTCTGAAAATGGCTTCCGCAGCCTTCTTTTCTTTCGGTGCTTTAATAAAATTTTTGTAGATAAGAACTCCGCCAACCAAAACGATCGCCGCACCCAGAACGATGGTGACGATTTTGCCGTATTGGCTCCAGAAATCTTTTGCACGTTCAATCACTGCATCGCTTTCGGTAACATGACGTGCGCCTTTTACTTCTGTCATTGTGTATTCGTAATTTGAAATTTAGATTTAGTATTAGTCGGTGATAAAGGGATAATGCTGATCCACGTAAACGTCTTTCAGCACCTCGCTGTTATCAGGCCAGGGCGATTCTTCGGCAAATTTTACGCTTTCGGCAACGGCTGCCTCCACTCTTTCGTTGATTGCCTTGATTTCATCTTCGGTTGCCAGCTTGGTTTCGTAGATCGTATGCAGCAAAGCTTGTATTGGGTCGCGTTGCTTGTACTCTTCTACTTCCTCCTTCGTGCGGTACTTCTGCGGGTCAGAAATGGAGTGGCCTTTGTAACGGTAGGTTTTTATTTCAAGCAGGGTTGGGCCGTCGCCTTCCCTGGCTCTTTTCACCGCCCGGGTAACGCCTTCGTGTACGGCTTCGGCACTCATGCCGTCAATTACATCGGCGGGCATTTCGTACGCATCGGCCAATTTGTAAATGTCAATGATGTTGGACGTACGCTGCACCGAGGTTCCCATTGCGTAGTTGTTGTTTTCGCAAATGAAAACAACCGGCAGCTTCCAGGTCATGGCCAGGTTAAAGGTTTCGTGCAAAATGCCCTGACGTGCGGCACCATCGCCAAAAAATGTCAGGCTAATGTTGTCGGTACCACGGTATTTTTCGGCAAAGGCAAGCCCCGCTCCGGTGCCGATTTGCGCACCCACAATGCCGTGTCCGCCGTAAAAGTTTTCTTTCTTTCCGAAGAAGTGCATGGAGCCGCCCTTGCCTTTGGCACAGCCCGTGGCTTTGCCGTAGAGTTCAGCCATACAGGCATTTACCGAAACACCTTTGGCGATGGCCAGGCCGTGGTCGCGGTAAGCGGTGATGAACATGTCTTCGGGGCGGGTAGCAGTCATGCAACCCGCAGCGATTGCCTCCTGGCCGATGTACGCATGAAAGAAGCCACGGATCTTGCCTTCCATCTTGTACTTTTCTTCGGCCATGAGTTCAAACTGACGAATGAGCTGCATCAGCTCGTACCAATACAAATACGTTTCTTTTGTGTACTTCGTAGCCAAGGTTGCAAAATTTGAGGGGCAAATATAATGGAAAGAGAAATAAGGAGGTCAGAAGGCAGAGGACGGAAATTAGAAGCTTTTTATCTTCCTGTTACAACAGCTTGCCGCTTGCAGGTTGATAGTCCGCTGCCGCTTCGCGAAGCAAATGATTTCCAACGGAGCAATTAAGACATCTTTTTTCGCTGCAATATTCATTTCTTAATTCCAGTAAAGCCTGGGAGTCATAGGCCGACCGGTTTTTGATGCCGATGAATTCAAACCCTTTTGTCACACGGTTGACTTCTGCGGATGTTTCATCGAGCCAACGGAGCGCTTTGTCTTTGTATTTTTCTTCGTTGCGATAAAGGCCGTACGCAAACAAAACAGGAACAACGGTATTGATAATAACGTTGTCTGCCATATCCGCGCCAATGGTTTTCTTTTTAAACGATGACGCTTCTTTTAACGTGTAATGGTAATGCCAAAAATCATTGGCCGCAACCGCAAAGGCATCCGTTATTTCTCCGAGCTTTTGCGCTTCGATTATGCGTGAAAAAAGATGCGTTGTTTGATGAACAAGCGCCGCCAATTGCGCAAGTCGAACAGTGGGAAAATTTCCGGGTCTCATGCGCAGCAACAAAACAGGGACGGCCGTGGGCTGAAGATTGTATTTGCTTTTTAAAAACCGGTATTCGCGTTGCAACAATTTTGGATAGTCCTCTTCAAAAGCATCATTTAAAAGATTCGTTTGTCCAAGCAAAAGGCTTTCGAGCTGATGTAGCGAAGTTTTATGTTTGGAAAGAAGATTAACCGGAACAGAGCGTGCCATTGCTTCGAAAGCATCGCCGTTGATTTTACCGCCGAACGCACGAGCCAGCATCCACCAAAACGTCTCTTCCCAATGACAGTTTGATGCCTCGAACAAACACAGTACGTGTTCGGCTTTTCGCGACAGTCTTTCTACCAACAACCGTTCTTTCCATCCCTTCCAGATCAATTCTTTTGCGGAGACAATGTTGCCGCCGCAGGGAATAAACGAAGCGTTGTTCATAAAAGATTCGTAACGGTTCAAAAGCAGAACGGAGACGCGTGGCGACAATTCAAATACGGGGATGTTGTTTACATCAACGTCGTGTTCGTACACCACATGCAGAATGACGTTCCTGTAATTCGCATCACTTTCGTGCCCGTGTTTTATCCAGTCGGATGTTTTGAGATGAAGTTCAACGTTGCCGGCAAAAGTTGTGTTGCCAAGCCTAATTTTTGCAGAAGAAAAATCCGGCCCCTGGTTTTTGTTGAGCGACCCAGGAAAAATAATCTGAAGCGGTTCGCCTTTAGTGGTGGCGAGGCTCGACTTGTTGAAGTAGCCAAAGCCCCAAATGAATTGCAGCAGTTTTTCGGTCATGCTTCAAGGTAGCAAATTCTACGGCAACAGCAATCCGAAATCAGCTATCAAAAATCCTTCAATGCTTGTACTACCCTGCTTACGGGCAAGCCCATGACGTTGTAAAAGTCACCGCTGATTCGCTTGATGCCCACCACGCCAATCCATTCCTGAATGGCGTAAGCGCCGGCCTTGTCGTAAGGCTCGTATTTGTCCACGTAAAACTCCAATTGTTCGTTGGTCAGCAAATGAAATTCAACATCGGTAACATCGGCGAAGCCAACTTCCTTTTCGCCGTTGTTGATTACAACTCCTGTGATGACCTTGTGATGTTGCCCGCTTAATTTTTTGAGGATGGAAACCGCGTCGTCCCGGTCTTTCGGCTTGCCGATGATTTCGTTTCCCAACACCACAATTGTATCGGCAGCGATGATGGTTTTACCGCTTTTGCCCCGAACGGCAAGCGCTTTCTGCGCCGCAATGTAAACCGCTACTTCTTCCGGTGAAAGGCCTTCGGGATAGCTTTCATCCGTCGGCTCAACGATGATTTCAAAATCCACCTCCGCCCATTCCAGCAATTGCTTTCGTCGCGGCGACTGCGAGGCCAAAACATATCTTGCCATAGCTTAAAAATAAATCGCGAAGAAAATCATGGATAAAATGCCCGACAGCATAATGTTTTTTGTTTGCTTGCTTAAGGCCGCATAATCTTCTTTGCTGGTTGCACTACGTAACTTTTTCAGCGTAAGCAAGAGCGGAAGAATTACCCGCAAGAAAGCATACACCACCGATGGCCACCAGCCAAATTGCAACACGTAAAATTGGAGCACCGTCAGCGTGGCAACGAGCACAACCAGCCAAACCGCCGTATAAGTTTTTGTGGTGCGAATGCCGGCCACTACAGGCAGCGTCTTGCATCCGTAACGGGCATCGCCTTCCAGGTCTTCCATGTCTTTAATGGCTTCGCGAACCAACGAAATCACAAAAGCAAATCCAGCGTACAGAAAAGCCAGCCGGAAAAATTTTACCGAAAGCGGGTCTGGCGTATTAAAGGCGTGGGAAGGATTTGAAAAAGCAAAAAAGAAAACAAGGATGGTCCATGCAGTGAGGAGTGAAATGACCAGGTTGCCCACTAGCAACTGCCGCTTAAACGAAGTCGAATAAAACCAAAGCAGCGCCACGCAGCCAAGGTTTGCTACAATCAAATACCAATAATGCAGCCGTACCGCACAAGCCGTGAGCACAAGGCCCGCAAGGCTTAAAACAAGGTGCCAGATGATGGCCCAGCGCCGGTGAATGGCCCGGTCAACCACGTTTTTTTCCGGCTTGTTTATCCGGTCAATGTTCACATCGAAATAATCGTTTATGATATAGCCTGCTGCGGCAATAAAAACCGACGCCAGCATGAGCAGCACGGCCTTTGCGGTTTGCGGCTGATGATAAAGTGGCAGATAAATGCAGAAATAAAAAAGTGCCTGCGTAAGCGCAATGAAAACCAGATTGGGCCAGCGAATCAATCGCAAAAACGGAAGAAGAAGATTCATGCAGGCGGTTTAACGCGAGGTAATTTCTGGCACATACCGCCAGTGATGGTTAACTTTTAAAACTTTTTCAATCACGTCCCGCACCGCACCCTTTCCTCCTTCCACCGGCGAAATGTATTTGACAATGCTTTTCACTTCTGCCACAGCGTCGGCAGGGCAACAGGAAAGGCCAACTTTTTCCAATACCGCAAGATCGGGCAGGTCATCGCCCATGTACAAAATTTCGTTCCAGTCCAGGCTGTATTGTTCTTTCAACTGTTCTAAAAATTTCAGCTTGTCTTTTAACCCGAGGTGAACGTCTTCCAATCCCAAATACCGAAGCCGTCCCCTAACCGGTTCCGACGAACCGCCTGAAACAATGATGACGCGGTAACCGGCCTTCAGCGCCATTTGCAGCGCCAGGCCGTCTTTAACGTTCATGGTTCTTGCCTGCAGGCCGTTTTCAAGCAATATCACAGAGCCATCGGTCAGCACGCCGTCCACGTCAAACATAAAAGCCTTGATGGGTTTGAAATATTCCAACACGTTCATGGCGCAAATATGCGGCGGTTTTTCACAACGCATTCATTGAAGTTTCCTTAAGTGCTGGGTAATTTTTTATGAACCAGGAGTTCGTCTATCCATAGAGCTTTACTTGCGTCGCACTCTTCGGCGTTCGGATCGCTATTCTCCATCCGGCAGGCGCACGGTAATTTCTCCCTTTCCTGCCAGCAGCAAACATTGACAAGCCAATCTTGATTCGGGTTTTCGTTGCGCAACCTTTTTCAAAAAATCAGTTTCTCTTTTCGAAGGTTCTTCAAGAAAATTCCCGCCCTTCTCAATATAAATATGGCACGTCGTGCAATGACAAACACCGCCGCAATCGTGGCGTATGTTGACATCGTCGTTAAGCAAAACTTCAAGCAAGGTTTGTCCGGCGGCTATGCGTTTCAATTGCAGCGGTGATTTTTTGTCTGTGAAAGAAACGATGATGGTGTACATGAATTAAACAAACTTTATGCTCTGCGTCTCGCCGGCTTCGGCCTTATTAGCTTCATTGCAAATGTTGTTTGTGAGAACCAACTTTATTACCGTGTTGCGGTTACCATTTAGAAATAAGGCAATGAGGTCAAAGGGTCTGTTACTGTTTAGCTAGTAAAAAAATAAGGTTGTTGACGCGCCAATGTTCGAAAAACCTTTTGAATGCAAAATGAAATTGAAACCATATCATCACTTTGATTGCTGAATGCTTTCCGACAACAGTGCGTAAATTTTTTCTAACTGTGGGTATTTTTTCAGAAGCAACAGATGTTTTTCAATGGTTGCTTCGTCGCCGCGGAGCGCCGGGCCCGTTTGCGATTTCGCCGGTGAAACCGTATCCAACCGCGCCGCCGTTTCTTTTATCAGCGGCAGCAACAAATAAAAATCAAGGCCTTCGTCTTTGCAGTATTTTTCCACCAGTGCATACAGGTGGTTGGTAAAATTATTCACCATCACTGCCGCCAGGTGAAGCTTTACCCGTGTCTCATCTCCTGCTTCTATCACTCTGTCGGAAATGCTGTGTGCCAGCACATCCAGCATCGCAAGCGTTTGCTTGTCCGATGCGTCAATGATAACCGGTATCTCCGGCAGGTAATCACTGTCTTTCTTCAAGCTTTGCAAAGGATACAAAACGCCGTAATGCTCCGCGCCGCCTTTCAGCACTTCTTTTGAAACCGATGCCGCCGTATGCACGATTGTTTTGTCGGGAAGTTGCAACTCTTGAAAAACCTCTTCCACCGCGATGTCTGAAACCGCGAGAATGTACAAGTCTGCGTTACGGTTCACGACGTTCCAATAGTTGGTTGACCCGGTGCCCAATTCGTAAGCCAATGCACTTGCTTCTTTGCTGTTGCGGCCAAAGACCTGGAGAATATGATGGCCTGCTTTTTTTAATTTTTTCCCGAGAACCGTTGCGGTGTTGCCCGTGCCGATGATAACGATGTTCATGTGGTTCGTGGTTTGAAGTTCGAAGTTAGCCGAAAGCAATTTTAGGGGAAGATTACAGCCGGGAGAACAAAACCTCGAACTTCGAACCTCAAATCCCGAACAAGAAAAATGGAGTTAACCAAACGATTGGCCTTGCACTACATTCAAACACGATTCAAATTGTTAAGCCGTTTGTCAAAAAAGAAAGCCGCAGAAGAAGCCTTCCGGCTTTTTACCACGCCGCAATCGAGGGTGAAGAAAGAATTGCCGCCCGTCTTTAAAAAAGCAGAAAAGCTTTCCTTCAATTTTAACGGCGTAACCATTCAAGGCTTTCGCTTCAATCATCCATCGGAAAAAAAATTACTCATCCTTCATGGCTTCGAATCGAGTGTGCTCAATTTCGATGCGTACATTCAACCGCTCCTGAAAAAAGGCTATGAAATTTTAGCTTTTGATGCGCCGGGGCACGGTCTCAGCGGTGGACGGCAAATAAACGCCGTTGACTACAAAAACCTAATCCTTCACGTTGTAAAAACGTACGGTCCGGTTACGGCTTTTCTGACGCATTCTTTCGGCGGTCTTGCCTTGGGCCTGGCCTTGGAAGAACTGCCGCATAACGAAAGCTGGAAAGCTGTGTTTATTGCACCGGCCACCGAGTCCACAACGGCAATGAAACATTTCGTGCGCATTGTAAAACTGGATGCCAACACGCAAAAAGAATTTGAGAACCTGGTTGTAGAAGCCAACGGGAAACCGCTTTCGTGGTATTCAGTGGCCCGCGCTGCAGCGTCCATTAAAGCCCAGGTTTTGTTTTTGCAGGACAAAAACGATTACATCACGCCGCTTGCCGATGTGCAACCCATTGTTGACAAAGGCTATCCCAATTTTCGCTTTGTTATTTCGGAGGGCTTGGGCCACAGCAAAATTTACCGCGACAAACAAACGGTTCAGACGATTGTTGATTTTTTATGAAGCCGCTTTCCTTACTTTTATTTATGTGCGCCGCGCTTTGCGATTTTGCACAAAAACCCGACACCATGCACCACGCATACACTTATCTTGCTCTCGGTGATTCTTACACCATCGGCGAAGGCCTTGAACTGCAACGAAGTTTTCCGTATCAAACCGTAGGGCTTTTGCGCAAAGCTGGCTTTACGTTTTATGCGCCGGAAATCATTGCCAAAACCGGCTGGACAACCGACGAGTTGGAAGCGGCCATGAACGATTACAGCTTTCTGCCGAAGTACGATTTTGTTTCACTGCTCATTGGCGTAAACAACCAATACCGCGGCCGCGACATTATTGAATACAAAGAGCAGTTTGAACATCTTTTGAAACGCGGCATTGCACTGGCCGGTGGAAAGCCCGAACACGTTTTGGTTTTGTCTATCCCCGATTACAGCGTTACGCCTTTCGGCCAACGAATGGACGCTGAAAAAATCGCCAAAGAAATTGATGCTTACAACACGTTGAACAAAGCACTCTCCATTCAATTTAAAGTGCAGTATGTTGACGTTACCGACATCTCCCGCAAGGCGAAAGACAAGGCCACAGCCGTGGTTGCCGATGGCCTACACCCTTCCGAAAAAACATACAGCAAATGGGCAAAAGAAATGGTAGCGTTAATGAAGGCAACAGTGAAGAAATAAGACTAAGCCTCCCCGCCCTCCAAGGACGGAGCGTCCGCCGCACCGTCCTTGCCTCGCAACGATACGAATAAAGCTCAATCATGTTTTCTGATTCATTTTTTTTATGAAATCAGCAGAAGGGATTCTATTGAGCATCTGTTGCGTCGCACACTTCGGCGTTCGGGACAGAACTGAACCCGGTCGTATGAGATTTACGAGGTGTTTGGGATTATTTATCCTGAGCCTCACAGCCATCCTATAAATCCCCTGCTCACACAAATAGCGGACAAGGCGCTGAAAAGTGCGACCCAAGGAATGCTCATGATCTTGGCCTCTGTTTCATAAAAATAAAGTCATAAAACTGGCTTCTACTTCTTCGTTCAGCGCAACGATTACCTTTTACCGGGTGCATTCCACAAATAGCAGAAGAATCAGAAACCGGTTCACTCATTCTTAATCACTCATTATTCATTTTCTCACTTTGCACTATACTTGCATGTTCGGGGAAAGAAAACCCGGACAGAAAAAAAGCATTATGCCGAAGAATTTGCTGATAGTTGAGTCGCCTGCCAAAGCAAAGACCATTGAAAAAATACTGGGTCCTGATTTCGAGGTGAAGAGTTGCTTTGGGCACATCCGCGATCTGGAAAAAGACGACATGGGCATTGACATAAAAAACAATTACAAGCCCCGCTACATCGTGCCCGATGAAAAGCAAAAAGTGGTGAGTGAATTGAAGAGCATTGCCAAAAGGAGTAAGGAAGTATGGCTGGCAACGGACGAGGACCGCGAGGGAGAAGCCATCAGTTGGCACCTCTGCGAGGTGCTTGGCCTTGATCCCTACAAAACCAAGCGCATCGTTTTTCACGAGATCACAAAACCCGCCATTCAACGTGCTGTGCAGCAGCCGCGAACGGTTGATATGAATCTTGTAAACGCACAGCAAGCCCGCAGAGTTTTGGATAGAATTGTAGGCTTTGAGTTAAGTCCTGTACTTTGGCGAAAAGTAAGTGTAAAAAATAACCTGAGTGCCGGCCGCGTACAAAGCGTGGCAGTTCGTTTAATAGCCGAACGCGAAAGAGAGATCAATGCCTTCACCGCACAAAGTTCTTACCGCGTGGAAGCCATTTTTACGGCACCCGACGCGGCAAGCAGGCAGGTAAGTTTTAAGGCCGAGGGTACACGCTTTTCAAGAGCCGAAGACGCGGAAAAATTTTTGAACGAGTGCATCGGCGCCAACTATAAAGTAAAAGACGTTCAAGTTAAACCAACACGCCGCACGCCTTCTGCCCCATTTACTACTTCCACGCTGCAACAGGAAGCAAGCCGCAAACTTGGCTACAGCGTTAGCCGCACAATGCAGCTTGCGCAGAAGTTGTACGAAAGCGGTAAGATCACTTACATGCGTACCGATAGTGTGAACCTGAGCCAAACGGCGATGGACGATATTCAGGGCGCTATCACAAAGTCATACGGCGATAAATACTCCAAGCCGCGGCAATACAAAACCAAAAGCAGTTCGGCGCAAGAGGCGCACGAAGCCATTCGCCCAACTTACATGGCGGCCACCTCAATTGACGATGCCGAAACAAGGCGTTTGTACGAACTGATTTGGAAACGTACCATGGCCTCGCAAATGGCCGATGCGGAATTAGAAAAAACCATTGCCAAGATTGAAGTATCAACAAACAAAGCCGAATTAACAGCTTCAGGCGAAGTGCTGAAGTTCGAAGGCTTTTTAAAAGTTTACCGCGAAGATGTGGACGATGAAGAAGCAGGTGATGGCGATCCTTCGGCAAGTTCAGGACAAGATGCTATTCTGCCTCCATTGCGCCCCGGTCAAATTCTCTCATTTAAAGAAATGAAAGCCATCGAACGGTTTAGCCGCCCGTTGCCGCGCTACACGGAAGCATCGTTGGTGAAGAAATTGGAAGAGTTGGGCATTGGTCGCCCGTCAACTTATGCGCCAACCATTTCCACTATTCAAAAAAGAGGCTACGTTGAGCGCAGAGACAAAGAAGGCATGCAACGGAATTACAACGTGTTTACGCTAAGCGACGATAAAATCTCTAAAAAAGTTGAAACTGAAAATACGGGTGCAGAGAAAGCAAAACTTTTTCCAACCGACTTGGGATTGGTGGTTACCGATTTTTTGAAGTTGCATTTCGACGACATCATGGACTATCAATTCACAGCACGAATTGAAGGCGAGTTTGACGAAGTTGCAAACGGCAAAATGCGCTGGAACGAAATGATTGACGACTTCTACAACCCTTTTAAAAAGGACGTTGAGAACACTATCGAAACGGCACAACGCATCAGCGGCGAACGCGAAGTGGGCACAGACCCGCAAAGCGGCAAACCGTTGATTGCCCGCATGGGCCGGTACGGTCCGATGGTGCAAATTGGAACATCCGACGATGAAGACAAACCGCGGTACGCTAAGCTGAAGGCGAACCAAAGCATCGAAACTATTTCGCTTGACGAAGCGCTGGCTTTGTTTCAATTACCAAAAACATTGGGTGAATTTGAAGGACAGGAAGTTTCGATTGGCGTGGGACGTTTCGGACCCTATGTGAAATGGGGCGATAGTTTTGTTTCAATCCCGAAAGGAGAAGAGCCGCTGGAAATTGAATTGGAACGTGCCGTAGAATTAATCAACCAAAAACAGGTGGCCGATGCGCCCATTGGTCAGTTCCAGGGACAACCGGTAACGAAAGGTAAAGGGCGTTTTGGACCCTTTATCAAGTACGGCGATTTGTACATCAACGTGCCGCGAGCTTATAACTTCGACAACCTCTCGCAAAGCGACATCAACGAACTCGTTGAAAAGAAACTTGACAAAGAAGCCAACCGTTACATTCAACAATGGCCGGCTGAAAAAATCAGCATCGAAAACGGTCGTTGGGGAGCGTTCATTCGATTCGGCAAAAAAATGTTGAAACTGGGTAGAAAAGAAGGCGGCGAAAAATTTGCACCCGAGGAACTCTCCACAATATCTTTAGACGAAGTAAAAAAAATGATTGAGCAACAGGTGCCCGGCGCCTTTGCTAAAAAAGCCGCCGCCAAAAAAGCACCGGCAAAGAAAGCAGCTACAAAAAAGACCGCAGCAAAAAAGGCCAAAAAATAATGACACGAATTACACGAATTGCTGGCACAGGAAATGAATGTTTGTTTACGGATATTCTAATTCGTGTAACCCGCCTGCGGGCAGGCAGGTTTGTCAAAAAATTGTGTAATTGAATCTGTGAAGAAATGGAAGAGACAAATGAAATATCGGCCCTTTTTAAACTCATTGACGACCCGGACAGCGAAGTGTTCGGCGCCGTATCGACCAAGCTTTTAGACTTTGGTCGCACCATTATTCCAAACCTTGAACACCTTTGGGAAACCACACCCGACGAACGCTTGCAAGAGCGCATCGAAAACATCATTCACCGCCTTCATTACAATGATTTATCCGAGGACTTTCGCCAATGGAATCTTTCGGGGCATCACGACATGCTGGTTGCCGCCCTGCTCGTGGCCAAGTTTCAATGCCCCGATTTAACGACAGCAGCATCACTCGTAGAGATTGAAAAAATTCGCCGCAATATTTGGCTTGAACTGAACGCTTACCTAACGCCGCTTGAACAAGTGCGCATTGTAACCGGCATTTTGTACAGTTATTATGGCCTCAAAGGAACCGAGATCAATTACAACGAGGCGAACGAATTTTTCATTCATAAAGTGTTGGAATCAAAACGCGGTAATCAATTAAGCGACGGCATTATTTACCTTATTCTTTGCGAACTGCTTGACATACCGGTAAAAGCCATCAACATTCCCAAACAGTTTGTGCTGGCGTATTTCAAGCCCGGCTACAGTTTGGAAGGCACCACAGATTACATCTCAAAAGTGGAGTTCTACATTGATCCTTCCAGCGGCATGGTGTTTACGCACAAGGACATTGAAAGTTATTTCAAACGCATTTCCGTGCCGCCGGTGCATTCTTATTTCAAACCACTTTCCAACAAAAAAGTGATTCAGCACTTGCTCGAAGAAACCGCTCGCTGTTTCGATAACGAAAAAGAATTTTACAAAAAGGAGGAATTGATGCGCCTTGCGGATTTGTTGGACTGATTTGCAACTGATTCCATCTGCAGATTGTGTCTCGATGCAGCACTTTCATTGTCACATTTGCTAATTTGCAGAGTATGGACTACATCAACTGGGCTGATTTTGAAAAGCTTGACATTCGCGTAGGAACCATCCTTGAAGCAAACACCTTTTTGCAGGCCCGCAAACCGGCTTATCAACTGACCATTGATTTTGGCGAAGAAGTTGGGATAAAAAACTCCTCGGCGCAAATCACCCACCATTACACACCGGAAAATTTAAAAGGACAGCAGGTCATTGCCGTTGTCAACTTTATGCCTAAAAACATTGCCGGTTTTTTAAGCGAATGCCTCGTGTTGGGCATTTACGATGAAAAGAAGGAAGTTGTTTTGTTGGCGCCAAAATCACCCGTTTCAAACGGTTTAAAAATTGGATGAAAACCTTTACCGCTTACTACCCTTCGCCATTGGGTGGCTTAAAACTGATTTGTTCGGATGAACATTTGCAAGCCCTGCTTTTCGTGAACGAAGAAACGACGCTGCAAAGCGATGAACATCCTTTACTCGATTTGTGCGCAAAACAATTGGATGGATACTTCTCTGGCCAGCGCAGAACCTTTGACCTTCCGTTGCTACAAAGCGGCACCGGTTTTCAGCAAAAGGTTTGGCAACTTCTTTTACAAATTCCTTTCGGCAAAACGGTCAGCTATAATGATCTCTCCAAACAATACGGCGATGTAAAAGCCATTCGTGCGGTAGCTTCTGCCAACGGCAAAAACAATCTGGCCATTATTGTTCCTTGTCACCGCGTGATTGGTTCCAATCAAAGCCTAACGGGTTATGCTGGCGGCTTGTGGCGAAAGAAATGGCTGTTGGAACACGAAGCAAAACACTACGCTGGCGTACGCACATTGTTTTGAACTTTTTTTATAAACTTTTGCGCACTATCTATGTGTTCAACACTTAATTTATCATTTCCCGAACTGCCTAAAATCATTTTTCCTTTGCTTTTTTCCTCCTAACTCTGTCGGACTCGTTTTTCTTACTCCAGTAAACCAATAAAGCAATGGATGCACCAAACCATGCCTCTGCACTAAGACTGCAGCATCTATTCAACAGGCAGTACGCCGCTGAGTTGGATGAAGAAAGACGAGAATTTAGAAGGCTGCAAAAGAATTTTGAAGTACAATTCGAACGTTACTTCCCCGATAAGATGGCGCCTAAAACCGTCATCGTTGTCCCAAGCCTTACGCTTGATCCCGATACCCTCAAAAAAATCGAGGGCATCAACTTTTACGAAGAGCGGATGCTGTGCATGCTCATGCTGCTGCGCATGCCGCACACCAATGTCATTTATGTTACCAGCATGCCCATTGACCCAATAATTGTTGATTATTACCTGCACCTGCTGCCCGGCATCACAAGTTACCACGCACGTCAACGACTTACTTTATTAAGCTGTTTTGATGGTTCGTCAAAGTCATTAACAAAGAAAATCCTTGAAAGGCCACGTTTGGTAAAGCGCATTCGGGCCAGCATTCCCTTTGATCACGTGGCACACCTTGCGTGTTTTAACGTTACCGAAGCCGAACGTTCGCTGGCGGTGGCACTGCAGGTGCCGGTGTATGGTTGCGACCCCGACCTGGTGCACCTGGGCAACAAGAGCAACGGCCGAAAAATATTTTACGCTTGCGGCATTGCCACACCACCGGGGTTTGAAGACCTTTCAACAGAAGAAGACATTATCATGGCTTTGCTTCACCTGAAAGTCGAAAACCCGTCGCTAAAAAAAGCCGTCGTTAAAATCAACGAAGGCTTTTCCGGTGAAGGAAATGCAATCTTTTCTTATGCAGGCGCGCCGCCTGCTTCATGCCTGGAAACATGGATTAAAAATGAATTGCCGAAGCGTTTGCAAGTGGTGGCAGCCGACGCAAACTATCTTAGTTTTCTCGGGAAATTTAAAACCGAACGGGGTGTTGTGGAAGCCTTTATCGAAGGAGGTATCAAATGCTCTCCCTCAGTGCAATGCCGTGTCAATCCCCTGGGAAAGATCGATATCATTTCCACTCACGATCAAATGATGGGCGGCGAAGGCAGCCAGGTTTATTTAGGAGCCTCTTTTCCGGCTAACGCCGAGTACTCCGCAGCAATTGGTGAAATGGGTAGACGGATAGCGGAAGAGTTAAAGAACTACGGTGCGTTAGGTCGTTTTGCAATTGATTTCATCAGTGTGAAAGAAGCGGGACAATGGAAGCATTACGCCATCGAAATTAACTTGCGCAAAGGCGGCACAACCCATCCCTACCTGATGTTACAGTTTTTAACGTGCGGAACGTACGACGCTGCGAAAGGAATGTATTTTACCGGCAACGGGCAACCCCGTTATTACCTCTGCTCCGATAATCTGCAAAGCGATAGCTATAAAGGATTAACACCGCACGACATGATTGAGATTGCCATGTGCAACGAACTTTTATACGACGGCAGTTCGCAGGAAGGCGTAATGTTTCATTTGATCAGCGCTTTATCGCAATACGGAAAACTGGGGATTGTAAGCATTGGTTCTTCTCCTGAGAGGGCAGCATTTTTTTATAAAAAGACTGTGGATGTGTTGGCCAAAGAGGGAAACAGCGAATGATTATAAATGCTCTGCAGTGGGTACAATATTTATTGCTAATTAACTAGGATATACACCTCCCGCCTATTGCTTTCGTTCTAAATCAATTTGTAGCCGCAGGTCTCATCTCCGGCCGGTTTGGGTTCATGTACCAAACGCCATCAATCTCCCGCACAATGGCTTCAATCTGCCGGTCGGTGATATCGTTTTGCCAATCGTAAGGTTGCTTGAGACTGGAACCAAAAAAGAAAGCAACGGTTTGGTACAACCTTGCCTGTAAGCCGCCCCGGTATTCTTTAATAAGGTCGTAGCAATTGTTGCCTGTCTGCCGGTTGATTAGCTTCATCAAAACCCGCCCCTGGTAAACAGAAAGGTTGGAAAGCGGGTCGCTGAATTGTTTCTTCAACTCCTTCTCCCGCGACTTGATGTATTTTTTCCTCTCGCTATTATCCGAAACAATAAGGAGATGGGCATTTACATCATTAATAACGACTCCCGCTTGCCGCGCATAAGGATAAGTCACAAACACGGCGTTGCGCAAACGGTTGTAGGCCTGCATTTGTTTCAGCATCTGGTTGTAGGGCAACTTAGAAACGGTGACTTCGGGCAATTCGCTGTAAGGATAACTCACACCATCAACAATAATGGCCGGAACGACGATGGTATCATTCGGCCCCCATTTATTTTGTTGAGACGGTGTTTCCTGCGCACGGGCAACCGCAAAAGAAAAAAGAAAGCAGAAAAGAAATACACAGCAGCGCATGATTAAAAATAAGCCAGCCTTTTTCAAAAAGACAAGCCTTCTTAAAGAAATGCTGTTTAGAAAAATTTAAAGTTGGACGAAAAGTGAGACGTGAAAAGTAAACCGTGAAACCAGAGTGAGCGAAATCCGTAAAGACTTTTCGGTTTCACCTTTCTCATCTCACGTTTCACTTTCTTAAACCTCCACGCTTTTCCCGGCCGTCTTTACAATCTTTAGTCGCGCCTTGCTGACGCGGCCTTGCTGCCTACGGTAAAACAGGCTAACAATAAAGCCAAGAACCGTAATGATGGTGCCGAGCCAAACGAGATTGATAAAGGGGAATTTATACGCTTTCAGCGTTACGTACTGCATGATGGACTCAGACTCTTTTACGCCGAGTTCAATCTTTTTTCCATCCACTTTTTGCAATTGAAACACGAGGCTTTCAGCCGTAAGCGTGTCGGTTTGCAGAAAACTTTGTCCGTCTTTGTTAATGAGAATCGGCTTGCCTTCGTAGCGTGAACCCGTCTTGGCAAAAATATCCAGCGTTGCCACCGAAGCGCTGTCGTTTGGCCCAAGGGGTACGTTCGGAATGTTGCGGAAAGACTGCACGTTCTTTACCACGGCAAACCCCTTCGAATAGAAAACGGTATCGCCAACGTTTGCTTTTACAGTGCGGAAAGAAGACGTGTCCGCATTTTTTGCCGGGTCAGGCAAAGAAGTGATGTAAGTGAAAATATCGTAGTCCCAATAATGCTTGGCTGATGGATTAGCCATCAAACCACTTTGATTTTTGTAGTTGACAAATGCGTTCGGCGTAAGCGTAAAATTTTCTTTGCCGTCTTTGCGCTCAAACCGCAGGTTGTAATACCACAGCGGCTTTTCGGGATGAACGGAGTCTTTTGCGTACGTTACCCAAAACTTGCCCATGTCGGTTTTCGCGCCTTTCAAAAGCGTTAGGTTCTCTCCTGCTTTTTCTTTGCTGCCTTTGCCAAAATCCATGAAGATTCCCGAGGTATTGTACGATAGCACTTCTTTTTTCGACGACGAGATCAATATGCCGACGAGCAGCGTGGCAAAGCCCACGTGCGAAATGGCGCCGCCGGCCCGCTTCAAATTGGTTTTTAATCCCGTAAAAATATAACCGGCGTTGGCTACCAGCGAAAATACGGCGGCTACCACGGCGGTCCAGATAGCAACCATAAAACCAACGGTTTTTTCTTCGTAATTCACCTTGCCGAAGTAAACTACAAGCACACCCGCAACAAGACCAGCAGTTGCAGGCACGATGAGTTTTTTCAGAAATGGTGTACCAGTGGATTTGTATTTGAGGTACATGCCAATGCCCGTAATCAAACCGAGGATCAGCGCTACAAAAATTTGAATGCGGTTGTAGGAGTAAGTTGCGTCTTCGCCCAAGGCAATTGTACTGAAAGTTTTTTCCTTCCCGTTAAACAAGCCGAGAATTTTGTTGAAGACCGGAATGGAAGTCATCGTAATGATGAGCAGTGCGGCAAGAAACAAGACCAATGAACCAATAAACATCCAAAACTCTCTTGACGATGCCTCTTCTTCTTTGGCAATAAACGGAATGGATTTGTACCGCCGAAAGAACAAGCCAAGTCCCGGTAAAGCAAAGAGCAAAAGAAAAATGCGCAGGTGCCATTTGGTTATGCCTTCGCCCGTAAAAGCGTGAACCGAAGTATCCTGCAAATCGCCACTGCGGGTTAAATAAGTGGAGTAGAGAACAAACAAGAAAGACAGCAGCAAAAACAAAAACGTGGTGCGAAGTGCGTTGCCCGTGTGCCGGTAAATGACGAGTGTATGCAGGCCCGCCACCAAAATCAGCCAGGGCACAAGCGATGCGTTTTCCACCGGGTCCCAAGCCCAATAACCACCAAAGTTCAACGACTCATATGCCCAGGCCGCACCCATCATAATGCCCGTTCCCAATACTGCAGCCGAGAACAACGTCCAGGGCAAAGCGGGTTTCGTCCAGGCGCTGTATTTCTTCGTCCATAAGCCGCCTACGGCAAAAGCAAAAGGAATGATGGTGGAAGCAAAGCCCATGAAAAGCACGGGTGGATGAATTACCATCCAATAATTCTGCAACAGCGGATTCAGGTCGTTGCCATCCTTGATCATCGAAAGGTAATCCTGCCGGATGGCGCCGTTCATGTCGGAAAAAACCGGCGCATTATCCAGCACACCGGAATTGCGCAACAACAAAAATGGGTTCGACCCCATGTGCAACCCTGGAAAGCCGAGCAACATCGTGGCCAGCAGTATTTGTGCAAAGGCAATCACCGTCATCACCGGCCCTTCCCATTCTTTTTCTTTCCAAATGATTAGCGAACCGAGTACGCAATGCCAGATGCTCCAAAGCAGGAAGCTTCCTTCCTGTCCTTCCCAAAAACAACTGAGCAGGTATTCTTTTTCAAGCGAACGGCTGCTGTGTTGCCAGGCGTATTTGTATTCGAAATAATGATTGCTGATGATGTAAAAGAGAATGGAAAAAACGGCAAAAACCGAAAACACTTCCAGCGCAAAAAACAAACGCCCAAGTTTTTTCCATTGAGCAGCACCGGCGTTATTTGCAAGGCTGCGGCTTTTTTGTACGCTAAGAAAAAAACTCAGCGTAGCGCCAATAGAAGAAACAAAGGATAGAAGTAAAAAAAAATGTCCGAGTTTGCCGGGAAGAAGGTGCTCGCCGATGTAATTCATTCGAGATTAGTATTGATTCGCGGAACCGGATGCAAGATTCTTTTTGGCCTGTGCCGGGTCGTCTTTATACTTTGACGGGCACTTTGCCTGGATTTTGTTGCACTCAAAATAACCGTCGCGCATGTAGCCGTTCAGGTCAAGGCCTTCGCTGCGCTCCATGTCTTTTATTTTGGCTTCGGTGTAAACAACCTTGCTGCGCTGGCCTTTGGCATCAACGGCATAAAAAACCGTGAGGTTTGGGTTTTTTACTGCATCGTACTCAATGGCAACCGAGTTGTCGAGCTTCGTTTTTACCACTACGTACTTACCGGATTTTTCTTTGGCGGTGGAGAAGGTTTCCTGCGTCGTAAGGTCTTTCACAAAAAAAGACATGCCTACAATGCCGGCAACGGCCAGGAGCAATAAAGCAATGTGAATTTTTTTCATAACCGTTTAATAGCTGGACAAAGGTAGCGCAAAAGAACCCTTGAACCGGAGGCAGAAAGCTGATTTTCCGCATGAATTGCAGTTTTCACAAAATGAAAACGTGTGGGATAAATGGTGAATTGTGCAAACAAAACAGTCAAATAATTTAAAAGCCCTCTTTACAAGGGCTTTAGGGAAATAGATAGCTTATGCGTGAGCTTACCACTCACTGCTTTATAATCTCCCGGCCAATTACGATGCGCTGCACTTCACTTGTGCCTTCGTAAATCTGGGTGATTTTGGCGTCCCGCATCAGCCGCTCAACGTGGTATTCTTTTACGTAGCCGTAGCCGCCGTGAATTTGCACGGCTTCCACGGTTGTCCACATGGCTGTTTCCGATGCAAATACTTTTGCCATTGAAGCGCTTAAGGTATAATCGCGTTTCTGGTCTTTGTCAAAAGAGGCTTTGAAACAAAGCAACTTTGCCGCTTCAATGCGGGTAGCCATGTCGGCGAGTTTAAAGGCAATGGCCTGGTGTTCGGAGATGGGCTTGCCAAAGGCCTTTCTTTCTTTGGAATATTTCAGTGATAATTCGTAAGCGCCGGAGGCAATGCCAAGAGCCTGCGAAGCAATGCCGATGCGGCCACCGGCCAGCGTTTTCATAGCGAACTTAAAACCAAAGCCGTCTTCGCCAATACGGTTTTCTTTCGGCACTTTCACGTCGTTGAACATGATGGTGTGCGTGTCCGATGCACGAATGCCCAACTTGTTTTCTTTTCCGCCAACGACAACGCCCGGCCATGATTTTTCAACAATAAAAACCGAAATGCCTTTGTGTCCTTTCGACGGATCGGTTTGTGCAATCACTAGATAAACCGAAGCCGTGCCGCCGTTGGTGATCCAGTTTTTTGTACCGTTCAAAAGATAATGATCGCCTTTGTCTTCGGCGGTCGTTCGTTGTGAGGTAGCATCGCTGCCCGCTTCCGGTTCGCTTAATAGAAATGCGCCGGTGTACAATGCACCGTCCTTTTTTCCCTGTGCCAGTGGCGTTAAATATTTTTGTTTCTGTTCTTCGGTGCCGTAAGCTTCCAGGCCGTAACAAACAAGGCTGTTGTTCACGCTCATGCAAACACTCACGCTTGCATCCACCTTGCTGATTTCTTCCATCGCAAGAACATAACTGACTGTATCCAGGCCCGCGCCGCCGTAATCGGTGCTTACCATCATTCCCAAAAATCCGAGGTCAGCGAGTTTTTCCAGTTGTTCACGGGGAAACTGCATTTTTTCGTCGCGTTCAATCACGCCGGGCAAGCATTCGGCCTGTGCAAAGTCGCGGGCCGCCTGTTGTATCATCAGGTGCTCTTCGCTTAATTGAAAGTTCATAACAAGCAAAAATTTGTGCGCAAATGTAGTTGTGAATCCGCAACCGTCAAATGCGTGCGGTGTTGCACTTAACCATTAACTGCGTTGCTGACCACAAAGCCAAACGTTTACGAATGCAAAAACGCAAGCTACATTTACACCGCTTAATCAAGTCAGATGTTTGTTAACCCAGAGAATTATTTTTCTATTTTAAAAGAAACACAAGCCGCCAACGCCACCCTCGTAGCCGTAAGCAAAACCAAACCCGTAGAAGCCATCAAAGAGCTTTATGACCTGGGCCACCGCGATTTTGGCGAGAACTATGTGCAGGAATTGCTGAACAAAGAAGCGCAACTCCCGAAAGACATTCGCTGGCATTTCATTGGGCACTTGCAAGGCAACAAGGTCAAATACATCGCACCGTTTGTGCGCCTCATTCACGGCATTGACAGCTTCAAACTGCTAAAGGAAGTGAACAAGCAAGGAGGAAAAAACAATCGGGTCATTGACGTTCTGCTTCAGGTGCACATTGCGCAGGAAGAAACAAAATTTGGTTTCAGTGAGGAAGAATTAAACACGAGTTTCAATCACGAATTGCAGGAATTAAACAACATTTGTGTTAGCGGCTTAATGGGCATGGCTTCATTTACCGAAGACATGAACAAAGTGCGAAACGAATTCAAAAACTTAAAAAGAATCTTCGACCAACACGCCCAACTCCAAACCCCAAACTTCAAACTCCAAACTCTTTCCATGGGCATGAGCGCCGATTACAAGATTGCGCTCGAAGAAGGCAGCAACCTGATTCGCGTCGGAAGTTTGTTGTTTGGCAAACGGCAAAACGGCTGAGTTGGCACAACTTTTTTAAAACTGAACGAAAGCTTTATTATGAAAAAGATTTTTTTCTCTCTTGCTGCTGCTTTCTACAGCACTTTACTCCTTGCCCAGGAAAAAGACGTGAACGTAAACATTAATACAAAAGGAAGCAATTGGTACGCTTCGCCCTGGATTTGGGTTGTTGGCGCCGCTGTTTTTATTTTGTTGTTAGTAGCCTTAACCCGTGGCGGCCGGAGAGATTAAAGTCTGAAGGAGATTCGTTGTCCCTCTCGTCCGTATAAAATAAAAAAAGATGCAGGTAAACCTTGCATCTTTTTTTATTTGATACCGTTTAAAAACCGTCCACCTAATCTCACTCAACGCATCCGCAAATCAGTTGTCGGGAAAGTTTTCTTTCATTAAATATTTCGATTGATTCAACTGGTTCCTGCTCATTGTCCGCAGATCTTCTTCGGTAGTACGGGTGAGGTACAACAGGTAACAGATTAACACAATCAGCACCACAAAAAACCACAAAGGAAACATAACCACAATTTGTTTTATAAAGTCAAAGACTGTTCCAAATTATGGTAACGCTGCATCCGTTGCGCACAGTTTATTCACTACGGCTGAAAGCACTCTTCATAACCTTTAACATTCCTTCCGGCGACCATTGAAACGGCACAATCATCCGGCGCACGGTGTAAAGCGGTTCTTCCGGATCGCGTTTGGTGCTCAGTTGAAACGCGAGTTTAAAACCGCGTGATTTTAACTCCGGTATGCCGGCTTTGCTCCAGATGCCAAAGGGGTAAGCGAAGTAGTGAATGGGTTTGCCGGTGATGTCTTCAAGTTGCTTGCGCTTGTCAACCAATTGGAGGTCCCAATCGTTTGCAATCATCTTTTTTGAATCACGGTCAAGGTGAGGTGTGGTGAGGTAACGGTCCACACGATCGTGACGCCAGGTGTGGCTTGCAACCACATGGCCTTCATCGGAAAGTTGTTTGATTTGTTCCTTGTTCATGTATCGCGGCCGGCCAATGGAAATGGTCATGATGAAATAAACGCCTTTGAAACCGTATTTATCCATCTCGGGTTTTGCAACGCTGAATTGCTCTTCGTCGGTATCGTCGTACGTAAGCATAAACGGCTTGGAAGGCAATTGTTTTCCGTAAACCAGGTAATCATAAAGTTGATCAGGCAGCACGGTATGATAACCGCTGTCGTGCAAAATTTTCATCTGCGCTTTAAATCCGTCAACAGTAACGGCGTATTCGCTTTTTGCATCAGGACGAATGTGATGATAGCAAAGGATCGGCACTTGCGGACGCGCCATGATGGTTGCGGCATCAGCAGCCGGACCGGTTGGCTTCGCCTCTTCCGTTTTAGCAGAATCTTTTGCTGATGCAGTTTGCTTGCTTTCAGAATTTGCGGCGTCGGTTTTGGTTGAATTTGAATTGGTGCAACTGAACAAAAAAGCCGCACCGGCAATGAGGAGAATGTTTTTCATAAAAAGATGATGAAGTTGTGGCGCAAAATTGCCTTCTTTCGCGACACTTCAAAATATTTTTTGCCGAAGAAAACTTAAAACTGCTTGATGGCAATACAACAAGGCGATTACTTCTTCTTTCAACGGTGTTTTGTTACGCCTACCTGCCGGCAATAGTGAAGCACGGAACATGTAGAACAAAAAGGTGAATGCAGTACACAAATGTGTTTGCCAAACGGCATCAGCAAACGGTTTACATCAATCCATTTTTTCTTTGGTATTATTTCTTCCAAGGCTTGCATTGTTTTCTCCGGTGTTTTGGTTTCAACAAGGCCCCAACGATTGACAACGCGATGGACGTGCACATCCACACTGATTCCGGCATGACCGGCAGCCACGCCCAGCGCCAGTTTGGCGCATTTCGGCCCTACCCCTTTCAAGGCAGTAAGTTTTTCATAATCGGCGGGCAGTTCGCCGCCAAATTCCTCAACGGCAGCTTTTGCAATGCCGAGCATTGTATGGGCTTTTTGTCCGGGGTATTGCGAACCGTACAGCATTTTTTCCAATTCACCCGGCGAAAGCATCAGCATTTCTTTTGGTGTGCGGGCTTTTGCAAAAAGATTTTCGGAAATGGGTATTGTTGTTTCATCTAAGGTGCGAATGGAAATGATGCAGGAAAGGAGTTGTTCAAACAGCGAAGCATAGCCTTTCTCTTTCAGCTCAAACATGGCTGCTTTTGGATAAAGCTTCACAGCCTTTTCAATCCGCTTCAGCATGTCGGGTATGTCAAAAGGCTTTTTCACGTTTTCAACTTAAGCAGTAAATCATCAAGCAATTCAGTTTGCGCGGGATTTATCTTCTCCCTCGCTTCTTTCACGGAAAACCATGCGGCTTTGTCCACTTCGGGCACGGTTATCCATTTGCCGGATTTGTAGGGGTATTCCATTTTGAACGTATTTGAAATAACGGCGTCGGCATTTAGTTCAGCTTCCACCGCCCAAGCGTATACAAACTTTCCACTTTTCTGTTGGATTGTTTTCAGCTCAACAAAATCTCCGTTTACTTCCTGGCCGGTTTCTTCGGCAAACTCGCGGCGGGCTGCTTGTAGCGGCTCTTCGTCTTCCGCAAATTCACCTTTCGGAATGCTCCACGCACCACTCTCTTTTCCTTTCCAAAACGGTCCGCCAGGATGAATCAAAAAGACTTCGAGAACAGAATTTTTCTTTCGGTAAACTAATAAGCCTGCACTCTTTCGCGCCATTGCTATGGTTGGTTAATGGGCTGGTCGCTTTCCTGCGAGGGATCGCCGTCAACTTTATTTTTTCCTCTTTGCGTATCGGCTACAATGTCCTCAACCGGTCCTTCGTGTTCTTCTTCGCCCGGCGCTTTGTCAACGCCCTGGCGGCCGCGGTGCGGACCGGCCATTTGACTTGGATTGTTGAGCTGCTTTTTGTTTTTTTCGTTCTCCATAAAATTTGTTTTAACTACCGCTTACAAATTTGTGCCACACCGCTCACCTGCCTCTGGCATTCTTTTTCGTTTGCTTTGTTTAAAAAACTATGGACATAACACAGATATGGGGAAACAAAGCCGACATTGGTCCGCTTGAGATCGTCGCTCGTTCCGCTGTGATGTTTGTTTACATGATCATACTGTTACGCATCACGGGCATGCGCACCTTTGGAAAGGGTGATGTGTTTGATGACATTCTAACGATTCTGTACGGAGCGGTACTGGCAAGAGGCATCGTCGGCGCAACGCCGTTTGTTTCGGCGATGGCTTCAGGAGCGGCTTTGGTTTGTTTGCATTTTGTTTTTTCCAAACTAACTTATTTTAACAAGGGGTTCGGACGATTAATAAAAGGAAAGCCGTTTCTTTTATACAAGAACGGCAGGTTTGAAAGGAGGAACATGGAAAAGAGCAATATTTCCGAACACGACATAATGGAAGAACTGCGCATTAACGTACAAAAAGATTCATTAACAGACATAGAAGAAGTGCGGCTGGAGCGAACCGGTGAGGTGAGTTTTGTGAAAAAAACCTGACCCTATCTTTGGCAAAATTCCACCAATGAGCGCTAACGCACCGGAAGTCAAACGCATCACTACGCATACGGTTCAGAAGATGAAAGCCGCGGGCAAGAAAATTTCGATGATCACGGCTTATGACTTTTCCTTCGCTTCCATCTTCGACGCGGCGGGCATTGATGTGATTCTTGTAGGGGACTCGGCATCAAACGTCATGGCGGGTCACGAAACAACGCTCCCCATCACGTTGGATCAAATGATTTACCACGCATCGTCAGTTATTCGAGGAGCAAAGCGAAGCCTGGTAGTGGTTGACCTGCCCTTTGGTTCTTATCAATCCAACAGCGATATTGCCCTCGCTTCGGCCATTCGCATCATGAAAGAGACCGGCGCACACGCCATTAAACTGGAAGGCGGTGAAGAAGTGCTGGAATCTGTTAAACGCATCATTGGTGCGGGCATCCCGGTGATGGCGCATCTTGGCCTGACACCGCAAAGCATTTACAAGTTCGGCACCTATAACGTTCGCGCAAAAGAAGAAGCCGAAGCCGCCAAGTTGCGCAACGACGCAAAGCTGTTGGAAGAAGCCGGCTGCTTTGCTGTGGTGCTGGAAAAAATTCCGGCAGCCCTTGCAAAAGAAGTTTCCGAACCACTGGAGATTCCAACCATCGGCATTGGCGCAGGCCCGCATTGCGACGGACAAGTATTGGTGATGCACGACATGCTCGGCATCAACACCGAATTCAAGCCGCGTTTTCTGCGGCAATATTTAAATCTTCACGAACAAATTACCGGCGCCGTTCAAAAGTATATAGCCGATGTGAAAAGTAATGATTTCCCGAGTGCGGCGGAGTCGTATTGAGTGGGCTTTACAAGATTCTCCGCTACTTATCTTCGCCGCCAATTTAAAAGCTATGAGAAAAAGAGTTCTTTTTTTCACCGGCATTCTGCCCTTTGTTTTTTTGTCGGCAAAAGCACAGGGACCAGAGCTTGATCCGGTCACCATCACCTCTTCCATCAATCCCATAAAAGCTTCGCAAACCGGACGAAACCTTCTTGTGATTAAAGGCGAACGCTTTGCGCAGTTGCCCGTTCATTCGCTTGACGAGCTGTTGCGTTATTTGCCGGGCATTGAATTGCAGGCACGCGGGCCTTTCGGTTCGCAAAGCGACATCACCTTGCGCGGCGGTACTTTTCAGCAAGTGCTCGTGATTGTTGACGGTGTTCGCGTGAACGATCCAAACACGGGACACTTCACCACCAACATTCCACTTGCGCCGGGCGAAATTGACCGCATTGAAATTTTAAAAGGCGCTTCTTCGGCGCTTTATGGTTCCGATGCTGTGGGCGGTGTCGTCAACATCATCACCAAAACATTTGCTACAAAATCAACCGTTCAAAAGCTGCAAACAACCGCGCAATTCACCGGCGGCGAATACGGCTTTTATTCGGTGAATGCCGCCGTTTACGCATCGAACGGCAAAACAAGTTTTGGCGCTGGTATTTTATCAAACAACACAACCGGTCAATTGCAACGCGGTACACGTGGCTTTGTCAATGCAACGACGGTTTCGGCTTCCGTTGGTCATGCCTTCAACGAAAAATGGAATCTTTCTTTTCGCTCTGCTTATGATCACCGAAAATTTGCCGCACAGAATTTTTATACGTCTTCCACTGCCGACACGGCACAGGAAACGCTCAAAACGTTTTGGAATCAATTGCAGGTTTTGCGACAAGCGGCCAACAACACGCTTCGTGTGCAAATTGGCTACAAGCAATTGCAGGATAGTTTTGCTTTCAACAAACTCACGCCTACCAATCAAAACAAAACGGAATTGTGGCAAGCTTTGTTGACGAATGAAAGAAAACTCGGTGCCAACACAACACTCACACCCGGACTTCAATTCATCAACAAAAAAATCACGTCGAATGACCGGGGCAACCACAACGTAAATCTTGCTGCGGCCTTTCTTATTTTATCGCAGCGTTTTGGTGAACACGTTTTCGTTTCGCCGGCTGCAAGATTGGAATGGAACGAACGAGCCGGATGGGAAGCCGTGCCGCAACTAAATCTTTCGTATCGCAGTTCGCAATGGCAATTGCGCGGTAGTGCGGGCAAAACCATTCGCGATGCTGATTTTACAGAACGCTACAACAATTACAACAAATCGTTTGTAAGCAACGGACAGCGTTTGGGCAACCCGGATTTGGAAGCCGAACGTTCGTTCAGCTACGAAGCCGGCGCGGATTATTTTTTGGCCAATACATTGAAACTCTCAGGCACTTTTTTTCAGCGCCGTCATAAAAACTTAATTGACTACGTGCTGACACCGGCTGCGCAAATTCCGCACAACAGCAACCTTGCAGCAAACGGCATGTATGCGTTTGCAAAAAACATTGCCGAAGTAACCACAACGGGTTACGAAGGCGATGTACAATTTTCAAAACCGTTGACGAACAATAGCAATCTTTGGGTAACGCTGGGCCTTGTTTGGCTGAACGACGAGAGCAGCAACAACACCGCGTCGCTTTATGTTTCGTCGCACGCAAGGTTTCAAACAAATTTTGCGGTGAGTTATACGCAAAAACGTTTTGCACTTTCAGTAAACGGTCTTTATAAAAAAAGGCAGCAGCAAAAATCTTCGTCGCCGCTCATCGTACCTGTTACATCCGACTACGTTTTGCTGAACGCAAAAGCCGAAGCTTTCATTTTGAAAAACAAGCTCAGTGCTTTTACCGAAGTGGACAACCTGCTTGACAGAACCTATACCGATTTGCTTGGTGCGCTAATGCCGCGCCGCTGGTTCATGGCCGGAATCAAAATATCTTTAGCAGGCAAATGAGAAAGCTATCAGCTTTCAGCGATTGACAATTCCAGATATTGGATATTGAAATCAGAAACCAGAATTCATTTTATGCACGACATTCTTCAACAACTCGGCATCACAGAAAACAACAACGGCGCGTCTACAGGAAGCAACTGGGTTAAAAGCAGCGGTAAAGTCATTACGTCTTTTTCTCCCGTTGACGGAAAAAAAATTGCGGACGTTGTGAGTGCCGATGACAAAGCATACGAAGAAGTCATCAACACCGCATCAAAAGCTTTTTTGGAATGGCGGCTATGGCCTTCGCCCAAACGCGGCGATGTGGTGCGGCAATTTGCCGAATCATTGCGCAAGTATAAAGAGCCGCTGGGCAAATTGGTTTCCTATGAAATGGGAAAAAGTTTGCAAGAAGGTTACGGCGAAGTGCAGGAAATGATTGACATCTGCGATTTTGCCGTTGGGCTTTCGCGGCAGTTGCACGGGCTGACCATGCACAGCGAACGGCCCGGCCACCGCATGTACGAGCAATGGCATCCACTGGGCATTGTGGGCATCATTTCGGCGTTCAATTTCCCGGTTGCAGTATGGAGTTGGAACACGGCACTGGCGCTGGTTTGCGGCGATGTTTGCGTGTGGAAGCCTTCGGAAAAAACACCGCTTTGCGCCGTTGCTTGCCAGAAAATCATTGCCGATGTTTTTACAGCCAACAACGTTCCCGAAGGCGTTTGCAATTTGTTGGTGGGTGAAAGAGAGCTTGGCGAACGCATGGCGGCTGATGTGCGCATTCCGTTGGTATCGGCTACGGGTTCTACACGCATGGGGAAGGCCGTGGGTGCGGCCGTAGGTGCAAGGCTCGGCCGTTCGTTATTGGAATTGGGCGGCAACAACGCCATCATCATTTCAAAAGATGCCGACCTTGATATGGCGCTGGTGGGTTGCGTTTTTGGTGCGGTGGGCACGGCCGGACAGCGTTGCACTACCACGCGCCGGTTAATTATCCACGAAGAAGTTTACAATTCTTTTCGCGACAAATTGGTGAATGCTTACAAGCAATTGCGCATCGGCAATCCGCTGGACGAAAATGTGCACGTGGGTCCGTTGATTGACAAAGACGCAGTGAAGATGTACGAAGACGCGATTGAACGCTGCAAGACCGAAGGCGGAAAGTTTTTGGTAGAAGGCGGCGTGTTGAAAGGTGATGGTTACGAAAGCGACTGTTACGTGAAGCCCGCCGTTGCAGAAGTGCAACCACATTTTAACGTGGTACAGCACGAAACCTTTGCGCCGATTTTATACCTGATGAAATACAAAACTTTCGACGAAGCCGTCGCCATTCAGAACGGCGTGCCGCAAGGTTTGTCGTCGAGCATTATGACGTTGAACCTTCGCGAAGCAGAAGCTTTTCTTTCGGCGGCCGGCAGTGATTGCGGCATTGCCAACGTGAACATCGGTACATCGGGTGCGGAGATTGGCGGTGCTTTCGGCGGCGAAAAAGAAACCGGCGGCGGAAGGGAAAGCGGTTCCGATGCCTGGCGCATTTACATGCGGCGCCAAACGAATACAATTAATTACAGCAACAAGTTGCCGTTGGCGCAGGGGATTAAGTTTGATTTGTAGTGAACAAATTTGTTAAGGATAAAAGCTTTGCGTTTGCAGCTTTGTGAGTTGACGGCAAACTAATTAAAGAAGGAATGCAACGGTTGAGAATAACAGTGCCGGAAAGAATGTAAGGTGGATTAAAAACGCTTTAATTTAGCCGCTATGATTATTAAGACCAAACTAACCGAAAAAGATTTTATCAGCGTAAATTTTGTTTTGCTTTACCGCAGGCCACTTCATGTATTGTTTTCCATTCTTGCAGTGCTGTTGTTGATCTATTCGGCCATTGCACAGTTTATTGATATTGGTGAGGTTACATTGGCAACAATTTTAGCACCTACTGTCGTTCTTTTCGTAATACCATTAATCACCTATTTCGCAGCAAAGAGAAACTACCGCACGGCTGCAAGAATGAACGAAGTAATTGAATATAATTTTACCCGCGACTTCTTAGATGTCAAAGGCGAATCTTTTTCATCACAATTGGGTTGGAACAAATTTTATAAAATAACAAAAACGAAAAATTGGCTATTGGTTTGGCAGAACAATCGGTCAGCGAACATCATCCCAATGCGAGATGTATGGGAAAGCCAATTGGAAGAACTGAAAGAAATTCTGCAAAAAAACAAGGTCAAAAATAATTTGTAACAGGAGTTCGCACTTCGTTATTTGCACCGAAAGCATTTGGGTTGCGTTTTTATGTCCTTACCGAAACGCAAACCACACCGCTCCCACCAACAACAAAGCCGCAATCCCGTGATTGTACGTTAAGTGTTCGCCGCTAAAAAACACCCGCGCAAACAAAACAAAAATTGTCAGCGTAACTACCTCCTGTATCACCTTTAATTGAAACAGCGAGAAAGGCCCGCCGTTTTCTTTGAAGCCGATTTTGTTTGCCGGCACCTGGAAGCAATATTCAAAAAACGCCAGTCCCCAACTGATTAAAATAATGAGGAACAAACCGGCTTTTGTGAGCCAGCCCCAGTCTTTAAATTTCAGGTGGCCGTACCAGGCCAGAGTCATAAAAACATTGGAAACAATCAACAAACCGACGGTGTAAACTCCTTTCATGCGACTCAAATTAAGGCAAACAAAAATGCCTGTGGCTAACAGGCATTTCAAAAATTAAACCGCGAAAGATTTAGAAACCGCCCGGCATTTTCTTCTCCGTTTTTAATCCGGCGAGACTCGGGTCCATCGCGATGGCCTTGTCGCAAAGGCGGCGGCCGTTGTCGGTTTGCCCTTTTTTTTGGTAAGCCATGCCCATCATGTACAAGGCTTCAGCTTTCTTTTCGTCCACAGCCAAAATCTTGTTGTAATAGTTAATGGCATCGTCGTATTTACTCGCGTCGTAGCAGGTTTCGGCAATCATATCAAGCAGACCAAGATCGGTAGGACGTTTTTCCAGCACTTCTTTCATCACTGCCAAGCCTTCGTTAAACTTGCCGGCGTTGATGTAAGCCGTTGCCAGGTTTTGGGTGTATTCGTTGTCCTTGCGGTAGCCCTTCTCTCCCGCTTCCAGCATATATTTCAGCGCATTTGGGTTGTCGTTGATGCCGTAATAAACAAGGGCCAATTCGTAAATCCAACGGTTGTTGGCAGGCTGCAAAGCCAGTGCTTTTTGAAACTGTGGAATGGCTTGCTTGAAGTTTTGCATGTTGGTGTAAGCCGTTGCCAAAGTGTGCGGAATTTCGCCGTTCGTTGGATCATCTTTTGCGGCGGCTTCCAGTGCCGGAATGGCTTTTCCTAAATCTTCTTGTTCATAATAGGCGCGGCCAATGACGTAATCGGTTTTTTCGGCGGCATCGGCTTTCTTCAAGGCCTGCGCATACTTCACCGCATCGGGCCATTGCCGCATGTTGAAGCTAAGGTTCATCAACTGTTTGCAGGTAGCGGCTGATTTGTCGCCGAGGCTTTCGGCCTGCATAAATTTTTCTTTGGCTTTGCCTAAAAAATTCACAGCGAAATAAGCGTTGCCCAATTCGGTGACAACCTGCAGGTTGGCCTTGTTAAAGGCGTACGCTTTTTCCAGGTTTTTGACCACTTCCATGCGGCGGCCTTTTACTTTTTCATCAAGGCCTTTTTGAAGATAAAACGCGGAGCTGTCTGTTTGCGCAAAAGCGGAAAGGGAAAGAGCAGCAAAGGCTGCGGTGACGACGGATTTTTGCATGGGTATTTTCATTGGTTATTGAGAGGCCAAAATAGAAAAGACTTTCTAAAACTTCCTATAAAATCGCCGGAAATTATTGGGTGAGAGTTTCTACTTAGAAAGCGATTTATGTTGCCGGCTTTTGTTTTTCATGGCATCGTCTGTTGTGTCACTCACTTCAGGGTTCGGAACGTTATGCGGCATTGCACACAGCAACGCAACGATAAAACGACGCGGCTCCGCTGCGCCGCTGCGTGAAAGCCTTTTGCTCAATAGCGAACAAAGCGTACAAGAGTGCCCTTCGACTTTGGTCAGAGTGAACTTGCAACAATGCTGAATAATAGTACCGCCGTTTGGTTCAAAAATTATTGCTTCAAATTTTCGAGCATGTCCGTTGTCATGGCGGCCAAATCAAACTCGTGCTGCCAGCCCCAATCGTTTCGGGCCACAGTATCGTCAATACTCTGCGGCCAACTCTTGGCAATATCCAAACGGTAGTCCGGCTTGTAATCAATGCTGAAACCAGGAATGTGTTTTTTTATTTCGGCGGCAATTTCTTCCGGCGAAAACGAAATGGCCGAGAGGTTGTACGAGGTCCGTTCTTTTATTTTTTCACGCGGCGCTTCCATCAGTTCAATCGTTGCCCTGATGGCGTCGGGCATGTACATCATGGGCAGGTACGTATCCTTTTCCAGAAAGCAGGTGTAGTGTTCGTGTTCAAGCGCTTCGTGGAAAATTTCAATGGCGTAATCGGTAGTGCCGCCGCCGGGCGCCGATTTGTAAGAAATCAATCCGGGATAACGAAGGCTGCGCACGTCCACGCCGTATTTATTGAAATAGTAATTGCACCAAAACTCGCCGGCATATTTCGAGATGCCGTAAACCGTGATGGGCTCGATGATGGTTTTTTGCGGACAATCTTTTTTAGGCGACGTTGGGCCAAAGACTGCAATGCTGCTGGGCCAGTAAACTTTGTTCAGCTTTTCTTCTTTAGCAATATCCAGCACATTCAGTAAGCCTTGCATGTTCAGGTGCCAGGCAAGCGCGGGGTTCTTTTCTCCCGTTGCGGATAAAATAGCCGCGAGTAAATAAATCTGCGTTACGCCCTGCCGGATGATTTGCACGTGCAGCATTTCTTTGTTCATCACATCGAGGCTTACGTAAGGACCTGAGCCTTGGAGCAGCGGATTTTGTTCGCGCAGGTCGGAAGCAATCACGTTTTGCTCGCCGTAAATTTTGCGCAGGGCTAAGGTTAGTTCAACGCCGATTTGTCCCGAGGCACCGATTACGAGTATTTTTTCTTTTGTCATACAGCGCTGCAAATGTAATTGTCAATGTCCAACGAAAAGTGGCGTGAACAAACGATTGCATTGTGCCTTTGCTCTTCCGTTACTTTTGCGGCATGAATACATTTTTGGAAGATTTGTTTTCTGCGCAGCAATACGATAAGAATTCGTTCTTTTTAATTGCCGGACCTTGCGTGGTGGAAAGTGAAGAACTGGTGTTTGAAGTAGCCGAAAAGGTTTTTACGCTTTGCAAAAAATTCAACATTCCTTACATCTTGAAAGCCTCGTACCGCAAAGCCAACCGCACCAATGCGAATTCATTCACCGGCATTGGCGATGAAAAAGGATTGGAGATTTTACAAAAGGTTGCCAGGCATTTTAATCTTCCCTGCACTACCGATATTCATTCAGAACCCGAAGCCGCAATGGCCGCGAAATACGTGGACGTGTTGCAGATACCCGCATTTCTTTGCCGTCAAACCGAATTGCTTTTAGCGGCCGGTGACACCGGCAAAATCGTGAACGTAAAGAAGGGGCAGTTTTTAAGCGGCTCTTCCATGAAGTTTGCCGTGGAAAAAATCAGGAGCACCGGCAACGAGAAAGTGATGCTGACGGAACGCGGAACAACGTTTGGCTACCAGGATTTGGTGGTTGATTACCGCAACATCCCAATCATGCAGGAAAACAAAGTGCCGGTGATAATGGACTGCACGCACAGCTTGCAACAGCCGAATCAAACAAGCGGCGTGACGGGTGGCAATCCGTTGATGATTGGAACGATTGCATCTGCCGCAATTGCAACCGGCGCGGATGGTTTGTTCATTGAAACGCACCCCGATCCTTCCTGTGCGCTGAGCGATGGAGCGAACATGTTGAAGCTGGATTTGCTTGAGGAGTTGTTGGTGAAATTGGTGAAGTTGCGAAAAGCCTTTTTGAACTGATATACACAAATTTTATTGTTGTCTAACAAAAACCCAGTTTGTCTGCCAAAAGTCTTTGACGGTTTAGATTGCGCGAAAATACCGCCGAATGACAGTTGTGCTTAAGTAATGAATTTGTGAAGTCTCTTACACAGATTATATTAGCCGTCTTGCTTACGAAATAAAACTGCCATGAAGTTTGAGAGAAAGATTGTCTACCCGCAATCAACTGCAATGCCGAAACTGCCGCTGAACTACGATGACGCAAAAGATTTTTTTGAAGACGGTGTCCGCGTCACAACAAAAGATGTTGAACAGTACAAGTTGACAAATGTATTCGTTGGCGCAACGGGTGTCATCTACACTCCGTTTCAGGTCTTGTCTGAAAGCATTGTTGATGAAAAACATCACGGTAACTATTCGCCTAAAGCGGCGGTAAAAGACTTCCTGAAAGGCCGGATTAAACTGCTGCCGAACGAAAACTACCTCCATGTTTTTGATCACTGGAGCGCAAACAACCATTATCATTTTCATGCCGATCTGCTGCCTAAATTAACCTTGTTCACGCCGCAGGAACTTGCCGGCCTTGTGCTGTTGCTACCCGATTCGTTTTATAGCCGGAAGGTTGCTCCCGAGCTTTTAAAATTGTTCAATTTCAAGCCCAAGGCAATCGAATACATTCATTATCGCGACAGCAACAGAGGAAAAGTATTTGTGCGAAACTGCCTGTTTATACCCAAGCTCACAGAGTCGCATGAAAACCATACAATTTTAATCGAAAAGCTAAAACAAACCCTGCAACCCGCACAGGAAGAGAACTCACCGAAAAGAGTTTATTTAAAAAGAGAGGATACAAGTTTCAGAATTCTTTTAAATGCCAAAGAGGTGGAAAGCGTCTTGGAAAGTTTTGGTTTTACACCTGTTCCTTTTGACAACCTTCCGCTTAAAGATCAAATACGCACGGTTGCCAATGCCGATATTCTGTTGGGGATGCACGGCGCGGGGTTAACCAACGTTCTTTACATGCGTAAGGATTCGCATCTGGTTGAGTTCCGCCGCGACGGGAAACATTTCGGGCATCTTTATTGGCACATGGCTTCTGCCGCGGGTGTAAATTATTCCGCAGTTTTTGGAGAACCGGATAACCCCAATCTTGCCCTGGAAGGAATCGGTTGTAATCTTTCTCTCGATGTTGAGCATCTGAAACGCGTACTCGAGCGAATCTGCAAGTAAAACGCTACTGGAGCGAATCCTTTGAGTACTGCTCCACAAACAATTCAGCTAAACTTTTGCGGTTTCATTACCTTTTAAAAGGGAGAAATTTTGAAACCGCAAAAGACTCTATCACTGAAACTTCTTCTTCAAATCCAGCAAACTTTTTTGAAAAGAATTTAGCGGCTGTTCTTTCTGCACGAACGGCTTTCTATCTTTTCTAACCTCTGGTTTCTGGCTTCCGTTCTCTGTCTTCATGCTCAGTGCAATTCGCTTTCTTGCAACATCAACCTCCGTTACAATTACACTTACTTTCTGCCCAAGCTTTACCACTTCTTTCGGGTCGGAAACATAGCGGTTGCTCAATTGCGAAACGTGTACAAGGCCGTCCTGCTTTACGCCGATGTCCACAAAAGCGCCAAAGGCCGTGATGTTGGTCACGATGCCCGGAACGGTCATGCCGGTTTTTACGTCTTCAATGGATTTTATGTTTGCGTCGAACTGAAATTCTTCAATCGGGGCACGCGGATCACGGCCGGGTTTTTCCAGCTCTTTTAAAATATCATCCACCGTGTATTCGCCAACTGTTTCGTTAATGTATTGCCGCTTGTTGATGCGCTTGCGAACCTCCGCATTTTTAATTAGCTCTTCCAACGAAGCCTGCACGTCTTTCGCCATCTGTTGCACCAGTGTGTAACGTTCCGGGTGAACCGATGAATTGTCCAACAAATTTTCAGCGTTAGCAATTCGCAGAAAGCCGGCGCATTGTTCGAAAGATTTTGGCCCCATCAACGGAACTTTTTTCAATTCTTCCCGTGAAGCAAAAGCACCGTTTGTGGCCCGGTATTGAACGATGTTGTTGGCTAACGTTGACGAAATTCCTGACACGTATTGCAGCAAATGTTTCGATGCCGTGTTCACGTCAACGCCGACGAAGTTCACCGCACTTTCCACAACCCTGTCAAGTGCTGTCTTTAATTTGGTTTGGTTCACGTCGTGTTGGTATTGGCCTACGCCAATTGATTTTGGATCAATCTTTACCAACTCGCTCAAGGGATCAAGCAAACGTCGTCCGATGCTGATGGCGCCGCGAACGGTTACGTCTTCGTCCGGAAATTCTTCCCTTGCCACTTCCGATGCGGAATAAATGGAAGCGCCGCTTTCGTTCACCTGAAAAATACTGACGGGTTTTCCAAAATCAACGCTGCGCACCAACTGTTCCGTTTCTCTTCCGGCCGTTCCGTTACCGATGCCAATAGCTTCAATGTTGAATTTTGAAACAAGACGTTTGATTTCGGCCACGCTTTCCTGCCACTGGTTTTGCGGCGGATGCGGATAAATGGTTGTGTTGTAAACAAAGGTTCCCTGCGCATCCAGGCAAACGACTTTGCAACCGGTTCGATAGCCTGGGTCAAGTGCCAAAACATTCTTTGAACCCAGGGGCGACGCCAGCAGCAATTGCCGCAGGTTTTCGGTGAAAACGTTGATGGCTTCCTCGTCGGCTTTGTTCTTGCTCAGCAGGCGAAATTCGTTTTCAATAGACGGCTTTAGCAAGCGTGTGTAGGAGTCGTCAATTGCTTTTCTTACTTCGGTTGCCGCCGCATTCGAAGCTTTGATAAAGATGCGCTCTAACTCTTCCACTGCGATTGTTTTGTCAATGTTTATATCCATCAACAAAAAGCCTTCCTTTTCTCCTCTCCTGATTGCCATAATCCGGTGCGAAGGGCTTTTACTCAGCGACTCGCTGAACTCAAAATAATCGCGGTATTTCTGCGCATCGGCTTCTTCTTTTTTGGCGGTTAAAACTTTTGACGCAAGCGTTGCCGTTTCGGTAAACAGTTGACGAACTTTTGCCCTTGCCTGCTCGTGTTCGCTTACCCATTCGGCAATAATATCTCTTGCTCCCTGCAAAGCTTCTTTTGCATCCTTCACATCGGCCGTAATAAATTTTGCGGCTTCTTCATCGAGGTTAACGTTAGCCTGCTCAAACAAGACTTTTGCCAGCGGCTCCAAACCTTTTTCAATTGCCTGCACGGCTCTTGTTTTGCGCTTTGGTTTATAAGGGAGATAGATATCTTCAAGTTCAGTGGCGCTGTAACAATTTTCGATTTTGTCCTTTAGCGCCGGCGTTAGTTTTCCAAGGTCTTCAATGGTTTTAAGAACGGTTGTTTTACGCTTTTCAAGGTCGGCGAAGTAAGCAAGTTCTTCCACTACATTACCAATCACGACTTCGTCCAAATTGCCCGTTGCTTCTTTGCGGTAACGCGCCATAAACGGGATGGTGGCGCCTTCGGCCTGCAAGTTGTCAACGTTGGTGATTTGTTTCAGCGACAGCGATAATTTCTCGGCGATTTTTTGTAGGTATTTTGATTCCATAAACACAAAACGATTCGTCAATTTTAAGGGCAGCAAATGTAGAAGGAATTATCAATTATGAGTGATGAATTATGAATTTTACAATCAGCCTGGCGGCAAAAAAATCCCTTCGCCACGCGGCAAAGGGATCACTGCTTGTGAGAGACAAATCGGTTAGCGCAAGTCCACTACTTCTACGCCGGGATACTTGCTTTTGTTAAAAATAAAATCCGCATCAGCCATCGAAGTAGAAGGTTTTAAACTGTTAACCGTATAGCTGTAACGACCGCCGGATTTCTCCAAAAATTGTGCGTTGTATATAGTGTGAGCGCCTTTGTCTACCAACACGTAAATTTTGTGGTAAGGCCGGCTTTTGTCCATCGGCGTCAATTCTATTTCCGAAAGCGTTTTGCCGCCTTCGGTTTTTGTGCCGTTCAGTTTGTAAAAAAAATCTTTGTCGTAAAAATTGGTAAACATTTTTTGCGGTGTCATGGCGCTGCCACCTTCGTTCATGTTGTTTACCGTTACTTCATTAGCCGATTTATCGTAGTTCCAAATGGTTTTGCCATCGGAGAAAATTTCCATGCCGTCCATTGACACACGGAACTTGTTTCCCTTCATCGTTACCGTTCCTCTTTTGGTAGAAAGGGCTTTGCCTCCTGCGTTTTCGACTTTATAGGTAAACGAGGCCTGCGGAGAAGAATAAGTTTTGAATTTTGCGCTCACCGCATCTAAAATTTTCTTGGCTTCGGGATCGCTTTTGGTAGGATTTGTTTGTGCGAGTACGGCGAAGGACATCGAGACAAAACTCAGTAGCGTAAGCGTTCTTTTCATTGCGTGGTTTGTTTAAATAAAATATCCCGGCAAAGATAGCCGGATGACTTCTGTGAGAAGGCAACAGGCCTGCCGGGATTAACGAAGATTAACGCAATGCAGTTATCTTAACACTAACTTAAGGTCTCAAGAATTTCAAACAGGTCGGCTTCGGTTTTTACAAGCACTTCACGTGCTTTGCTGCCAAGGTTGGGACCCACGATACCAGCCGCTTCCAGTTGGTCCATCAGGCGGCCCGCACGGTTGTAACCGAGTTTCATGCGGCGTTGAATCAGCGAAGTGGAGCCCATCTGGTTTTGCACAATGAGTTTTGCCGCATCACCAAACAAGGGATCTTTGTCGGACATGTCAAAATCTTTTCCTTCCATCTCTTTTTCATCCACGTATTCGGGCAGCATAAAGGCCTGCGGGTAGCCCCGCTGGTCCGAAATGAAGTCCACGATTTTTTCCACTTCCGGCGTGTCCACAAAAGCACATTGCAAACGTGTGATTTCACCGTTGTAGGAAATAAGCATGTCGCCCTTGCCAATGAGTTGCTCCGCGCCGCCTGCGTCAAGAATGGTTCTGGAATCAATTTTTGAAGAAACCTTGAACGCAATACGTGCCGGGAAATTGGCTTTAATTGTACCCGTGATGATGTTTACCGACGGACGTTGCGTGGCAATGATCAGGTGAATGCCAACAGCACGTGCAAGCTGTGCAAGTCGCGCAATGGGCATTTCCACTTCCTTTCCTGCCGTCATAATCAGGTCGGCAAATTCATCTACTACCAACACAATAAAAGGAAGAAACTGATGGCCCTTCTGCGGATTCAATCTTCGCTTTGTAAACTTCTCGTTGTACTCTTTGATGTTGCGTGCACCGGCTTCTTTTAAAAGATCGTAGCGGTTGTCCATTTCAATGCAAAGCGCATTGAGGGTGTGAATTACTTTTTTTGTGTCGGTGATGATGGCGTCTTCTTCGCCGGGCAACTTGGCAAGAAAATGCGTTTCGATGTGGCGGTAAACGCTCAACTCTACCTTCTTCGGGTCAATTAAAACAAACTTCAGTTGCGAAGGATGCTTTTTGTAAAGCAACGAAACCAGCACCGCGTTTAGTCCTACTGATTTGCCCTGACCCGTTGCACCGGCCATGAGCAAGTGCGGCATTGAAGCCAGGTCAACGATGAAGTTTTCGTTGTCGATTTTTTTGCCGATGGCGATAGGTAGGCTGAAGGTATTGTGCGTGAATTTTTCTGCCGAAAGCAAAGTTCGCATGCTCACGATGGTCTTCTTCACGTTGGGCACTTCAATGCCAATCGTTCCTTTGCCCGGAATGGGCGCAATGATGCGAATGCCAAGCGCAGCAAGGCTTAGGGCGATGTCGTCTTCCAGATTTTTGATGCGTGAAATGCGCACACCGGCTGCGGGAACAATCTCGTAAAGCGTTACCGTTGGCCCCACCGTTGCGCTGATTTTTTGAATGGTGATGTCGTAATTTTTCAGCGTGTTGATGATCTGGTTTTTGTTGGCTTCCAGTTCGGCTGGGTCTTGCACAATCTTTTCGCTGCCGTGTGCTTCCAGCAAATCTACCGACGGGTATTTGTAATCGCGCAGGTCAAGCGTTGGTTCGTACGGAGGCAGATCGCTGTAATCTTTTTGCCGTTCGGGTTCTCCGTCTTCTTCTATTTCATCCTCCTTCGACTTTATTTCCAGTTCAAGATTTTCAACTGCCTGTTCTCGTTTTCTTGGCTTCGGTTCTTCTTTAATTTCAAACGGAACTTCTCTGGTAATTGCCTCTTCTTCTTTGTGCAGTATTTCGCCGGTAATACTTTCTTCAACCGGCTCGTTTACATGCAAAGGTTCTTCTTCCTCAATCGTCGCTTTATCCTCTTCCCTTTCTGTCAGATGGAAGCCGTAGTCTTTTTCTTCTTTTGCAGGATTAATGCTGAGTACCATTTCGCCGTCGCCGTTTAAAGCGTTCGGGTTGCTCTCGTGTTGTTTAGCGTCTTCCTTTTCAGCATACAAATCGTTGATGGTTGCGGCTTGTTTGGCAAGCGCAATCAGCGACGGCTCTTGTTGTAGCGGTTCTTCTTTTTCCTCGGCTTCATCTTCCTCAATGGTAAGCCGTGCGGTTTCATTTTCCGCAGAAAATTCTTTGTCGCGAATGGGAACCTTAAACGTTGGATTGAATTGCCAGATGAGGTAAGAGCCGCCAACCACCAACAACAAGGCAGCCGTACCGATGGTTCCAAGAAAGGCTTTTAGCCAGTTGTTGATCATGTCGCCAACGCTGCCGCCAAAGGGAAAATCAAAGGACGAAAACAGGAAGGAAAGCGTGACGGAAAGGATGATTAAACCAATGGTTACGTAACGCAGGTTGCGCCAGATGGAAAACACCTTTCGGGCTGTAATCAGGTTGATCCCGACCACGAAAAAGAAACAGCAAAAAAGAAAAGAGGCAAGGCCAAATGACTGGCGAATCAGCCCGTGCGAGGCATAAGCACCTAAGCGGCCAAGAAGGTTGGCAACCTTTGACCCGCTATCGAACAAAAAGCCAATGCCTTTGTTAAAAATTTGCGACTGGTCTTCTTTCCATGTAGAAAAATAAGACACAAAAGAAATGAACAAAAAAACGGACATCAACAAGGAAACCGTACCTAAAATTTTGTGGGTTCGTTCGTCCTTCGCCAACTTTTTTAAGTCAACTTTTTCTTCTTTTTCTTTTTTAAAGGATGAAGAAGCAGGAGATTTTTTTGCAGGGGCAGCAGCAACGGGTTTAGGATTGGCCGCTTTCTTCTTCGGCGCCGGTTTTTCAGCAACTTTAGGCGTGGATTTCTTCAGCTCATTAGCCATGAATCAAAGATAGGATTTGACGTGAGCAAACACAGGCCCGGAACGGCGAGCAGCCTAAAAAAGCCGTTATTTTTTTAGTAACCCCACTATCAGACAAACCCAACCCAAAATAAAGAACAGGCCTCCAACCGGCGTCAGTATCCCAAGGGCCGTGGGAACTGTCTTGTTCATGGCGTTCATGGAAACGATCAGGTATAAGGAGCCGGAAAACAAAATAACGCCGGCCACAAACAGAACACCCGCGTAGGAAACAAAGCCGTTGTAAATCCGATCCGACAAAATGCCGACGAGAATAAGCGCCAGTGCGTGATACATTTGGTATTGCACGCCGGTTTGATAAACGGCAACGGTTTCGGACGAAACAATTTTTTTTAATCCGTGTGCACCAAAAGCGCCAAGGGCTACGGCAAGGCCAGCCAACAAACTTCCGATAACGAGATAAATTTTTTGCATGGTCAGGTATGAAATGTTTTTTCGATTAGTGTATCAAGGCTGATTTCTTCGTCGCTTAGAATGATGGCCGCCTGCTGGTAAAATATTTTGCGGTCGGCGTACTTTTTAATGATGAAAGCTTTTAGTTCTTCGTCCGGGATGTTTTTAATCAGCGGACGCTTTTCTTTTTCTTTTACGAGGCGGCTGTAAAGGCAATCGGGCGAACAGTTGATCCAAACCGTGGCGCCCTTCTTTTTCATGTAATCAATGTTATTAAAAAAGCAGGGAGCGCCACCGCCGCAGGCCATCACAAAATTATCGTGGCTTTCGGTAAGCATGTAAAGCACATCTTTTTCCAGCAGCCGGAAATGCTCTTCCCCATTTTCGGCAAAAATTTCGGTGATGCTTTTGCCTTCCTGTTCTTCAATCACTGCGTCCAAATCGAAAAAAGGAATTTGCAGCTTCTGGCTTAGCAATTTGCCCCAGTGCGTTTTGCCGCAACCCATGAAGCCGATGAGAAAAATTCGCATGATTAAATGTTGATCGTTGTTCGTTGGCCGTCGATTGTAGCGCTTCTCAATTGAAACAACAAACAACAATCAACGGCCAACGTTTAATTTCCTCTTCCGCTGTTGCGGATGTATGTTTTTACTTCTTCGTTAAATGATTCCTCCTTGCACAGTTGCTCCAGCGGAAGGTGCATCCGGTAATTCCAGTAATGCGTTGGATTGGCCGGCAGGTTGATTCTTTCTTCGTGCGGATTTTCGCGGCGTAGTTTTTCGTCCATCCCTAAAATGTCCTGCAATTGAAAGATGCTCCACATGGCCGGTGAGTAAAGGTGTTGCAAAACAACGGCACGATTGATCCACGGCTCACAAAACTGCGGTGCCGTGCCTTGTTCGCCAAGAATGTTGTTGAAGAATTTTTGCGTTTTTTCGCGGTCTTCTTCCCACCAGCCGCGTACGGTGCTCATGTCGTGGGTAGAAGGCGTGACCACCGATAAATACGGCGCGTCTTTCGGGTGAAAAAATTCTGTTTGCGGGTTCTTTGGCATTCGTTGAACTTCCAAACTTAAAATGCCCAACTGCTTCATCACATCGGGTACGCTGTGCGGCACCATGCCCAAATCTTCGCCGCAAATGAGCATGTTGGTGGCGTCTTTCAGGGCCGGTAGTTTTTTCATTGCCTCTTCTTTCCAAAACTGATCCTGACGGCGATAGAAATAATCAACGTATAGGTCTTTCAGTTTGTGCTTAACGTCTTCATCCAAATATTGGAACGAAGGAGTGTCTTCCATTGAAATGCGAAAATGAAAACGTTGCCCGCCAGACCCTTCTTCAAACAAAAGCACATTGCTGATTAGATCAAACAAGCCTTGCTTTAGTTGGTGGTTATCCCCGTTGGCCTCTTGTAGAGAAAAATAGAAATCCACCTTTCGTTGCGTGTTGAATTCTTCACGCAGGTCGTAACGGCCGGCTTCGTTTGGCTGCAAGAACGATTCTTTTACCAGTGCGGCTTTGTCGCCAAAAGTTTGCGAAAGAACGGCATCGGTGACGTAAGGCTTGCAGTAACGATTGTAATCAAACCAAATGCTTCGTTCACCAAACTCGTGCGCTGTTACAGGCAAGGCCGGAATGAAGCGCCCCAGAATTCCTTCTACGGCGTTCATCGGCACGCTCCAAATGCGAAAGAAGCCAAGGATGTGATCAATCCGAAAGGCATCGAAATAATGGCCCATTTGATGAAAGCGTTTCTTCCACCAGTCAAAATTGTTTTCTTCCATCTCCTGCCAGTTGTAGGTAGGGAAGCCCCAGTTCTGACCCTTCACGGCAAAATCATCGGGCGGCGCACCGGCCTGCACGTTCATGTTGTATAGCGAAGGCGATGTCCACGCATCGGCGCCGTAGCGGTAAATACCGATAGGAATGTCGCCTTTGATAGCAAGACCTTTTTTGTGTGCATAATCCACTGCTTCTTTCAATTGCAAATGGAGGTGGTATTGCACGAAATAAAAAAAGGCAATCTGTTTAAAGCTTTTCGATTTGTGCGAGGTCAGCTTTGCAACTTCGGCTTCGTTGTAAACCGATCCGGTTTTCCACTTTGAAAAATCTGAAGTCTTGTACTTGTCGCGATAAAAACAAAAGGCGGCGTACGGAACGAGCCAGTGCTTGTTTTCTTCAAAAAATTCTTCGTAAGTTCTTTCGTCTAAGAAGCTCATCTCCGATGCTTCGTACAATTCATAAAGCACAACCATTTTCGCGCTCATCACTGCCTCGTAATCAATTTCGGCAAGCTCGTTCAGGGCTTTTTGTTTGCCGCTGATCCCTTTCAGCGATTGTGCTTTTTTCTTACCCGCAACTTTTTGGAGATTGATGTAAACGGGGTGCAAGGCAAAGGCCGAAATGGCCGCATAAGGATAGGAATCCTTCCACGTAAACGTAGCCGAAGTATCGTTGATGGGCAGAAGTTGAATGAGTTTTAAACCGGTTTCTTTGGCCCAGTCGGCCAGCGGTTTTATATCAGCAAACTCGCCAATGCCGAAGCTGTTTGCACTTCGCAGGCTAAACACCGGAATGGCAATGCCGGTGCCTTTCCAACTTGTATTGGGCAATCGAATAAAAGCATCGTGTACGATGGTTTTTTTGTTGGCTACATCGTCGTTAAAAACAAAGCGATCATCGCCGCCTTCAAAACGCAAAAAGGCATTTGTTTCTGCGTCAACAACACCGTATTTATAAGAAGCGGGAAGGTTTTCGTTTGAGAGGTTTACGCCAATCGTCCACCACTCGCCTTTTTTTGTCAGCAACAAAAAATTCTCCTTGTTCCACGCTCCCAGTTCGGGCACGTTTCCCAAAAGACAAACGGCTTCGGCCGCCTGAAGAAGCGGCGCCTTCACTTTAAACAAGTGCGTAAAATCTTCTTCCTTTTTTGGTTTTTCCTTTTTTCCTTCTTTTAAAAAAACGGTTTGAAAAGGCGCTGTGTAAAATGCGTTCTCAAAAAAGCCTTCGTCGTTCCAACTGTCAATGAGCACAAGATTTGACGTTATTTTTTTGAGGTCAACGCTGCGGTGTTTCTCGCCTTCCTTGCTGCGTTCACCGTTTTCGTCCTGAAAAACATAGTGATAATGAAACGTGTGAATTTCGGTTGGGTCAACGTCAATTGAACCGTACCAAAACTCATCGTTCAAATAGCGAAGCGGGAAAGCGTTTTCGGTTTCGTTTGCGCCGAGCGACAACAAATTGCCCGATACAAAAAGAGCTTGCCCGTATCGGGTTTTAAACCGTAAATAAAATTCGATTTTCATTTCGTTCAATTGCAGAAGGTTAGAAGCTTGTGTAGAAATTACACGGCAGCGAAAATAAGAAAAGCTGCCCACGTTAGCGGCTCTGTTACGGCAGTCCCAAAATTCGATTTTGCAATTAGCAGTCCTCGCCTATTTTTGCCGAAATTTTTGCAATGGAAATCAAAAGAAGGAACAAAGGTTTATACTGGTTATTGTTTTTCGTGGCGGTTGCTGCTCTTACAGCGGCCATTGTACTTCATTGGCCCTGGCTTACATTGATTTTGCCCTTTGTGTTTACTTTTTTTGTTTTGGCAATGGATATCGTATAACCACAGATTTTCAGGATTTATAAAGAATTGCCGGGATTCGTTTCCCGTTTAAATATTTGCCGGCCTCGTGCCGGTTTTTTTATGTTCACATCAAAAGAAAAACCCACAACCGAAGTTGTGGGTTCGCTTTATAAATCCCTATCATCTTCACTAAAATTCGTACAATTTGCGGTTTATTTCACTTCTTCAAATTCCGCATCGGTAACATTTTCACCGGCATTGCCTGCGTTTTGCTGACCATTTCCGCCATCAGCGTTTGCCTGCGGACCGCCAGCATCTTGGGTTGCTTTGTACAGCTCTTCGCTTGCCGCCGTCCAGGCATTGTTCATTTCGGTAACGGCTGAATCAATTTGTGCCAGATCCTGCGATTTGTGCGCTTCGCGAAGACGGTTCAATGCAGCTTCAATCGGCGCCTTTTTATCGGCGGGAATTTTATCACCGTATTCTTTCAGTTGCTTTTCCGTTTGGAAAATCAAACTGTCGGCCTGGTTCACTTTCTCCACTCTTTCTTTTTCCGCTTTATCCTTGTCGGCGTTGACAGCCGCTTCGTTCTTCATTTTTTCAATCTCGTCCTTCGTCAAGCCGCTGCCCGCTTCAATGCGGATTTTTTGTTCCTTGCCCGTGCCCTGATCCTTTGCAGTAACATGCAAAATACCATTCGCATCAATATCAAATGTGACTTCAATTTTCGGCACACCACGGGGCGCTGGTGGAATGCCATCGAGATTAAAGACACCTAAAGCTTTATTATCCTTTGCCATACTTCTCTCGCCCTGCAACACATTTATCTGAACGCCAGGTTGATTATCCGAATATGTCGAAAAAACCTCTGACTTCTTCGTAGGTATTGTTGTATTGGACTGGATTAAAGGTGTCATAATTCCACCAGCAGTTTCAATCCCTAAAGTGAGTGGCGTCACGTCAAGCAACAGCACGTCTTTCACTTCACCCGTTAATACCGCGCCCTGAATGGCGGCACCAACCGCAACGACTTCATCGGGGTTTACACCTTTGTGCGGCTTGCGGCCAAAGAATTTCTCCACGATCTCCTGCACCTTTGGAATACGGGTAGAGCCGCCCACCAAAATCACTTCATCAATTTGCGAAGTGCTGAGACCTGCGTCTTTCAACGCTTGCTCGCAAGGTTTTAAACAACGTTCAAACAAGCTGTCTGCAAGTTGTTCAAATTTGGCGCGGGTTAATTTTTTTACAAGGTGTTTGGGAACCCCATCAATAGCTGTTACGTAAGGGAGGTTGATTTCCGTTTCGCTTGAAGAAGACAATTCGATCTTTGCTTTTTCAGCAGCTTCCTTCAGACGTTGCAAAGCCATCGGGTCTTTGCGCAGGTCAACGTTTTCGTCCTTCTTGAATTCTTCCGCCAACCAGTCCATGATCACTTTGTCAAAGTCATCACCGCCAAGGTGCGTGTCGCCGTTGGTTGATTTTACTTCAAACACACCGTCACCGAGTTCAAGAATGGAAATGTCAAACGTGCCGCCGCCGAGGTCAAATACAGCCACGTGATGATCTTTACCGCCTTTGTCTAAACCATAAGCCAGGGCTGCGGCTGTGGGTTCGTTCACAATGCGCCGAACGGTCAAACCGGCAATTTCACCGGCCTCTTTCGTTGCTTGTCTTTGTGCGTCGTTAAAATAAGCCGGCACGGTAATAACCGCTTCGGTTACTTCCTGTCCTAAATAATCTTCGGCAGTTTTCTTCATTTTTTGAAGAATCATCGCAGAGATTTCCTGCGGCGTGTAAAGCCTGCCATCAATGTCAATGCGAACGGTATTGTTGTCACCTTTGACAACTTTATAGCTCCAGTGGCTGATTTCTTCTGTCACTTCATCAAAGCGGCGTCCCATAAAACGCTTTACGCTTGTGATGGTATTTTGCGGGTTGGTGATGGCCTGTCGTTTAGCCGGATCGCCTACTTTGCGTTCGCCGTTCTTCAGGAACGCAACCACCGACGGCGTTGTGCGCCGGCCTTCGTCGTTGGCAATAACGACGGGTTCGTTACCTTCCATTACGGCGACACAACTGTTGGTGGTTCCCAAGTCTATTCCAATTATTTTTCCCATTGTTTTGTTGAATTTAAGAGTTCAGTAAAGGTTATCAATGATTATGCCGTGAGGCCTATAAATGCAATTTTGACAGAATCGCCTGCCCTTAGAGGGAGACTTAGGCAGGCGACCTTTTCGCTGTCACGATCTTGCCATATAACATTGCGTTGTTCCGTGAAAATTAAACAAGGCTAACAACGTTCCGAACGCTGAAGCATGCGGTGCTTTGGCTTTGCTCAGCTTAAACTCCACAAAGCTGAAAACAGTTCTGCAGTTCAGTACATAAAAAAACTCAATCACAAAACATGATTGAGTTTAAAAGATTTTGTTAAGCGAATTTCCTCTTCAGGAATTTACATTTCATCCGCACTGGGACCGTACAGGCCCGGAACCGGGATATCGAGCAATCGAAGGTAAACGGCGATTTGCCCGCGGTGGTGAAGGATGTGGTTCATCGCCATGGAACGAAGGGCCACCGTGCGGGGAAGCGTGGCAATGACATGCTCACCACTACGCAAGGTGAAATTCGCCTGCATTTTTTCGTCGCTTGTGTTTTGCAAGGTCTGCATCACTTCGTCCAATTTTTCCTGGAAGGTGTTCATCAATTCCTTCGATGTTTTGTTGTGAATCGCCTTATAATGGCCTTTTGCAAAATCAACTTCGTCCATCGTTAAAATGGAATTCATGAAGCCGGGCAATTCTGCAACGTGCGAAGTCAAGCGGCCCAGGGTCATTGACTTTTCGTGTGGCTTCCAGTCGAACTTGTCTTCGGGAACCCTTTCCAGAATTCTTTTCGTTGATGCGGCTTCGTGTTTTAATTCGGCAATAAACGGTTGATTGAGCATATCAATTGGTTTGGTTATTTATGTTGTCAACAGTGTGTTCAAATCTACTGGTTATTTCTTCAGGGTGTTGCAGGGTATGTTCAACATCTTTCTTCTTTGCCATTTTCCAAACTTGCAACAAACCTGTGGCAACGAATATGCAACCAATGACGAAGTAAACGACCTCCTGGTGACTGCTAATTTTTTCGGCAATCAACCGTCCGCCAAAAATGAAAAGCAAAAGCGCCGAGAAAAAACCAACCGATGCACCGGCGACAAAAAGATGGTAATGCTTCCATCGCGGCTGAAGCAATTTTTTGGAAAACAACACCGTGCTCCAGCCGAACCAAAACGGTATTTGCAAAGGGTTCAGGGCATTCATCGCAAAGCCTAGCCAGAACCGCGGCAACGAATTGCTGAGCAAAATATTTTTGTGAACTGCAGGATGCAGCGCTGCATAAAAATTGGATGCGGCCAGCGAGAAAACAATCAGCAGCGTTACCCATTCCAAGGCATTGAACAAGCGCTTTTGGCTTTGTATCCACTGCATGGCCCGCAATGTGAGATAGATGTAAAACACGTCAACGATGATGAGCCCAAACGAAAACAGCAAGGCTTCCCGCACGCTGTCGGAAATGGCAATTTGCATGGCCGCGATGTTTTGCGTTCCTAACGGAATTGCTCCGATAAAACTTACAAAAATGCCCGTTGCAAAAACGCGGAGAAGTTTAAACATGCTTCACTCAGATTAAAATTTCACGGTCCAGACGTTCCAAAAGTTCACCGTGTTTACTTGCCGCTTTCATCCACCTTCGACCTTCGCGATTACCCCAATACCGTACACCGTTGTGGCGGTAATTGTACCGCCCGATTTCGTAAAGGACCTTCCAATGATGCGCAAAAACTTTTAGGGCCCCAAGCCAGGAAAAATTGGAATTGTAAACGTGGTTGGGCTCCGCTCCCGCCCCGTTAAATTCAAGAACGATAAACTTTCCGTCTTTTAATTCTTCAATGCTGTTGCACTTTAAATCATAGCGTCCGTAATACCATTGACAGCGGTGACTGAGCGGATCAAAGATGGATAAAAGCTTTTCATCAATCAGTTTATGCAAATTGGTGAAACGTGCGCCGCGATTGAGATTAGCGGCGTGGGTGAGAATGTATTTTTCGCCGGCAGGCAAAACCACGTTCAGCATCGTTTCGTGTTTGATGCGCATTTCTTCCAGTCGGTATTGCGCCTTCGGATGTTGTGTGATCAATTCCCAAAGGCTTTGTTTTCCGTCGCCGTAAACGTGCATCATTTCTTTTTGCAGAAAGCCGCTGATAACGCCTTTCGGTTGATTTGGGTAGCGGTAATAAAACACGCTGACTTCCATTGGTGCTTCCACCAGCGGTTGAATTAAATATTCGAGACCAATGCGTTCGTGGTAAATTTTCAGTTTTTCCTCGCTGTCCACTTTTCGAAACAAAAGCCCTTTCAAACCAACTTCGGGCTTTACGCAAAGCGGATACGTCAATCCTTTCTCGGTCACGCATTTTTTTACTTCTTCAAAGGTCAACGAAGGCTGGATGTAAATTGTTTGCGGATAAAATTCAGATGGCAGTTGATCGTACATTTCTTTTTTGCCTTCGCCGTCAAAACCGGCAAATGTCAGCGTTGGATTGGCCGGCGAAAACCACCAAAACGCTTTTGCCTTTGCCGCGTACCAAAGCCACAGCGGACCAAGGGGCGCATAAATCAGCGCAAAGGGCCAAAGCTCCCAGTTGGCCAGTCGTTCTGCAAATCGTTTCAACGTCTTCATCAGCGGACAAAGAAATGTAAAATGTAAAATCTAAAATGATGAATGTAAAACATGCGGACAGCTTACGCCATACGATCCAGCAGTTTTACATTTGAGATTCTGCCCTCTACATTTTACATTTCTCTATTTTTGGCGCTTACTAAACGCAGCACCATGCACGTTCCTTCCATGGCCGAAATGACCGCAAACGGCGAAACGCCGGAAATTCTTTTCTGGGTTGGCTGTGCCGGCAGCTTCGATCAGCGGGCACAAAAAGTAACAAAGGCTTTTGCTACCATCTTAACTCACGTCGGTATCAAATATGCCATTCTTGGCAAGGAAGAAATGTGTACGGGAGATCCCGCACGCAGGGCCGGTAACGAATTTCTTTTTCAAATGATGGCCTACCAAAACATTCAAACGCTGAATACCTACGGCGTAAAAAAAATCGTTACCATCTGTCCACACTGCTTCAACATTTTTAAGAACGAATACCCCGAGCTTGGCGGTAATTACGAAGTCATTCACCACACCACTTTTTTACAGCAACTGATTGACGAAGGAAGAATAAAACTCACCGACGCCACAGCCTTCAAAGGCAAAAAAATCACCTATCACGACAGTTGCTACCTGGGCCGCGGCAACGGCATTTATGAAGCACCGCGCAAAGTGTTGGAAGCTTTGGACGCCGAGTTAATTGAGATGAAACGCTGCCGCAAAAACGGTTTGTGCTGCGGCGCCGGCGGTGCGCAAATGTTTAAAGAAGAAGAACCGGGACGAACAAGAATCAACCTGGAACGTAGCGCAGAAGCAATTGGCACTGGCGCTGAAATTTTGGCGGCGGCTTGTCCGTTTTGTAACACCATGCTCACCGACGGCGTGAAAGCGGCCGAAAAAGAAGACAGCGTAAAAGTTTTGGACGTAGCCGAAATCATTGCCCAAAGCTTAAACCCCCAAACTCCCTAAAGGGGCTTTGCGCCACTCAAAGCGCAAAACATATTACGAAACACAATGCCTATGACTTTAGAAGCCAGAGGCATTGCTATTTGTGAGAGCCGTTTATTGTAAACGGCCGAAGCCCCTTTAGAGGTTTGGGGTATCTTTGCAGGATGAAGCTTGAATACAAAAAATACCTGCCCGATACATTTGCCGGTAACAGCCGCGTCTGGATTTACCAAAGCAGCCGTTTGTTTACCTTGTCCGAGGCGCTGGAAATTGAAGAATTGCTAAACAAATTCACTGCGGAATGGCGTTCGCACGGCGACGATGTAGATGCCTACGGCAATCTTTTCTTTGGGCAATTTGTAGTGCTCATGGCCGATGAAACCCGCGTTGGCGTTGGCGGTTGCAGCACCGACTCTTCCGTTCGATTTATTAAAGGTCTTGGCGAAAAATTCAGCGTTGATTTTTTTAACCGCACCAATCTTGCCTTCGTAGTAAAAGAGAAGATACAAGTGTTACCCATGAGCCAACTTTCCTATGCCGTTCAAAACTTTTTTATTGACGGCGATACTCTTTATTTCAACAACCTCGTTCAAACCAAAAAGGAATTGGAAGAGAAATGGATCGTTCCGGTAAAAGATTCCTGGCTGGCCGGAAAGGTTAAACTTGAACACTCGCCGAAGTAAATCCCAGTGCACCGGCTTCACATCTTTCTATTGCTTTGTGCCCATAAAATTTTTAATGGCCGATTGCGTTTTCGCGGATGGCTTCTTTGCTGATTTTATAAAACTATAGCCCAGACTCAGGCGATAATTTTTTGTTTGTGTGGAGCTGTAATTCTCCAAATTGAAATTGGTGCCGTAGGTAAACGTATGATTACTTTGCCGGAAGATGGGATCAATGGCGTTGAGCGTAACCGTTAGCTTTTTGTTCAGTAGTTTGGCTTGCAGCGCAAGGTTCATGCTAAGACTGTTGCGCACCGTTCCCTGCGGATTTGCAAAACGGTTAAAGGTAAAACTGCCCGTGGCGCTGTAAAGGTCTTTCAGTATAAAAACCGTGTTCAGGTTTGAGGTCAGTGAGCCGCCGTCTCGGTATTTTCGAAACGTCTTATCGTATTCGCCGTAGCGGTTATAAGTATAACTCGCACTGGCGTTGAGGCGAAACTTCCGGTTAAACGAATAGCCACTCCAGGTGCTCATTTCGTATTCTTTTCGCCCGCTAATGTTCTGCCAAATAATCTCTGTTGTACCGTTTGGCAAGAGGTTCCTGATTTGGTTAAAAATGTCCTGCACAACGTTGTAGCCGATGCCCACATTGGCGTAAAAGCCGCCTTGCGAACGGCCAATCACTAAATCAAAATTGTGCGCTGGCGAGGCGAGTAAGGCCGGGTTGCCCGAACGAATGTTGTAGGGATCAGAAAAATCTCTCGTAGGATTTAATTCGTTGATACCGGGCCTTCGGATGGTGCGGCGATACGAGAAGGTGAGGCTGGTATTGTTACTCCAGGTTTTGTTCACGTTTGCGAACGGAAGTGGCGTCCAGTAAGTGTTTGACGTGTCGCGGTTTTCTTTCAAGAGATCAAAATAAATTTCTGTTTTCTCCACGGACAAGCCGGCCGTAACGCTAAGCGTTGTTCCAAATAATTGCTTAACCGAAGCCCGGTAATTGGTCACGTTTTGATGAAACAAAAAGTAATTGCTCAACAAATCAAGTGGCAGCATTTCGCCGTCGCCTTTTCGTTTATACAAAGCATCTACATCAATATCCGAGAATGAATGATTATAATAACCGCCCAAAGAAATGAACGTGGTTTTGTTGTTTAGCGGCCGGTCGTAACTCAGGCGCAGGTTAACGCCTCTTGAAAGGTTGTTTGTTTGCTGCAACTGCGTTGAATCGTTCCCGTTAAAACTGTAATCGGGGTTGAAGAACCGTTGGTAAAACAGCCGTTCACTCGTATTGTTGGAATAATTCAGATTGGTGAACAAACGAAAAACCTCGCCGGGCAATTTCGATTTATAGGTGTACGTAAAACTCACGTTCGGATTGTAACCGTTGCCTTTGCTGCCAATAGAGCGTTGGCTTAATTTGTACAATTGGTCAAAGCGATTAAGGTTTTGATAGGTAGTTAGATTGTTGTTGCTGTAATCGTTTCCGTTATACAGCAGCACCACGTTTAGCAAATGCACTTTGGTGATTTCGTAATCAATGTTTGCACGAAAGTTAGGTCGCAGGTTGTGGTTACGGTATTGATTGTTTGTGTTGAAGTGATTGCTTGAATCGGTATAGATGTTTTGTCGAATCGAATAACCGGTGCCGTTAAATTCGTTTCCGGCAAAACCCGCGTTTGCGTTAATTGCCAGGCCATTTTTACGATAGCTAAAACTTCCGTTGCTCCCAAACTCCCCTCTCGTTCCGGCAAACAAACTAATGCGGCCGCTCATACCCACGGCGCCTTTTCGCGTTACAATGTTTATTACGCCGCCTTGTTCATTAGCGTATTGCGGCGGCGGATTGGTCAGCACTTCAATTTTTTCAATGGAACTGCCGGGCAATGACTCAAGTAAGTCTTGCAGTTGCTGCAGGTTCAGTTCTACCGGTTTGTCGTCAATTAAAATTTTAGGCTCCTTGCCTCTTACCAAAACTTTTCCATCCGGGTCTTTGGTTACAAGCGGCACCTGGGCCAGCAAATCACTGGCGTTGCTTCCCTGGCTCAGGGCCGATTCACCTGCGTTGAACGTAATGTTGCCATCCTTGCTTTGAATGAGCGGCTTTTCAGAATAAATAATTATTTCCTGGAGATTGTCGGTTTGCTTTGGCTTGAGCACGATGTCGTTCAAATTGAAATCATAGCGTTCAGCCCTAAAATAAATGGAGTCAATGAGCGTGGGTTGCAAGCTAACGAAGGTTAAACGCAACCGGTAATAACCAAAGGGAATATTAGAAAATAAGAAGAGTCCGTTTTTATCGCTTGTGGTAGAAATGTTTTTCGTGCTGTCGGCGAACGATGCCAGTTGAACACTTGCGTTTTCAAGCGCCTTGCCTTTTTCATCTAAAACAGTTCCGGTTAAGGTGCCTTGCTGCGCAAAACCCGAAAGTGAAAGCAGGGCAAGAAACAAAAGCCAGCAAAACCTCATCGGCCAAAGTTATTTTTTCTCCGCATTGCGCGAAGGAAAGCTTTGCCACTGTGCGTTAAAAATGGTTAAGAAGTTAAGAAGCCAATTCCGCTTCACGTTCGATCTCGGTTTTTTTACGCCTCTTTCGCTTTTGGTTTTTCGTAAAGAGCAGCATCACGGAACAAACCGCAGCAAGATAAAATCCAAATTCTGCGGGTGTAAAAAGGTTTACCGAAGAGGGTCCGGCGAGGCTGGTTTGAGTGGCGAAGAAAAGTCCGGAAAAGAACATGAAAAAGATGAGTGGCATGGCCACGTAAACTCTACGGGTGGGAATGCACAGCCAGGTGCGAAGCAGAAGAACAGCCGCAGAAAACGGAATCAGCAACAGTAAACTTATGGCAATAACTGCATCCGTATTGGTTATATCGTATGCTTTGTCAATCGAGTTGCGAACGATGCCGATAAATTGAAAAGCGCTAGAATGTTCATAAGCAGGTAAAAAGAACGAGAGTAAAATGAAGCCGCAAAGCGGTATTCTGGATCTGGTTTGAAGACGCTTCATGGGCGGAAATTTGACGAAAAATAATACGGTGTATTTGAAACTGCAAAGGCTTTGATAAAAAGTCTGCTCGCTTTGCTGTCATCCTGTCACCAAAAGCCGTATTCTTTATCTTTGAGCCCACTTTATGATAGAAGAATTGTTACAAAATAAAAAGCACGACGAGGCAAGACAAGGTGAAGCCTATGCACCTTTTGCGCTTGACCCAAACAATTACAAGCGCCGATTTTACATTGAAAGCTACGGCTGCCAAATGAATTTCAGCGACAGCGAGATTGTGGCCTCCATTCTTCAGGGCGAAGGTTTTGGCGCAACACGAAACTTTGAAGACGCGGATTTAATTCTATTAAACACCTGCTCCATTCGCGAGAAAGCAGAACAAACAGTGCGCAAGCGGTTAACCGAATTCCGAAAGCTGAAGCAATCACGTCCCGCAATGCTTGTAGGTGTGTTGGGTTGCATGGCCGAACGGTTGAAATCAAAATTTCTGGAGGAAGAAAAACTGGTTGATCTCGTTGTGGGCCCCGATGCCTACCGCACACTTCCTGGTTTAATTGCCGAAGCGGATGGCGGACAAAAAAGCATAAACGTTTTACTCAGTCGCGAGGAAACTTACGCAGATATTTCACCTGTGCGCCTGAACAGCAACGGCATAACGGCTTTTGTCAGCATCATGCGTGGCTGCAACAACATGTGTGCGTTTTGCGTGGTTCCGTTTACAAGAGGCCGGGAAAGAAGTCGTGATGTCAAGAGCATTATGGCCGAATGTCAGGATTTATACGACGCCGGCTACAAAGAAGTAACCCTGCTCGGTCAGAACGTTGATTCTTATTACTATGTTGGTGAAGACAACAAGCCCGTTACGTTTGCGGCTTTGTTAGAGAGAGTGGCATTGATTTCCCCCGGTCTACGGGTTCGTTTTTCTACTTCGCACCCCAAGGACATTACCGATGATGTGCTGCATACGATGGCTGAATACGAGAATATTTGCAAGTACATTCATCTTCCGCTGCAGAGTGGTTCTTCGCGTGTGCTTCAAATGATGAATCGCAATTACAGTCGGGAGTGGTACATGGCCAAGGTTGACCGCATTCGCGAGATCATGCCCGATTGCGGCATCTCGTCCGATATTATTGCAGGCTTTTGCACCGAAACAGAGGACGAGCACAAAGAGACCGTGAGCTTGATGGAGTACGCGAAATATGATATGAGCTACATGTTTTTTTACAGCGAACGCCCCGGCACGCTGGCGCAGCGTCGCTACCAGGATGATGTTCCTGAAGACGTAAAAAAAAGAAGATTGGTGGAGATTGTAGAAACGCAAAACCGCCTTTCGCTTCAAAGCAACAAAGACGACCTTGGAAAAACGTTTAAAGTATTGATTGAAGCAACGTCGAAGCGAAGCGAAACGGATTGGATGGGACGAAGCTCGCAAAACAAAGTGATTGTTTTTCCGAAAGAAAAATATGATTTAAAGCCCGGCGATTATGTGAACGTGAAAGTCAACGATTGCACGCAGGCAACCTTGCTGGGCGAAATAGTACAAGTATTTTAGAATGGATTTACAAAGCATCAAAAACAGGTTCGGCATCATTGGCAACTCCCCTGCTCTTAATTACGCTTTGCAAGTAGCGTCGCAGGTGGCAAACACGGACTTAACGGTATTAATCGCTGGGGAAAGCGGCGTGGGCAAAGAAGCCTTCTCGCACATCATACATTCTTTGTCGGCCCGCAAGCACGCCTCTTTTATTGCCGTCAACTGCGGTGCCATCCCCGAAGGAACAATCGACTCGGAATTGTTTGGTCACGAAAAAGGATCGTTCACCGGTGCGGTGGACAGCCGCAAGGGTTATTTTGAAACCGTAAACGGCGGCACCATTTTTCTTGATGAAATCGGCGAAATGCCGCTCGGTACGCAGGCTCGTTTGCTGCGTGTTTTGGAAACCGGCGAATTCATCCGTGTGGGTTCGTCAAAAGTGCAGAAGACCGATGTTCGTGTCATTACTGCTACCAACAAAGATTTGCTGAACCTTGTGCAGCAAGGAAGGTTTCGCGAGGATTTATACTACCGTTTAAACACAGTGCCCATTCGCGTTCCGGCCCTGCGCGACCGCAAAGAAGACATCTTGGTTTTGTTTCGAAAGTTTGCGGTTGATTTTGCCGAACGTTACAAAACCACACCGGTGCAGTTGGACGAAGATGCCCGCCAACGGATTGTAAATTATCCCTGGCCGGGAAATGTTCGCGAATTGAAAAACATGGCCGAACAAATTTCTGTTTTGGCGACCGATAAACTGGTAAACACAAAAGAGCTGTCGAAGTTTTTGCCCGATTCACCCGTCGGAAATCGCTTGCCGGTTTTGGCTCACGCAGCCGGCACTGACGGTCACGAGTTCAATAACGAACGCGAGATTTTGTACAAGCTTTTCTTCGACATGAAGCGCGACGTAACGGAATTGAAACGCCTGTTTTTTGACGTGATGAAAAATCCCGCAGTGGCCGCGCAGAACCCGTCCTTCTTTGCCGACATAAAAGAATTGCAGCCAACAGAAAGCAGTTCGCCGGTGATTGTTTCGGGCACAATGCCCGCTTCGCCGCAGCCAGTTATCGTACACAACAACATTCAGGAACACGAAGAAGTGGAAGAAAGCCTGAACATCATGGACAAAGAAAAAGAACTCATCATCAAGGCGTTAAAAAAACACAGAGGCAAACGCAAAGACGCGGCGCTTGACTTGGGCATCAGCGAACGAACCTTGTACCGCAAGTTGAAAGAATACGACATTGATCTGTAAGAGAAGCCGGAAGTAAAAAGCCCAAAAAATAGAAACATGAAATCTCTAAAAAATAAACAGAAAGCCATTACCGCCGGGGTGCTTTTGTTTGCCTTTTTACTTTTGAGTTTTGCCCTGCTCTCCTGCAAGGTTTCATATGGGTTCAACGAAAAAACATCATCCATTCCTGACAGCGTAAAAACCGTTCGCATCAACCTGATTGAAAACCGTGCGCCGTACCAAAACCCGCAACTTTCGCCTTTGCTTACCGAGCAATTAAAACGAAAAGTCACCAATCAAACCAAGCTGACGATGGTGAATGCCAACAACACCAATCCTGATTGGGAAATCTCCGGCGAGATTCGCGATTACTCGGTAAGCACGACCGGCGTTACATCAACCAACGGTCAAAGTCAGTCATCTATCAACCGACTCACAGTTACTGTTCACATTTCCATCAACAAGCGCAGCAAAACTGATGAATACGATGTGAGCCGAAGCTTTGATTTCAGTGCAAGGCAATCGCTCCAACAAGCCGAAGCATCGCTGCTGGATGAAATGGTTCGCAACTTAACCGATGAAATTTTCAACCGCCTTTTTTCCGATTGGTAATCTTTGAAGAACAAAACGTAGAAGGGCAGACGTGAAACCGTAATCAACTTACGATTGAATGATTCTTCTGCGGTCTAACGTTTCCCGTATTTCATTAACTTGCCGTTTATGAGCAATCGAATTCATGCCCTGGCTCAACGACTCACTGGCAAGCAAAATTTGGAGGACTGTAGTTTAGATGAAGTAAAGCACATTGCTCAACGTTATCCTTATTTCGCCCCTGCACAATTTCTGCTTCTTCAAAAGTTGCGGCAATCAGGGAAGCCCGAAGAAGCCGAAGCACAATATCAAAAGGCCGTTCTCTTCTATCCCGATCCTTTGCAATTTGAACTTTTTATTTCATCGGGATATTTTTACGACGAGGACACAGAGACAAATGAAGTGGAAGGGCATTCTCCTGAGATTCTTGAAGAAGAAAGAAAAGAGAATATCACGGAAAACGATGTCCAGCAAACGTTGACCGGAACAAAAGAATTACAATCATCTCCTATTAATGAAGAGACAAATCCGGCTTCTGCTCTTCAACCACCAGCCTTTATTGAACAAGTTAATCCCGTTAATAGTAAAGAGGAAGCAACAGAGCATTCACCCGTAAACATTGCACCAGAAGAACCGCAGGAAATAATTATTAGTGAAGTGATTGTCACTAAGGGTTTAGAGGAAACGACCGCTGTGCAACCTGAAAAGATAGAGCCATCAGAGCCGGCACAAACAACCGCGGCCTTGACGTTTGAGCCCTATCACACAGTAGATTATTTTGCTTCACAGGGAATAAAAATTTCGCAGGATGAATTGCCGAAAGACAAGTTGGGCAAGCAATTAAAAAGTTTTACCGAGTGGTTGAAGACCATGAAACGTTTGCCCGCCGCGCAATTGGATGAAAACACTGAAAACGCTGCCGAAAAAGGCGTAGAAACGCTGGCCAGCCGCTCGGTTACAGACAGTGAGGTGCTTACTGAGGCGATGGCTGAAGTGTGGGCAAAGCAGGGCATTCCTGAAAAAGCTTTAGACATTTACAACAAATTGCTTTTGCACAATCCCTCCAAAAAGGCTTATTTTGCCGCCAAAATTGACAATTTAAAACAGTTCTGATATGACCATTCTTTTCATTATTCTTGTCATCATTGCCTCGGTGGTATTGAGTTTAATCGTGTTGGTGCAAAACCCCAAAGGTGGTGGCCTGGCAGGAAACATTGCCGGTTTTAGCAACCAGTTCATGGGCGTAAAACAAACGAACGACGTATTGGAAAAAGGCACATGGATTTTTGCCGGCGTAATTGCTGTTTTGTGCATTGCTTCCACCCTGTTTATTTCAGGCGCAAAAGGCATTGATCGCACACAGAACCTTGGCAACGGCGCAACCAATACGCAGCAAACAGCCCCGGCTCGAAATTCGGCTCCTGCACAGAACAACGGGCAATTGCCTGCACAACCAGCAAAATAATTTTCTTCGCATAAATCCTTTTGACCCTGTCGCTCCGGCAGGGTTTTTTGTTACTTTGAACTCAATGAAAAAGTATTTGAAAATTGGGGTGGTGATCATCCTGATTCTTGCAGCCGTTGGTGCGTGGATTTTTTTAGGACCGGCAACGGGCTTTTCCGGCAAGAAAGCTTATTTGTACATCCGTACCAACGCCGCTACAAAAGGCGCCGTTTTGGATTCGCTTGAAAAAAATAAAATCATCACCAACACCACCGCATTCAATTTTCTTGCGTCACGCTTCGGATACTGGCAAACCATTAAACCCGGTAAATACGAGATAGATAAAAGCAGCAGCTTGCTAACCATTGTTCGAATGCTTCGCAACGGAAGGCAAGCACCGGTTGATCTTGTCATCACCAAGCTCCGCACAAAAGAAGACTTTGCAAGGTTTACGGGAGCACGTTTCGAATTTGATTCAGCGGAGATGGTTTCGTTTTTGAACGATGCCGATTCGATGAAGCATTATAACGTTGATACAGGCACAATCTTCTGTAACGTTATTCCGAACACCTATCGCTTTTTCTGGAGCACAACGCCATCGGCTGTCTATGAAAGGTTAAGCGAAGAATCGCGGAAGTTTTGGAATGGGGAAAGAAGAGCCAAAGCCGAAGCTCTTGGCTTATCGCCATGCGAAGTGTACACGCTTGCTTCCATCATTGAGGAGGAAACAACTAACAACAAAGAGAAAGACACGGTTGCCAGCGTTTACTTAAACCGTTTGAAAAAAGGCATTCGTTTGGGCGCAGACCCAACCTTAAAATTTGCGGTAAGAAATTTTGCCTTGAAGCGCATTGCCGGCGACATCATGCACGTTGCTTCGCCTTACAATACATACGAGAACAAAGGTTTGCCGCCCGGCCCCATTTGCACACCCTCAAAGATTACGATTGATGCGGTACTCAACCCGGCGCAAACGGCCTATTATTTCTTCGTGGCCAATAGCAAATTAAACGGCCACTTGTTTAGCGAAACCTTTGAAGAGCATGTAAAGAAAGCGAACATTTACCGCGAAGAAGACAAGGCAAGACGGGAACGTGATTCTCTACTCAAAGTTGGAAAGTAATGAATGCAACGATTTTAAGAGTGGATAAACAAAAAATAAAGCGTTGGAACTAATTGAACCGCCCGGTGCGCATTAAAGTACAGCAACAATAAGCGATAATTTATTCAAAGTTCATTTTGCATTCCCCATAGCGTTGCTAAAGATTGGTACGCCTCTTCCGAAAGCTTTTGCCCGTCGTAATGACCCACGGCTTGTTTTTGCCGGAAAGCTTCGTATAAACTCACCGCACAGGCTACACTGATATTGAGCGATTGAATCATGCCTACTTGTGGAATGATAAAATTACCGTCGCACAGGCTTTTTATTTCATCGCTTACACCGGCGTGTTCGTTGCCAAAAATAAGGGCCGTACTTATAGTTAAATCAAGCTTATATAAACTTACGGCATCCGACGACAGATGTGTGGTTAAAATGCGGTTGTATCTTTTTCGTAACGTTGATACACACATTTCTGCATCATCAAACTGATGAATGGTAAGCCATTTCGCAGCACTGCTGCTACTTCTACTTCCCCATTTTTTGTGTCGAGGGATTTTTGTGTTAAGTACATAAATTTCTTGTATACCAACAGCATCACAACTGCGCATGACGGCGGAAATATTGTGGGGATCGAAAACGTTTTCCAAAACAATTGTCAAATCGCTCTGACGGTGTGACAGGACTGATCCGATGCGGGATTTTCGTTGAGGCGTCATGATTAAAGATTGAAAAAAGAAAGGATAAACTGTTTGTGTTTATCCTTTTTCAGTGTCGGGCAGACTGGATTCGAACCAGCGACCCCTACGTCCCGAACGTAGTGCGCTACCGGGCTGCGCTACTGCCCGAACAGGGCGCTAAATTATTTGAATAACGGTAACCAACAAAATCAAAACACGAGGATACAGTTGGACTGGCGAAGCCTGTGATATCAACATCAAAATGAAAAAGGCAGCTTAGCTGCCTTTTGTTCAGTGTCGGGTGGACTGGATTCGAACCAGCGACCCCTTGCACCCCATGCAAGTGCGCTACCGGGCTGCGCCACCACCCGAACGGCTGCAAATGTAAGGGCAATAAATTTTAGTAAAAACAAAAGTTTTCCCTGCACAACTCTTAAAAAAATAGCCCCAAGACTGGGGCTATCGTCGTGTACTCTTATTATAGTTATGCTGTAGCCGGAGAAAGATTGGTGCGAACTCCTTCTTCTTTTGCAGGGTGCAAAAACCGAATGTATTGCGGCAATTTTCGCAAAGGCTTGATCATGGAAACGATGAAGGGAAACGGAACATTGTTTCTTTTCAGTGCCAGGTAGTCTCTTCGATTTGCCCGGAAGCGTTTTTTAAAGCTGCCGTTACTCATACCGCCCTTGCGCATTTTTACAATTAACTCAGGCAGGTAATATGCACTGATGCGGTGTTTATATAAATATCGCGTCATCAACTCAAAATCGGCCGCAGAAAAATAATGAGTTTCGTAACCGCCTAATTGCTCCACTATTTCCCGACGAACATAAAAAGTTGGATGGGCGGGCATCCAGCCAAGATTGAACGATTTACGGTTGTAAGGCATACCCTTCCAGAAACGATGAATCTTCGATGTTTCCTCTGCTTCTACATACAAAAGGTCACCAAAAATTGAATCCACTTTCTGCTCTTTAAAACAGGCGGCTATTTTGGAAATAACATTTTTTGAGGCCAGCATATCGTCGCTGTTCAGAATACCGATAACATCTCCGGTGGCCATTTTCATTCCTTTGTTGATGGCATCGTACATGCCTTGGTCTTTTTCAGAAATCCACTTTGTAATGCAAGAGGCATTTTGCTCGATAATGGAGAGCGTTTCGTCGGTTGAACCACCGTCAACAACGATGTATTCAATGTCCGGATAGTCTTGGTTGTAAACAGACTGTATCGCATTTTGCAGATACCGAGCAGAGTTGTAGGTAACGGTGATAAGGGAAACTTTCATTTTTCGCAATTAGCTGTAAACAATTTTGTTTCTTAACAATTTTCAAGGTACTGATCTGCTTTGCCGGGTATTTTAAGCGGCCAAGCGTACTAAAGACCTGTGTTAAGATTTTCCATTTTGCGATCCCGGATTTTATATCAGATTTTTCGGGTAATTGCGAAATGCCACAAAGTGCTAATTGCAAGTAGACCTATGATAGGATAGAATCTGGCAACATAGGTATTGAACAGAGTGAGATGGTTCCGTGCTCAAATATAGAAAACTAATTCTGATTTCATAGTATCCAACAAAGTATTTTTTCTTCGCAAGAGCGGACATTCTACTTAGTCAACCGTGGCTAAATCATATATTTTACCACCGTCTTCGTAGCTGGAGAGAAACGTGTTAGTCCTCTGCGACATTATTTTATCGCTGGTTCGGTAAGACAAGAATAACCGATGCAGAATATGCGAAAAAAAATAACCCTGGCACCTTAATGCCAGGGTTATTAACTCATTTTAAACTGCTTCGCTATTTCTCCGCTCTTCTCTCCACAACGATATTCTCCATCACCAACATGTCCATGTTTGTGCGTAAGTAACAGGCAAGGGCTTCCTCAGGACTGTTTACAATGGGTTCGTTTTCATTGAATGATGTATTCAACAAAATTGGCACACCGGTTTTCTTATAAAAAGCTTCAATCAAACCGTGATAGCGGGGCGAAATTTCTTTGTCCACCGTTTGCAACCTGCCCGAACCGTCAACGTGTGTCACTGCCGGCACTTCTGCCCTTTTATCTTTTTTGATAGGGAAAACTTTTTCCATGAATGGCACTTCGTCAGCAAGCTCGAAGTAATCCGAAACGTGTTCTTTCAAAATGGACGGGGCGAAAGGACGAAAGCTTTCGCGGCGTTTGATTTTGCTGTTCAGAATTTCTTTTGCATCGGCTCTGCGCGGATCGGCAATGATAGAACGGCCACCTAAAGCACGTGGCCCAAATTCGGCGCGGCCATTGAACCAGCCAACAACGCCACCATTTTGAAGGCAATCCGTAATTTTCTGAAAGAGTTGTTCATCGTCGTGTTCGCTAAACGGAATGCTTTTCTTAGTTAAGATTGATTTAATTTCCTCGTTACTAAAATTACTGCCAGTATAAGCTGAGCGGATGGAAGACTGTCGCGGCATTTTTTGTATTTGATGTTGCACGTAAAGTGCAGCACCCATAGAGATGCCTGCATCATGTCCCGCCGACGGAATGTACACGTTTTTAAAGGTGGTGTTGCGGGTGATTTTGCCGTTTGCAACCGAGTTTTGTGCTACGCCGCCAGCAATACACACATTTTCCAATCCGGTGCGCTTTTGCAGATGATTCAGAATGTGGAAGATGACCTTTTCTGTAAACCTTTGCACTGAGGCTGCAAGATCTTTGTGATATTGTTCCAACGGTTCTTCCTTTTTGCGTACAGGACCAAAACGCTGCACCATTAAATCGCTAAAAAGTGGTGCTACAACCGGTATGTTGTCATCGCCGTAAGAAATAACTCCCTGCGTGGCCGAACGAAAATATTTCAGGTTTAGCTTAAATAAACCATCACTTGTCAGTTCAACAACGTCGTCAAATTTATCAAGATATTTTGGCTCGCCGTAAGGTGCCATGCCCATTACTTTGTATTCGTCGCCATAGTGTGGAAAGCCTAAAAGCTGTGTGAAAGCAGTGTAAAAAATACCGATGGAATGCGGAAAATCTACCGAGTCAAGAATCTGAATTTCGTTGCCTTTGCCAATACCGATCATGGTGGTGGTGAAGTCTCCCGAACCATCAATGGAAAGGCACGCCGCTTCTTCAAAAGGGGAGGCAAAAAAAGCCGATGCAATGTGACTGCGATGGTGTTCAACGTTTACCACCTTACCCGCAAATGCTTTCACAGGCAAACCCGAAATGGACGCAAGTTCTTCGTCAACAGATGCCATTTTTTTGCTGTTCGAAACGCGGTCTTTTATCACCTTCATGCTTCCGGCAGGATTGCTGGCCACAAACAAAATCTTTTTTAAGAATTTGGCTTTAGGATCGCGGCCAATGGCAAAAAAGTTCACTTGCTCATAAGTAACACCGGCTTCTTTCAGGCAAAATTCAATGGCCAGTTTGGGAAAACCGGCCCAGTGTTTTACCCGCCGAAAACGTTCTTCTTCAATAGCGGCAATCATTTTGCCGTTCACAAATATGGCTGCTGACGAGTCTGCGTGATAAGCATTGATTCCAAGTATAATCATTGTAAAGCTTGTGTGTTTTGGTTAGCGTTTGTGTTTATGAGGGTTTCGTTGCTCTTTCCAAAAGAGCGATCGTAAAAATAAATCATTGCAAAAATAAGAAGATAGGCAGCGATGTTAAACCAGGTATGATGATCCCACCCCAGGGGAAAAGCCAAATGTTTTTTCATTGTCATTAAAAGCAAGGCAATTCGCCACACATTGATGATCCACAAAGCGAACAGTCCGATTAAGATCCAAACCGCCTTTTTCTTCCAACCTCCTCTGTTGGCAAAAACAAAAGCCATCCAAAAGCTCATTACGCCGTATCCAATGCACGAATAAACCATCCGTACGCCTTCACCACTGTTCAGCAAAATTGTATAATCGTCTTTCAAAGAAGAAGAATAACCAAAAGCCGAAAGCAACATGCCTGCACCCCGCAAAAGCGAAAAACGCAACGGCGCAATAAAATTCAGGTAGGCCGCAACAAAAGAACTGTAAAAATTATCGGGCGACGAAAGGCCGATGATCGCAAGTGTGCCAAAATAAAACACGCAAAACGCTCCGCCGAATTTGAGCAAGTAGGTTAAAAGTTCTTTGGATGGGAAGGTGTGTTTTATAAGGTTGTGATTAAATGAATGTAAACGATTTTTAGAAACTAAAGCTGAAACATGCGCCGGTACTGGTTTTCAATCTGACGTACGTCAATGGCTTTTTCTGCATAAGCCTTGGCGCCGGCAGACCACTTAACCAATTCAGTCTCGTCGGCCGCCGCAAAAAAACAAATTGCTTCTGAAAGTTCATAATCATTTTCGGGAGAAATGTTCATTCCGGCAGTTGCTTCTTTCAATCCGTTCCAAGGAGTGCCGTGACTTGTAATGACCGGAAGTCCTGCCGACAACGCTTCATAAATTGCATGTCCAAAGTTTTCGCTCTTGCTTGGAAGTATAAAAACGTGTGCTTCTTTTAAGGCTTCAGGCACCTTTGCTGAAGGTAAATCACCTCGATAGTAAACCGAAACGTTGGCCGGTAGTTTTTCGATTTGATCCTTGCATTCTTTCCAATAAGACGCATCTTTCACCGGTCCATAGATTGTATAATTCACTTGAGCCTTGCATTGCCCGAGTGCTTTCAAAACTTGGAAATAATTTTTCATCGGGCTGATTAAACCAATCGAAAGCAACTCCAGACGTTTTTTCTTCAGATGCGCAAAAGGTATCTGCAAAATGCGCGGAAGATTTGCGGCAATGTGGACTTTTACCTTTTCGCCAAAAACAACTTTAATAAATACGCTTTCCTCTTCGTTGGTGGCATGAAAGGCATGCTTGCGATGAATATTCAGCAGTTTCCAAATCCAGAGGTAAATCCTTTTCTTAACGCCTTTCTGCGAAAGAGCGCCGGCGTGCAACATGCCGCGGGCCGAAATGATCTTTCTTTTTGCGTTGCCGAAAAGAACAGGAAAAAAATTGTAATAAAGTGAGTAAATGCCGTTGATAAAAAAGACATCAGCCTGCCAAGCCGAAACCTGTTTAAGCAAATTGCGAACGGCTCTGTTGTTTGAATTATACCAAACCTGCGTGCGCAAATTGTACTTGACCCATTCGTCGTAAGCGACGCCTTGAAGCAAACTGCCGTCGAGATCTTTATTGGAGCAGATGATTTTGTACTCCACTCCTTCTATCGGCTGGTTCACCAGGTTTACAATGGATTGAACGGGACCACCGGCTTTATAGGCAGGCGCAAACCAATCAATGAAAATGACAACTTTCACAGGCAAAATAATGATCAGGCGGGAGATGCTACCAGAGCTTCCTTAAAAACCCTTGCTTGTTCTTCGGCAGCCACTGATTGCCGGGCAAAATATCTTTTGTAGTAAGCCATGATCAACCCAAAAATAATCAGTCCTTTTACCAGGTGGGTCATCATTGTTTGGGTTTCGCAGTCGGCTCTCACGGCATAATTTAAAATGACATAAAAAAAGAAAATAAAGAACGGCGAAATCCTGGACCATCGCTCAACCACTTTAAACACGTAAGCCACAATCAGCCCAAAAACGAACGCAAAAATCAACGAGCCGTACATTCCGTAACCAATATAGCCATCGGCAAAAATTCCCAGGCCCATGGACGTATTGCCGAGAATTGTTACGCCGGAAAAGCGGTTAAAAATAGCCTTGTCGCCGGCCTGGATTTTATCGGGAGCAAGAAACCTCGGTAGAAACGCAGCTTCTGCATATTTTTTTACAACAGCCAAGCCCTGGTAATCTTTTATCCGGTTCATACGGTTTACGCTGCTCGCGAAGATCCAGCCTTGATTGGCCCGTACAATGGATTCGGTAAAGTTTACCATACTAAAAACCCCGCCGCCCTTGTTGTTATTTGCCAATGCCGTAGAAAAAGTACCGATGCCAGAACCTCCGCCAGAGTGAAGTTTCTCGCGGTAGCCAGCTTTCGTGATTTGTAAAAAGTAAAGACAGAGAACAACCGCCACACCCAAAATAGCCTTGGTTCCGGCACTTGGTTTTTTGAGGTATGTCCAAAACATGCCGAAGAAAACAACCCAGATAACCAAGTCGTGAAACATACCCTCACGTAAAGCTGCGGCTACTTCTAAAAAAAGCAATACGTACAGGTACCATTTGTATTTTTTGCGGTCAATAAGGAACAGCCCAAAAAGTGCGACATAACGTATTCCTGCCAACAAATAAATTATATAGGACAATTCTCCCGGGAAGAAAGGCCGAATGATGTTGAGAGCAATACCCACAATCAGCCACTGCCGAAGAACATTTTGATTAAGGCGGGATTGAATAGCCGTCAGGTTAAAATTGGGTTCAAAAACTTTTGTTTTGAACATGTACAAGCCGAGATGAAAACAAAACATGGAAGGAATGGCCAGGGCAAAATATTCATCCTCTGGAATGCGCATCCTGTAAATGGAAATACTCTGCGTGGGTGCGTAATACTGCAAGGCTGAAGCAAAAAGATAGTTCAAGCCGTACATGACCAGAATGTATTCGCGAAACGCAATTCGAGTATTTGATTTAATTGCAAGATCGGCGAGATACCAAAACCAGATGCCCACCGCCGCACTGCTCCAGAAACCGAATTCGAGAAAAGAATTGAAAAGGAAAAACGCAAGAAACGCCGCAACAAACCGCATCATACGCGATAAATGTAGAAAAAATATTACACTCCGCAAATTGCCTCAACGGTCTCGGCAATGTGGGTAAAACTAAAGGTTTTGATATGTTCCAACGAAGCGTTTCGGGACGCTTCATAACAAGGCCTGCATCCCGCCAGCTTTTCAATGTATTGCTTCAGCTCATCCATGGCTGCAAGGTTAAAAATCACACCGTTCTTGTTTACCAAATCCACAGCGCCTCCCACGTTCGATGAAAGAAGTACAGGCAAGCCGCAAGCCATCGCTTCGTTTGCGCCTAATCCCCATGTTTCACTTCTTGAAGGCATAAACAATGCATCGCCCAGCCGGTAAACGGCCGGCATCGCCTGCTGGTTTTGAAAATCAATAAAAACAATGCGCTTGTCGTTAGCGGCCCTCGCTTTCATTTCTTGTTCCAACGGCCCATTGCCCACTACCAAAAAGCGATAATCATTCGAAACAATTTGTGCTGCCAGATCTAAGACGGCCATGGGATTTTTTCGCTCCTCCAATTTTCCGGCATACAAAATCACAAATTTTTCATCGCCAATGCCCAAAGCGGCCCGCCACAGTTTTGCCTTTTCCAAATATTCCCTCGCTCCAAACCGGTCGTTGTCAATAGCGTGAGGCGCCAGGTGCAATTGAGACTCTTTCAGGCCGTGTGCCAGATAATATTTTTTATTGTTGGCTCCCACATACAACACATGATCAACAAAAGAATAAACGTAAGTCAGAACCAACCGGCGAATGACACGTTTCAGCCCAGGCTTTTCATTTAAAAGCGTCGAATCCCCGCGGAACAAAACGGGAACCTTGCCCGTGAAATACCGCATGCAGGCAAGATGGCTTTTGAACGACCAACCAACAACTAAAACCGCATCCGGCTTCCATGCATGAACAGTTTTGTTTAAAGCTGGATTGATGATTCCCTTAAAATGATGCGAACCGGGGTTGGTGGAAACGTTTTCAATAAATTCGTAATCGTAACCCTCTAAAAGCGGTATGTCCCACTCAATTACTTTCCCAAAATCAGGATCGTATTTGGCACCTTTTTGTGATTGTGACCAAGTATAAAAGACCTTTACGTTTAACTTCTGTCTTTGCGTTAGAAGTTTAAACCAGGGCGCATTGTATTGAACCGGGTGCGTAGCGATAATGGCAAGTCTCTTCATAGGTCAATCTTGTAAATTCCAAATTCTTTTCGAAGCCGCCCGGTGATGATTTTTCCGCGAACAATTTTCTTAAGAATGTTTCGGAGACTGATTTTGTTTACTTCTTTTCTATCCGCCATAAAATTGGTGGAGTGAATGACGTAAACAAGACTGTAAAACGGAATTGGCAGCAACACTTTGTTGTGAAAGTCCATCATCCTGTCGGCCATATAAGCATGCGAGGAGAAGAATTGAAAGTCGTCGTAGGTTTTCTTTGAAAAATCCGGGTCAGGAATCAAGTCGCAGTTAACAATGTTTACCGAACCGCAAACGTAATTCATGTCGGCCGGAATTTTCAGAAAAAGCGAACTGTTTTCCGTGTACATGTATCCTTTGTTGATGTACCAGCCGCAGTTATCTGGGGTGTTGGACTTTTCTATGTATTGCACCAGTTTGTTTGAAAGAAGATCATCACTGTCCACTGACATCGCAAAGCGACAGCCGTCTTTTTTGGCAAATGAAATGCCGTACATGATCTTCTTTCCCTGGTCAAAGAACAAAGGAAGATTTTTCCCTAGTCCGTATCGCGTTATGAACACTTCTTCGTCTTCAATTTCGTGACTTTCCAGAAACGGGAAAGGATAGTGAATCCATTTTACTTTTTCGTGCTGAACCGGCTCTGGCGGGAGGTCGGAATACACCACATAGCAGTTAAAATTTTTCGCTGTTTGGTTCAGCACCGACCGGATCGTCCGGTTCAGCAAGCGGCAATCCAGTTCCCAATCCTTTGAATTCTTTTTGCTTTTAAAGGGTATCACAAATCCAACCATGCGTGCGAATTAAAAAGGCGCTGTCCGGTAATTCAAAAACCGGTTATGCTTCCTGAAAAGTTTTGGGTTGTACAAAAGAAAAATGAGCCGTGATTCGGTTAAAGAAGTCCACTTGCTTTGCAGTCATCGCTTTGGCTGTGTATTCTTCAAAAGCGGCCCGGTTAAAGCCAGCGGTTTTTTCCTGATTGCTGATCACTTTTAAAAAATAATGATAACAGTCCTCGGTCATCTTTTTTTTGTCCTCTTCTTTTACAGCATCAGTAAATGGAACAACCTTGGCCGCTGAGGTTTTGCCAATGATTTCACACACGCTACTTTTCTCGTGAAACACTGCCAAAAGCGGTTTGTTCAGGTAGATGTAAGGATAAACTTTTGAAGCCGTATACGTTGGGTCAGTTGATCCCGGCATGAAAAGAAGATTGGCTTTGTCCAGCAAATGAAGTGTTTCAAAATAGGGCAACCGGTCAGTGACCTCGGTAACCAAATTTGCAAGCCCCTTTTGATGCGCAATCGGTTCGATGGTTTTTTTGCCTTCGCCTGCCTGCGCATAGCTTGTGCCGATAAACCACAGGTGCAATTTTGAAAAAACGTCGGGTCTGCTTTGCAAGCCCATTTTCACGGCGTCGAAAATAATGCCCGATGCAAAAGTCATATCCTGTCCGCCCCGGCCAATATAGACCATGTTGAAATGCTCCTCTGGAAAACGAACACGAGACGCACTAACGTTTGCTTTTGCAATCGGGAAATCCAATTCGGCGCAACCAAAAGGAATGACGCAAAACTGTTCGGCCTGCAGTGTTGAATACCGTTGAAGGTAAAGTTTCTCATAACCGGCAGAAACACTGATGATTCCGTCTGCAAAAGGCAATGTTTTTTCTTCCAGATATTTATCGAGCCGGTGAAACAGCCTTGCCTTGAGGGTCTTTTTCGACAAGGCGTTGTTGAAGTAGTAGGTATTATACCAAGGATCTTGAATGTCCAGAATGAAAGGAACACCAAACTTCTTTTTCCAATGCGGGCCAAGAGCCATTACGTGAAAAGCGGTAGTTGAAAAATAAACCAAATCAAAACGCTGCTTCTGAAACAGTTCGTCGCCTTTGTTTCGCATGGAAAAAAAAGCTCGAAGCGACAAGCTCCCTATTCCAAATCTCCGGGTCAGGGTTCCTTTCAGGGCGTTGACTTTCTCAATCTTTATATCATTCGGAATTGTCTGCAATAACAAGGGGTCTGTGCTGTATGCATCAACGTACTTTTCATCTACCGTTAACACGGTTGGCTCCCAGCCCATTTCCCTTAAATAAGGAAGCGTCTGCCGAACCCGTTGCATGTCGGCTGTATTGAAAGGCGGGAAGTAAGGTGAAACAATCAGGACTTTTTTCAACGGTATGCGTATTTGAATTCTATTTTAAAACCAGTGGCCCTTGTTGCAAAACACCCGCCTTTTCCTCCAGCAAAGTCAAGAGCTTCTCTGACTCAACCTCCCAGTTAAACCGCTCTTCGGCAGCTTCTTTGGCGAAACGTTTGGCAACGGTTAACTCTTCGGGATGCTGAATAAAATAAAGCATGGCTTGTGCCAATTCGTCTGCATTGTTTTTACCACAAAGAAGTACGGCTTTTTTGAAATGCGAAAAAATATCTTTTTGACCATACGTATCTGTACCCACTATGGCAAGTCCCGCCATCAAATAAGAAAATATCTTGTTTGTAACACAAACATCGCGGTTATACGAAACATCAGTTTCCAACGCAAGGCCAACATCGTACTTGCTCGCATCGGTAATAATCCGTTCTGCGACAATTGGCGGATGAATAAACACTTTCTTCTGCAGGTTCTTTTGCTTTATCAGCGTTTGCAAAAATTCCTTGTAAGCATCGTTGCAATAACTGCCGCGCAAATGGAGCTCGTACGGCGCATCAATCTGAGAGGCCGCTTCCAATAAGGTCTCCAGGCTTCTGTTTGGCCCGATCACCTGAGAATACCAGTAAAATTTTACCGGAAAATCAGCGCTTGTTACCGTTGTTGCTTCCTTCGGGAATACGTTCAGAATTGTTGTTGTTTTTGCCAATCCGTATTTTTTCTCGTATGCTTCGCCGATGCCCTTAGATGCCGCCGTGATGTACGCCGCATGGGGTAAGTATTTTCCCTCCAAGAAAGACAGAAGGCTGTCCTTGTCAGACGGGCTTCCCGATTCGCTCATGCCTGTGTGAAAATCTTCGGCATCAAAACCAAATCGCACGCCTTTGTTTTTTGCCGCGGCGTACGCAATGCCCAAAGCTTCCGCATGATGAGCAATGTAGAAGTCTGCTTCCTCGTTTTTTGCCAAGCGTGCCAAAGCCGAAAAGCCCTTTAGCGAGGCCCGTTCTGCAACACCGTACCGGTATGTAAACTTCGAAAACACTGAAAATATCTTTTCTTGCAATGACAAAAAGAGCCAACGCAATTTCTCAGACTTGATTTCTCTTCGAAAGTTAACTGTCACAAGCCGCCATTTTCTTTCTTTCATCATGGCTTCGTCAAACCGCGCTTGCTGCGCATTGTTGTTCACGGTAACAACGCTTACGTCAATTCCGTGTGCGGCAAAAACGTCTGCTTCTTTCAGTACGCGGGGATTGTAACTAATGTGACGGGTGGTAACGATACAAATCTTCACGGATGCAAATCTTCAAACGTTAACAATGGTTAGGATACGCGGCCACTATTGTGAAAGCGTTCAATGGTATCAATATTCTTGCGGTAGGTATTTTCCAACGCAAATTCGATGCGTTTTTTTTGCCGCTCTGGATTGTTAAACTCCGCAATGTTTGTAATGACGTTGCGGAACAGGGACGGCAGATTTTCATTTGTGTATTCATCCGGCATTTCCAGCAAACCGCTTGTTTTTTCGTACATGATGATGCGGTTGGAAATGCATGCCTTCCCCGTGCTCAGGTATTCGATGATCTTGTGACAATTCGATGACTTGTTGTAGTCGGTCATATAATTGTAGCAAGTTAGAAAAGCATCCATGTCCTGCATCTCCAGCGCAAGCTGCGATTGCGGTAAAACGCCGTGCAGATGAACACGTGGATTATTTTTTAAAAATCCAATAAAGGCTTTCAGTCCTTCGCTTGTATTTGAACCCAAGGTATTTCCGGTTTCTTCATACGGGCCGTAAAAATGAAACGATGCTTCGGGATTTTGCTCAACGATTGTTTGAATGGTTTTATAATCCATTCGATTCCCTTGGAGCAAATTTCCCACATAAGCCACTTTTAGCGGATGACCAAGGTCGTATTTCAAACCGTTCAGCAACCTGTCTTTTGCCAGGGCCGTGAATGTTTTGTTCAGTCCGTGATTTAGCAACAGCTTGGGCTTGTCGCTGAACTGAAAATAATCCATGATCAAAGAAGAAATGGTGGCAATGCCATCGGCATCGTCAGCCAGCTTTTTCAGCGTGGGATTGTCGTGCTGATCCACAATGAACAACAATTTCTTTTTCGGATGCAGCGCTTTAAAATCTGAAAAGGCATTTGGGTCAAAGCACCAGATTTCATCAAAGCTGGCAAGCTTGTTCAACTGCTTCAGAAAAGAGTGATGGATGATGAAATCATACAACGGCCTTGCCTTGAAACGCAACATGTGTATGGCCGAAGCAAGTTCGTAATCCACCAGCGTCAGGTTGGGTAAAATTTCTTTGCTGGAAATATTGAAGCGGCCGGGTTTCTTTTTATACGTTGGCGGGTTTAAGAAAAAAACCTTGTTCCCCGCCTCCGCCAGTTCGATGGCGTAATTGTGCTTTGATAAATACATTTTGCCCCAAGGCTGCGGCGAGACAAGAAGGTAAGTCTTTGTTTGCATTCGTATTGGCACTTTAGTAAAACAGCTCTTCGTAATAACGCACAAAAGATCTACCCCACTGAATGGAGAGCTTGTCAAAATCAACCGGGTAAAATTCCTGCAGAACCGCCAGTAGCGGCAGGTTTACGCCCATTCCCAAGGCCGCTACACTTGTGCCCTGAATGCGCGGGTTAATCTCTAATAATCGAAACTTTTTGTTCGCATCTTCTTTCACTTGCAGACCAATTGGGCCTGATAAATTTAACGAGCGGATGATGTCGGCGCAGTAGGTAATGATTTCACTGTGGTTAATGAATGTGCCTTGAACAGAAATGCCGCCGTTCATCTTTGTCCGCACACGCGGCAGAATAAGTTTCGGTTCGCCGTTCTGCACAATCGTGTCCACCGTAAACTCTTCACCGGGCAAGTATTCCGAAACCAACAACTCGGGAAAAGCCTTGGATTTCAAAACAGTTTTAATGCGGTCGAAGGTCGAATAAAGATTGTTGGGTTTGTGATTGAACAACAAATCAAATTCATCAATCTCTTCCTGAAGTATCCGAACGCCCCGGCTTCCATTTGAAACTGTCGGCTTTATGCAAATCGCTTTTTCGGGATAGCCCAATTCAATAACGGCCTGCTCAAAAGCGGTAAACGACGATACAATTTTAAATGCAGGAACGGGAATGCTATGCTGATAAAGATGCGTGTATAGTTTGCCCTTGTCGTTTGCAATGGAAAGACTCTCGTAGTCGGAAACAATGACCTTTATGTTGTTTTGCAGGAACGCATTTTTTTGTTCGGCAAACTTGAACAATTCCCGTGTTACCAGTGGAAAAACAACCTGCACCTTGTTCTGAAGGCAAAAATTCAGCACAAAAGGAATAAAATCCTCGCTGTCAGCTTTTGGCAGCTCGACGAATTTTTCGCTCAAAAAACGGCCGCTGGCCACCGGGTTGCAATCGCCGGTAAACAAATCTATCGGTCCTTGTTTTAAAGCTTTGATGATGCCCGGTCCGCCAGGTGCGCCGGCTCCCGTCATCAACACACGAATTTTTTCCGTTGACGAAAAGTTTAAACGATCCATCTTACAACTTCAAACGCCTCCGCGTATTTGTGTCCCGATTGAATGCCACGAACCTTTGCCAGCGACGTAATGAAGTCATCGTTGGCGTATGGCCTGTGCGCCTGCGATTTGTATTCAGCCAGGGCCTTGCACTTTGTTTCGAGGTGCTTGTCCTGAAGCTTGAAAAACCACGACGTATTAAAGGTGAAATTGTTCCAGGGCAATTCGTAACAAAGAACACTTGAAAATTTAAACGCCCTGATGCCTTCGTTGGTGATAGTGAAATGATCCTGGTGGATGTCGTGGATGGAAGGCATGAAAACAATGTCGGGCGAAAGCTGTTTTTTAATTTTCAGAATATCGTCCAGTATGTCCTGCCTTCGGTAATTAAAAGTGCGAACATCGTAATCCAGCAGAATCAGGTTTTCTTTTTTAATGCCCAACACGCTGGTAGCCGCTTTCACTTCTTTCAGTAAAACCTCCGAATCAAACGGTGGCGGTACAGATTTTTGGCAGGCCGAAAAAGCAACGTAGTAAACCTCGTTGTTGTCAATCAACTTACAAATGGTTCCACCGCAACCCAGTTCACCGTCATCGGTGTGTGGTGCAAGGATGAGTATTTTTTTCTTCTCAATCATGTGCAAAAAGACTTGCTGCGTGTCCCGTCAGGCCTTGTAAAAAGCTTTGATGGTTTCGGCTGTGTATTTAATTTGATCCTCCGTCAGTTCCGGATACATGGGCAAGGAAAGAATCTGGTCTTGCAAAGCCGTAGCCACCGGAAAATTCCCGGGAGGGTTGCCCAGATAAGCGTAGGCTTTTAAATTAGGCAAAGCCGTGGGATAATGAATGGCTGTTTCAATGCCGTGCTGTTTCAGGAATTCCATCAACGCATCCCGCTTTTGTGCTTTGATAACATACAAGTGGTAAGTATGGCGACTGTTGGGCCGCACCTTTGGACGTTGTATTTCACTGATGCCATCAAGATAACGGTCGTAACGTTTTGCGTTTTCAATCCGCTGCTCTGTCCATTGTAAAATAAACGGAAGCTTGGCTGTCAGAATAGAGGCCTGCAAGCCATCCATGCGGCTGTTGATTCCTTCTATTTCGTGTTTGTGTTTTATCAACGCACCGTGATTGGCGTACATGCGAAAACGCGAAGCCATTTCATCATCGTTGGTGATGATGCAACCTGCATCTCCGTAAGCACCCAGGTTTTTGCCGGGATAAAAACTAAAGCTACCCGCAATGCCAACCGTACCAACACGCCGGCCGTTAAACTCGCTGAAATGCGATTGCGCGCAATCCTCAATAAGAGAGATTGAATGCTTTTTGCAAAGCGCTTCAATCTTGTCAAGGTCGCAAGCCTGGCCTTGCAAATGCACAAGAACGATGGCTTTGGTTTGCGGCGTAACAACGGCCTCAATCTTCGAATCATCAATGCTGAAATAATCAGGGTCCACATCCACAAACACAGGTTTGGCACCAGTTTGCCCGATGGTTTCCGCACTCGATATCCAGCTATTGGCCACTGTAATTACCTCATCGCCTTTGCCGATGCCAAGCATTTTCATGATGATGTATAAGGAATCCGTTCCGTTTGCACAACTGATGACGTGCTTGACGCCGTAAAGCTCCGCGAACTTTTTTTCAAACTCTTTCACGTAATGCCCGCCAATGAAAGCGGTTTTTTCGATGACGTCCTGAATGGCTGTGTCAATGTTCTCTTTTATGGAATGGTATTGCGCCCTCAGGTCAACAAATGGAATATTCATGCTTATATGTTTCTTAATTTTTTTGCTGGATTGCCGGCATAAATGCCCGGTTCAATAATGTTTTTTGTCACCACGCTCCCGGCGCCGATTACGACGTTGTCGCAAACGCTGACGGGCAATATCGTTGCGTTTGAACCAATGGAAACCTGATTGCCAATCCGGGTTTCTTTCCAAAGCGTTTTGTCGCCGCGTGCCGGACCACCGGTAGCGAAAAGATCATTAACGAACATTACACCGTGACCAATAAAACAATCGCTGCCAATAGTAACCAGCTCACAGATGAAGGCGTGGGATTGCACTTTCGTTCGTGGGCCGATGGCGACATCCTTTTGTATTTCCACAAACGGGCCAATGAAGCAGTCATTTGCAACGGTGCATCCGTAAAGATTTACAGGCGTTACAACTTTTACATTTTCGCCAAACTGAACGTCGTCTTTAATGCGGGATTCAAACAGGGTCGGTGCGTTCTTCATAAATCAAGCGCTAAAAATAATTTACTGAAATCTATTTTTCAACTTCTTTTTCAAAGAGCGATAGGAACGGGAGAAAAAAACATCGCAATGAAACAGTTGTTTCTCCCAAAATCCCTTCTCTACCCACTGCTCGTAGTACAACGGAATTTTTTTAAACAAGAGTTCTTCCCACTGGAGTAAAATGGTTTCTTCCGTGAAGGCATGGGCCCTTTCCAAACCGTTTTGCGCCATTTGCCGCCGCAGCTCAGGCGAAGCTTTCAAGGTTTGCAAAGCTGAAAGCAGTTCGTCTTTGCTGTGTACCAAAAGGTAATCCAGTTCCGACTGCCGCAGGGCCGCAAAGGCGCTGTCCGCTCCGCCAATGACGGGCACGCCGGCCAGCCAGCCGTTGACCAGTTTGGAGGCCGGCTTGTAAAAAAACGGCTCCCGCGAAAATTCCCGCACTGCAATCACCGCATCCACATCAGAGTAGTCGTTGAACGCTTTGTTTCGGATAATGAAATTCAATCCCATGTTCTTTGCCACAAGAAAAAAAGCTTCGCTGCGAAGGCTTGCGTCCAATTGGTCATCGTGGCCAAAAAAGGCGATGTTTTCAAAACAATCTTTTCGCCCCGAATCACGCTTTTTAATTTCGGGCTGCGGCCAGTGTGGAATGTAATGCCACAAGGGAAAACGCAAAACGTTGGGATATTGCGAAGACTGATAGGGGTTTTGAGAAACATTTAATTGGGAGTAAAACGGCGGGGGCGTATCGGCCAGATTTGTTACTAAAAAAACCCCGGGGGGCGTTTTCCCAAACAGTGGAAAATGCAGCGCATTTGTTACGACAACTCCGCTAACGGGCATGTCCTTGGTCAGCTCTACATTATGACCTTTCTGTTTTAGGCGCAGGTAAGTCGACCATGTCCATACAAGTTGCGGGGAATGCAGAGTAAATTCTTCAAGGCGGTTTAATTCTTTCACCGCCTTGAAATCTATCTCACTAAGCAGAAAATAAATCTTCATATTTCACTGGTTTGCCGGCGTACGGAACGCGTTTCCGAAAGAGAAGCCCGGCAGATTCAGACAGTAATGATTGACAGGAAATACACCCTGTTGATTAGTTAAACGCATACCCAACCTAAAAGGCAGCTGTAAGTATCAGTTCTTTTTTCGGGCAAATAGTGTTTTGGCAATTTTGTACGCTGAACGCACGGAAAAGGTACGCATAAAAGCGGCGTAAGGGAAAGGGCTTTCGTAGGTGGCTGGATTGCGAAGGAATTGCACGACTTCCTTGCCTGAGAACGTGCTGCAATACGACCGGAGTAAACTGTTCATCCGTGCATGTAGCTTTGGCCGGTCAGTTGCGGGTAAAATGCTTATCAAGTGTTGTGCAATGAGCATTTCTTCCTCAAGCCTTTTTTTCCATCGTTCGGTTTCATGGGTGCGTGTAGAGTTTGCGTGGCAGCGAAAAAAATTGTGAGCCGTGGCGCAAAAAACGATGTTTCCCTGTCGCAGCAATTCTATCCACAAAAACCAATCGCCGCACATTTTCATAGACTCAAAGGCAGGACTTGCGTTATAATAGGCTGTTCTTTTAAAAAGAACAGCGCTTGCATTGGGAATGGCGTTTAGTTGCCACAGATATTGTTGAATCTCGTTCCTGCCCTCGTTGCAATAATCGTTTCGCCAGTGCTCTTTATCTACCGGGTCGGTAAACCACGTCATGTTCCTCCAACCCTCTCCATTTTCATTAACTTCATTCGATTGGCAATAAGACAATACAACGTCTTCATTCGACAATCCCTGTTTTACTAATACATTCAATAGATCGGCCGTGCAATAATCGTCGCTCTCGGCTATCCATATCCACTCGCCTTTGGAACGCTCCAGGCCCCTTCGCCATTGCCTGAAGGTAGAGCCGCTGTTCTGTGTGTTGTAAACAATGTGGCTCACCTTCGGATGATTCCTGTATCGCTCAATTATTTCCTTGCTCTCGTCAGTAGACGCATCATCCAGAATAATGACCTCGTAGTCTTCAAAACTTTGCTGAAAGACACTCTCAAGCCGCTGGCCGAGATAGCGGCCGTGATTGTAGTTTGGCACGATTACGGAAACAAAAGGCATATTCCCGGCTCTAATTGTTCAAAAAAATTAGCGAAAGAAAATGTTCAAATCCGTTATTCGTACTTCATCCCCAAGAGTGAATACTTTAAGATTTTCAGCTTCACTTTACCAAGATGCGTCAGATAACGCAAAGTCTTTTTCAGCTTGCCGTTTTTCACCTTGGAGTAATAATAGTCTTCGTAAAATCGAAAAATGTCATAACGCTTATATTTTCTAAAATCAACGGGCTTTATACCCGCCCAATGCAAAACATAAGGAATTCCTGTCTTGTTTTTGATTGCGTTTAAATCTATTTGCTGAGCCGCCGGAATGCCGGGCCAGATCCAAAAGTCTTCATAGCGCAACTTAATTTTTCCCAACTGGTGCGCCTTGGCAAAAACATAATTCAACGGGCCCTGGTCGCCGTGTTTAAAGATGTCAGGATGCTTGTTGGTTATGTCGGGTTCGAATTTGATCACGGAAGCAAAGTCGGCTTCTTTTAATAGCCCGCTGGTCATCACAATTTGTCCGCCGTTAAAACCGAAACCTGGAAAGCGGTAAGAAGCATCGAAGGACTCCATCTTCTTCATATCAATGTAATGCGCATTGACGGTAGGATTGAATTTATCCTCTTCCAAAACACCGGTTACGATAAAGTCGTCTTCGTAGCTGTTTAATTTATCCAATACTTTGCCCAACAACACAACATCGGAATCGAGAAAAAGATATTTGTCTCTTTCGTTGTGAAGTATCACTGCCAGTTTGCTCCAGGGCCAACCGAAAAATTTGCGTTGTGCAGGAAACGTTTTTACGTTGAAGGTTTTCTCGATTTCAACCGTGGAGAATGCGCCCTGGATGTAATCTTTTATCAGAAAAATTTCAACGTTGGGATACCAATAGCGTATACTGGCAACACAAGCCCGCAACAAAAAGAGATCTTTTTTGAAACAGGCAATGGCAATTTTATTGACTTTCATAAGTAGTATTGCGTCGGGCTCTCGCGGTTTGCCCGGAGCCGTTAAAAAGCAGCGTTTAATTTTTCAGAAGGCCCGCAAAAACAAATGTGTTTCGAATAACTCTTCTTACTACGTTAACAACGGTTTTGTTTTGCGGCCGGTGGGTTTTGATGAAATCGGTTTGTCGTAAAAGTTGGTAGTACTCTTTTTTATACGGGTTGGAGGATTTAAAATTCCACGGCTTTAACACGCCGGTGAAGTGAACAATCGAAGGTGAGAGGTAAGGCTTTATTTTTTTGATATTCTCCTCCTGTGCTACGGCAATGTCGTGAGATTGTATATTCCATTTGCGATTCAGGGCGAGCCAATCATTGTACAATACAGCGTTCAGTCCGTCCTGATCCCACCAGGCTGCTTTACCTCCCAACTGCGTTAGTTTGTTTACTACTGCTTCGGTATAAGAGCCTTTTTTCCATTTGTTCACATCTAACAAAAGCACACCGGCGTTGAAATATTTCTTTCCTTCCGGCATTCCCAAATCTTCGTGGCGGACAAAAGGAGATGGATCTTGTACGGCGGCCAATACACACCCTTGCAAATCTGTTTGCCAGAGTTCTGAAAGATTACCCAAAATCAGCATGTCGCAATCCAGATACAAAATGCGGTCAACATCCTGAAGCATCTGGGCCATAAAAATTCTTGAGTAGCTGTATTCGTTTACGTGCCCTTTGCGGATGTTAAAGTTGCGGATAAGAGCGCCATCAATTTTTATCCACTCGATTTCAAAATTTGAAAACCGGGAAAGATTTGATTGCACTCTTTTTTTCGCTGCTTCGTCAAGATCATCGTAAAAAACAACAACGACAATGCGGTTGTCGCTGTTGTGCATCAACAGGGAATAAAGCATGACCGTTGCCTGCTCGGCATAGCCTTTGTCGAACGATACGGTAACTACAATAGCGTTTTTTCTGGCGGCTGACATAAACGGCGCAGCGAATTTAGCGGGCAGCGGCTGCGTAAATCTTGTCAATGATCTCAACGGTCTTTAATCCTTCAAAGGCGTTGGTAGAAATACTGGCGTTGTTTGTCAACACGTCAATGAGGTTTTGGTAAACCTTGTCGTGGTTGCTCATCGAACCCATGTACGTTCCGTAATTGTTTGCTTTGGCACCTTCGGGTAAATTCTCAATGCGAAAGTCCTTGATGTTTTGATATTCAAGTTCGTTCAGGTACTGCCCCCCGATTTTTACCGTTCCATTTTCACCAAAGATGGTGAGCGAGCCTTCCATATTTTTCTGGTAACTGTTCACCGTGTAATTGATGGTACCAATAGCGCCGTTGTAAAATTCTACAATCGCCACGCCGGTATCTTCAAAATCAATAATGTCCTTGTGTGCGTAATTGCCCATATAGGACTGCACTTTTTTGATGTCGCCAATCATCCAGTACAGGAGGTCAATGAAGTGGCTGAATTGCGTGTAAAGCGTACCGCCGTCAAGGTCTTTTGTTCCCTTCCAGGAGTTGGCGTAATAATCCGGGTTGCGGTTCCAAAAACAACTGAGCTGGATGCTGTAAATTTTTCCCAGTTTTCCTTCATCAATGGCTTGCTTAACTGCCACAATGGGCGGATTAAAACGGTTTTGTTTAATGGCAAAAAGGCGTTTGTTGGCCTGTTCCGCAGCCTTGATCATTTCTCCACAATCATTCACGCTAATGGCTAAGGGCTTCTCGCAAAGCACGTGGTATCCCGCTTTCAATGACTCGATGGCGTGTTCGGCATGAAGCCCGTTGGGAGAACAGATAGAAATGACATCAACACTGCCGTTGCTTGCCTCCAATAAATCAGCAACACTGTAGTAAGCTTTCGCACCGTATTGCAACGAAAGTTTGTCGGCCTTGGTTTTCTCCACATCGCATACGGCAACGAGTTCGCCTTGTTTGCTTATGTGTTCAGCGTGACGTTGAGCGATGCGGCCGCAGCCAATTAATCCAAATCGAAGTTTCATGACTAGGTAAAGAGCGATTTTAGTTTCAAAAAACGTTTCTCAAAAAAATGAAACGAGAGGTACGAAATTGCAACAGTTATGGTAAACAGAAAAAAGAAATCAACGACATAACGATTGCTTATAATCGGTATGTGCAGATTTAACACGAAATTTCTCACCGGATTTTTTTCTTCGGTTTGGGCCCAGATTTTTTCAACAAACGGATGCACAAGATAAAGGCCGTAAGAAATTTTTCCCAGCATGGAAACCCACGAATTTTCAAGGAAAATTTTCAGCGGCCCTTTGTATTGTTTGATGGCAGAATAACCGATAAGAAAGAAACCACCGATAGAACCAACCAAACGAAGAAAGCCGTAAACCATAATCTTGTTATTAAAGAAGCACAACAAGCACAAAGCAACAACACTCAACGCAACTACTCCAAGCGCCCTGGTTTGCGAACCCAAAATTTTGTTTAGGAGTTCGGGATGATAATTTTTCAAATATGCCAACATAACGCCCAAGAAAAGACTGTCCAAACTTAGAGGCATCAGCACATGTGGATCGGGCATCGAAACAAAAGCGGTGAGGGTGAATCGTGCAACAACTGAAAACAAAATACCGCCAATGAGCACGGCTGGCAAAAACCTTTTTCTGACAAAAAATATAAGAAAGGGAAACAAGAGGTAAAATTGCTCTTCTACGCAAAGCGACCAAAGGTGCCAAAATTCCTTGTCTACAAGACTTAAATTAAAAGCCTGTAAAATATTATTTGTATAAGTAAGGTTATAAAGAATGATGCCGCCGCTATTTACAAAAAAAGAATAAAGCAAAATGACGGCATAATAAAGAGGGAATATGCGCAGGGCCCTGCGAATAACAAAGTTGCGGATTGAATACAACCTGTTTTTCGATACATCACTCTCACGCAAGAGGATTTCTCCAATTAAAAACCCGCTGAGTACGAAAAAAAGGTCAACACCCACCCACCCGATTCGGTATTGCAAAAACATGTATCCTACCGACATCCAATGATGAAGAAGCACCATGAAAATAAAAACAAATCGCAGTCCGTTTAATTGTGGATAAAAGGCGGTGTCTTTCGAGGCGTCTGCTTTTGCATGAAGCGGCGCCTTAATTGTTATGGCCGTTTTTTGAGTTAGCATAATTGAATTTAAAAAACCTAACGATTTATATCATTAAATTTTTCGGGCGGAAAAACGGTATCTCTAACAAGTACAGAGGTCAGGTAGTTACAATGCGAACAAAAAGTACGGACGCGGTAAAAACAATATCAGCTGAATGTAGAGACGAAAACACCTTTTGAAAATCTGCTCGGGCGATGCTCATCATCGTTAATTCTAAAGCACCCGCTAGTTGTAAACTTAACCAGCACCAAACGGTTGAAGCAAGATCAAAAGTGTTTATGTCTGCGGGTTCGCTTGGCTGGAATTGACACGCAAACGCAAACTGCAAAAACCCTTTGGCCAAAGCCACGAAACAGCAAAACAGGTTTCTCGTTTTTCTGTTTCATGGCTTTGAGTGATTTGATATTGGAACTAATTGATAATTTCTTTAAACACCGAAACTTTTTCCGTAATAAGGTCGGTTACTCGAATGATGTACAAACCCGGCACGAGATGCTCGTTCAACAAAATTTCTTTTTTATCAATTCCTTCAAAGATTTTTTGATACACTACTGAACCAGACGTATTAACAACCTCAACGCGATAATCGGCCTTCTTCTTTTGGCTGATGAAAATTGTAAATTGACCTTTCGAGGGATTCGGATAAACGCTTATCAACTTGTTTGTAACGGCAAGAGTTTGCACGTCCGGCCCTACGGCCAGCGTATTGCAATCGGGCATGTGTTGAACGGGAAATGTTTTTGAATGCGAATTGCCGCAAGCGTCTAAAGCCTTAATGGTAATCGAATCGAGGTTGAACCCAGAAGGAATATTGAAAACGTTGCTTGTCTGGGGACCAGTAAGCAACGGCGCATACATAGGATCGGTTCGTAAGATTTCATAGGTCAAAGGACGGACACCGCCTAACGTACTGTCCTTAAACGTATAGGGATTGGCAGCACATTGATATATTCTATCGGCCAACTGATGCGGATACACATAAGGGTTAATGGCAATGGTATCATAAAACTTCAGGCTCATGCAACCAATAGACGACTGTACAATATATACACCTGTTGGCAGGTTGCTGAAATAAAACTCAACCTGATCAGTCGTGCTGTTGTACGTTGAATAAGATCTGTTGACAAGCGTGTCCGTGGCGTCGCGTTTTATAATGGTGACAGTGGCTGAGTTATAGGCTAGCGGGTTCCCCTTTAAAACAATATCGCCACCGCCCGAATCACCGTACAAACCCGGGCACCCCCCTTTCATCTCCACTTGTTTGGTTGGGAAAATGGAGGGTTGGTTAACAAAACTTGTATCCGCATTTCCGCAGCCATCAGAGGCAATAACCGTTAGTGTACCCGGCTGTGGCCACGTGTTGTACAAAACATAGTTGTACGTGTTGTTGCTTGGATAGTTAACGGCAATACTCCCATCCGGATAAAGAACCTTCACATTAAAAGGGGTTTTCGCGCCGGGGTCAAACCAAGCTTGCACAGCCGTTTGATTAATCGTACAGTTTCCAGCAACGGCGGATCTGAATCCATTGGGATAACGCACACAGGAATCTATTGTACAAGTGCTGTCGCTGCACGGATCAAATATATAGGCACGGTAACAACCGTATGGAAGATTGTCCCATACGGCACCGGAGGGCCAAGGCTCACCGGTTCTTGGGTTTATCCAGTTTAAATAGTCGTTCTGTGACTTGCAACCCACTTTGCGGTTTCGGGTAATATCGTAAAGGCAAATACTGTCGGGAGAGCCGTCCACTTCAGGATGCAGCGCATACCAGCTTGCAGGCGGCGGCGGGCCGTCAACGTGCATCTTGAATGTGGTACAATCCCAATCATAAGGGTCTATTTGCGAGCCACCGGAGCTTTGTTTTACGGGGAAATAAGCAGAATCCCTGTTACAATTATCCTGAACGATTACGTAATAATCGTGGGTATAATTCAAGGCATAAAAATTTGTTTGAAAGCCACCCGAATAATTTCCTGCGGGTGCTTGCTTGCATTGAATCAATGCCTTTGTCTGAAAATCATAAAGACAAACCGAAGGCGCGTCAAATCCGAAAAACACAGGATAAATGTCCACGTCCGTGCACTGTATTTTGTACTGTAGTTCTTTGATATAGCCAAAGACGCCGGTCGGTGCATTCCAGTTTTTTGCATACACTGTCCCGCAGTTGTCTTTTACCAGTATGGCTGCACGGTTTATAATTGGATCCACTATAATATCCGGTGAATTGCTCCAGATTGTATCGCTGCTTCCGGGGTTGCAAACACCGTACTGGTGTACAAACGATGAATTGCTTGTGGTAAAGGTAACCTCGCCTTTATGACAAGCGCCGCCCGCAAGCATAACTACGCTAAAATCAAATGAAAACTGGAAGGGAACCAGCGTTGCCTGCCGGGTTCTGATGGTGCCGCAGGCATCCTTTAATTCTACGCTATATGTCCCCGCTGCAAGTCCGGTGAAAACACCCGTCGAATTTGTCAGATTTAACTCAATCAACCTGTAAGTAAAAGGTGCCGCGCCCCCGGAAGCGTTGATGACTTCAAGTTGACCGCTACTGCCGCCGCAAACCGGATGGGTAGTTTGTAATTGAAAGGACGGCTCTACATAATTAACGGAACAACCTTGTGAACGGGATACCGTGTGCAGGATGATCCCTGCCACCAGCAACAAGAGGTATTTCATAGAAAGAAGTCAATTGGATAGTGGTTTGTAAATGCTTGTTATTGGATTCTACGCTTCTTCGCTCCGCGAAGTTGAATTATCACTTTTGAATTTGCAAGCCTGAAGGAAAAGAGATCAGCACGCCCATTCCCTTCTTTTGGTAAACGAACATGCTGCCTGCCGCAACCGCCGACGCTCCTGCCGCAACCGCCGAATTAAAATCGGCAACACTGCCCGCACCGCCACAGGCAATAACGGGTATTTGTACGCTGTGCGCCACTTCAGAAATTACGTCAAGTGCGTAGCCGCCCCAGGTTCCGTCTTTGTCAATGCTGTTCACAATGATTTCTCCTGCGCCGGCTTCTTCTACTTTCTTTGCCCATTGCAACGGTGTATAAGAACTTTTTTTTGTACCGGAATAGCTGTACGCTTTGGTGCCACCAAGAAAACTTTTCTTCACGTCAATGCAGCCTACGACGGCTTGCGCACCGTATATCGCACCAATTTTTTCAACAAGAGAGAGATCATCGAATAACACAGAGTTCAATACCACTTTCTCAAAGCCGCTGTCAAAAACCTTTTTGGCATCATCCAACGTACGAATGCCGCCACCGTAAGCCATCGGCATAAATGCCTCCCCGGCAATTTCGCCGATTTTACCAAAATCTGGGCCACGTTTTTCAACCGAGGCAGTATAATCCAATAAAAGCAGTTCGTCGGCCTCTTTCTCGTTGAAAATTTTTACCGAGTTAATAGGGTCGCCGATGTATTTAGCGTTCTTGAAATTGACCGTTTTATAAAGCCCGCCCTTAGCCAAAAGCAGTACCGGAATGATGCGTGCACTTCCCATTAAAGCCGATTAAAATTTTCCAACACCTTCATCCCGAACTTGTGACTTTTTTCAGGATGAAACTGTGTACCGTAAATATTTCCTTTCTGAAAAGCACAAACAAAATCGTAGCTGTGATTACAGGTGGCGCTAATCTCGTTTTTCGCTGTAAATAAAAAATGATAAGTGTGCACAAAATAAAACCGCGGACCTACGGGAAGATTTGACCACAATGGATTGCTTCCCGTGGTTGTGATTTCGGACCAGCCCATGTGCGGGACCTTCATTGACTTGTCTTTGGATTGATCGAAACGAACGGTGGAAGCCTCCACCCAGCCCAAGCCTTCCACATCGCCCTCTTCGCTGTGCTTAGTCATAAGTTGCGCACCGAGGCAAATGCCCAGTATCGGTTTTTTCTCCACCAGCACCAGTTCATCCAATAATTCTTTCAGGCCGCTGCTGTGCAGGTTTTCCATACCTTTTTTAAAATGGCCTACGCCGGGAAGAATCAATTTTGATGCGGCCCGTATAGTCGCCGGATCGTTGGTTATGGTGGCTTCAATACCCAGCCGCCTGCACATGTTTTGTATTGAAGTCAAATTTCCCAAACCGTAATTAATAATGGCAATCATACGCGTAAAAGATAAATGGTTAGGGTACAATTTATTTCACCGGAAAGAAATAACGGTAAGTCTTCTTTATTGGCTTCATCCATGGATAGCGATGATCCAAAGGTTGCTCGGTGGCAAAGTCGTAATGGCTACGCGGTGGTGTTTGCATAATCTTCTGCCAAGCTTCTTCCGTTAAGCCAAATTTTTTTAGAACGAAATCCTTTTCCTGTGCAAATTCTTCAGGCCTGTAAAGCGGTTTTTTTAGTTCTTCCAATGCGGCAGCTTTTGTCATTTGCCCCGCAAAAATGAGCGTCGAAAGATGGGCTTTGCGTTTGTCAATCTTAAATTTTTCCGGCAGAATATAGGCTTGGTAAAATTTTGTAAACAGCGATTCGTAATGTTTACCACCATAGTCCTGCCAGCCCAATTGCTCTGCAATGATTTTCTTCGCCTCGGCTTTGTTGTAATCTACGTAATCGAGTATGTTCAATTCGCTGATGCCGTGTACGGCCACACGTTTTTTCAATAACGTATCGTTCAGCGGATAAGTCTTTAGTTTTTTTGTACCGAATTGCTTGTGAATGTCGAGCAGGTTTACGTGATCGCTCTTGTTAAAAAGCCAGGATTTCGGCATCAAAAATTCAGAGTAAATGTTTCTGCCAATCAGGCTGTGATGAATATTGTGCTTGAGACAGAGTTTCAAAAGCGTAGCGAAAATGGCGTGATCTGAAACCACTTCAATGTCCACTACCGAGGCTTTCAAATAAGAGAGCTGAATGTCTTTAAACTCTTCCCAATCTACCACCAAAGTGTAAAGATCAAAACCGCAGCGGCTCACGATATTCTCGATGTTTTTCACCGCCAGTTCCGAATTCCAGCCGTTGTCAAAATGAACTGCAAGCGGACGCAGGCCGTATTGTTTGCACAAATAAGCCACGTAGGTGCTGTCCACACCACCGCTCAGGCCAATGATGCAGTCATAAGGCTTGCCTTTCCCGTCTTCTTTTATTTCATTGATGTAGCGCTCCAGTTCACGCTTTCCCTCCTCTCCTTTTTTCACGTGTTGGGCCTCGGCCTTCAGGTAATCCTGATAATAAGTGCACACGCCGTTTTCATCAAACCGAATATCTGGGTCGGCGATGGTATCCATCACCGATAAACTGCACTGCTGGTAAGTCTTTTCTGTTTTCATTTATACAGCTTCTTTGTAAATTTTACTGAGGTTTTGCAGGAACCGCTCTTTGCCAAAATGCTCAATGGTAAAGTTGCGAATATAATCTGCGTCGTAACGTTCTGTTGTTTTCATCATTTTCAGCATGGCTTCTGCTAAGGCTTCTTCATCGCCCACTTCCACCACATACCCAATCTTATCGTCCACAATTTTTTGGCTTACGCCGCAGCGGGTGGCAATAACAGGTTTGCCAAACAACATCGCCTCTACAATCACCAAACCGAAGGTTTCGTATTTACTCGAAAGCACAAACGCGTCGCAAGCTTTCAATTGCTCAATCACTTCGTCACGATTTAAGCGGCCAAGAAAACGAATGTGATTCTGCAGGCTGTTCTTCTGCACCAGGGAGTGAAGTTCATCAACCAATTCGCCGTCGCCACCAATCAATAATTCAACGTCTTCGTTTTGCTTCACCACAAGCTTAAATGCCTTAATTAACGTCTGCTGATCTTTTACGGGTTTGAAAACAGCAATGTGAAGAAAACGAAATTTTGCATTGCTGGTTTTAGCCTGCTTGTAATCTGTTCTTTCCAAATACTGGTCCAACACGTTGGGCAGGTAGCAAAAGCGCTGAAAATTAAACATGCCGTTGAGCAATTGCGCAAAGGCTTCGCTTACCGCAAACAAGCCCGCAGCGGATTTGTGCGCTTTTCTTACCCGTCGCAAAATGCCTGCATCGGTTGCGCCCAGGGCAAAGCTGCTGCTGTGTTCTGTAATGAGGTATTTGATGCCGTATTTTGCGTGGATGCGTTCGGCCAACATACCGGCATAAATGGCGTCGTGCGCATGAATGATGTCAGGACGGCCTTCTTTTTCCAGATAGTTTTCAAAACAGTGCATTCCGGCCTTTATCCAGCTAAGGTGATTTTTGTTGTTGGCCGGCTTGCGGCGGTAAAGGCCGTCAATGCGGTAAACCTTTATGCCATCAAGGGTTTCGGTCTTAATGTATTCTTTGGGTGAAAAAAATTTTTTAAAGCCAAGACGCATCAATTCCGGAATATTTTTTTCGTCCGTGGCGTTGCCGGCTTTTTTGCCAATGAGCTTAAAAGCTATGCCTTTTGCAATCATGGGTACCGAAAAAGAAAGCCGCACCGACAAGGCGCCCACGCGGTAACCGGCCTCTTTTAAAATCACCGCCTGATGATATTGAAAGATGCCCGCAAGTTTGTCCTCGTCGGGAACAAAACCTTCGGATGGAATGATGAGAACGTGCATCACTTTATGACTTTACAAATCATGAACTCCTGTGCAGGTGATTCTTTCAACACAGACGTAAGTAACAACTCAACCGGGTACAATGCTGGCCAGATAATTTTATCAAAAAGACCGCTCTTCTTCGACGTGTGCGTCAGCAGGTTCCAAATTCGCGGCGTGAGTTTGGTACGTGCATCCATCGGTTCGTTCATCAAAACGTAATTAGGCACACGGCCAAGAATTTCAAAACCGCTTTTTTGTAATGCTGCTTCGTATTCGGCAAGTGTGCGGCATTTTTGATGCGTGGTGAGAAAGCTTTTTTCGTGGATAAAGTTTTCAGAAAAAATAAATATGCCGTCCTTCTCCAGCACGTTGTAAATATTATTTAAAGCGCTTTGCAACGATTCGTCGTCAACCAAATGATAAAGAACTGAAGCCGCACTGCAAATGCTAAAACTGTTTTGTGCAAGCGGCAGCTTTTCTTTCCCGATGTCGCAACGAAAAAATGAGTAGTCCGGATGGCGAAGACGAAGGTTTTCCACGGCCGTTGTCGAAATGTCAACGCCGGTTGCTTGCTTGTTGAGTGTTTTCCAAACGTCAATGACAAAGCCGGTTCCCGAACCCACATCCAGAACATTATTGGTTTTGCCGGCGCTGTATTTTTTGAAAAGCCTGAGCAGAATTTGTCTCGTCACTTTGTAGCTCCAGCGGTTATACGTTTCGCTGAGTGAAATGTCGCCGACACCAACCAAATCGTAGTGTTGCTTTAGCCGGTTTTCCCAATACTGTTCCGCGTTAAATGTTGCCATAGAAAACTGATATTCGAATGTTGTAAAAACGAGAGATCGGACAATTGAAAGACAATACTTCAATAGCCCAATAACTCAATATCACAATCTGTCGTAGGGATTTTTGCGCTTGATGAAAATCTCTTTAAAATCCAGCAACGCAGACTTCAACTGGTGCTTTTGAAATTCGCGTTTTATCCGCTTCAAAGCCCTGCTCTTTTCCCCGCCACCAAGCGGGCATTCTTTATTGTTCAAAGCGGCTACAGTCGTATCGTACCGAAGTTTGCGGTAGTGCTTCTTGGCATAGTTGCTGAACCGCTCCTGATCGCCGTGGTTCCTGTCCCAATACAAACCGCTTACAAATTTTACCACCGGGTAACGGTTGGCCAGTTTAAACCAAAGCTCATTGTCGCCAATCAGCGGGCGTCCCGAAAAACCGCCCTCTTTTTCAAAAACTTCGCGTTTGATGATGGCCGATCCGGGAGCCCTGTGAAAATGTCCTAAACCACTGAAATGTTCTTCATACGCCTGCTTGCCCGGAATAGCCATCGGAAAAGGCTTGTGTGGATCTTGAATAGTACAAAGCCCAAAGCCGGCTTCTGGAAATCTTTCCATGCTGCTAACCATTACGTGCAGGCAGTGATCGTACATCACGTCGTCGGAGTCAATGTATTTCAAATATTTTCCAACGGCGTAGCTGGCCACTTTGTTGCGGTTGGGATAGTCGCCCAAATTTTTTTCGTTAACGTAATAACGAATGCGGGCATCTTTCGCTGCATACGTTTTAATAACGTCAATCGTTCCGTCTGTTGAAGCATCGTCCACAACAATGATTTCATAATCGTCAAAGGTTTGCGCCAGCACGCTTTCAATGGCTTCGGCAATGTATTTTTCGCGGTTGTAGGAAGTGATTAACACACTCACTAAGGGTACACTCATGTTTTATGATTCGATGATGGCGAGTTCTTTTTTTGAAATGTTTTCGATGTTGCAGCGCTCTCTTACTTTTTCGGCGGCGCTCTTCGACATCTGCAAAAATTTGTCAGGCTTTTCAAGCAGTTCTTCCAATGCACCGGCAATTTGTTGAGCTGAATTGTTGGTAAGATAACCGCTTTTGTTGTGCTCCACATACTCAGGGATGGCGCTGTTGTTAGAAGCGATGGGAACAAGCCCGCTGGCCATGGCCTCGCACATGGAAACGCCATGCGAATCCTGCCGGGTGGGACAAAGAAAAACGCCGTATTGTTCGTGCAGCGCGGGAATCAGCACTTGCCGCACGGCACCATTGGTTATTTCGATGTTTTTAAACAGGCGCAAGGGTGCCAGCGTTTTTTCGAACAACGGCCCTTTGCCGATGATGGTAAACGTGAAATCCTGAAAGGCTTTTTTCTTCGAAAGCAAAAGCAGGCCTTTCACGTAAACATCGTTCGCATATTTTCTCGAATCGAAAGAACGCAGCACCAGTACTTTTTTGCGCTGTTCATCGTTCTTTGGCCGGTAAGCAAAAAGCGAAATGTCAACCGGATTGGGAATAACATCAAAGGCTTTAATTTTCGTCAGCGTATCTTTTTCCGCAGTTCTTCTTATCCAGTCCGATACAAAAACAAAACGAATGCGGCTGGTGCGGTTCGCATAGTTTATCAATTGCCTGAAGCGGTACTGTTGCCGGATATTTTTAAGAACGAACCGGAAAAACACCGGCGAGTACAAGGTATAATTGAACAGGCGGCGGTACCAGCCGATGGCTTCAAAAAGATGCACCCAAATAATTACGGGAACGTTAACCTGCCGGATGATTTTTTCCAACATCCAGGGCTGATAGAAGTGGATGAGAATTTTATCGGCCTTGTATTCTTTGACGGCGGCTGCCAGTGCGTCCACATTGTCGAAACGCTGCAAAGAAATTCCTTCGTAAACAATTTCGGAAGGCTCCTGAAAATAAGAGAACACTTTTACCTCGTGGCGCTTGGCGTATTCTTTTGCACGCACGTGCACAAACACGTCGCCCATCAGGTTTTCGAGGTGCGGATAGTTTTGGTCTAAGATCAGCAGGCGCATGGATAGAAAAGGGGTTGCAATTAATTTCCGGTAACGCTGGAAAGATATTTGAAAACGGTGCTTTTCATTTTTTTACGGCGAAGCATCTTTAAAACGCGTTCTTTTTCTTCATCGTTTAGTGGACAGTCCTTGTGTGCAAACGCATTTTCTAAGACTCTTTTTTGCAGCTCGTCGTACTTTTTTTTGGCGTAATCGCTCTGCGACTCCTGGCTTTCGTGATAGCGCGACCAGTAAAGGAAAGGCGGAAATTTTACCAACGGGAATTGCCGTCCCAACCGGAACCACAATTCCGTGTCGCCAATCATGCGCTCGCCGCTGAAACCTCCAACTGCATCAAAGGCTTCTTTCCTGATAATGGCAGAACCGGGCGCCCGGTAAAAATGCCCCGATTCAAAAAAATGTTCGAGGTAAGCTTCTTTGGGTTTAAGTAAAACAGGAAATGGATGCCGTAAACTTTCCGTTGAAGAAAGGCCAAAGCCGGCTTCTGGAAAACGTTCCATACTATTTACCATCACCTGCAAACAATGCGGATAAAGCAGGTCATCCGAATCAATGTACTTGATGTACTTCCGCGATGCGTAACCAGCGGCTTTATTCCGGTTCCCGTAGTCGCCTAAATTTTTTTCGTTGACAAAAAATTTTATGCGCTTGTCAAGCTTTGCGTAGCGGCGAATGATGTCAACCGTGCCGTCTTTGGAACAATCGTCAACAATGATGTATTCGAAATCGGTGTATGTGGACGCAAGCACACTTTCTATGGCTTCGCCAATGAAATCTTCTCGATTGTAGGAAGTGGTAAGAACACTGACCATTTTCTCTATAGTTTGAACGTTAGCGGTACGTACGGCCCTTGCTTAAAAAAAACAAGAAATGCAGCTTGACGCCCTGCTTGATAATATTTGGAATACGAAGGCAGTATTTTAAAATATCGGCAAAAGGCAAGTTCCAATAAAGTTTGATTGCCCGCTTGAACTGCTTCATGTGAAAAAGCTTGTCCACAGTGCCGATATAACGTTCCAGTACTGCATCAAAATATTTAGACTCGTAGTTGAAATATGGCAGGAAGTTAAGATACAGTGGTGCGTCGTTGTAATAAAAATCTTCCAGCGGTATCGCACGGCTCAGGCCGTGATAATGGTGTACGTGAAGACCGCAAATTTCATCGAGGTAATAGATACCGCCGTATTTAGCCAGCAAGGCTACCTGAATGTAATCGCCTGCATAAGCTTTTAACGACCATGCCGGCAATTCGGGCAGCACGTTGCGAAAAAAGATTGTGCACGTTGGCATGGGACAAGACCGGACAGTTTCGTATTTGTTCTTGAAGACAGGCGGTTTGTTTTCTTCCCTAAAATAGATGTTGCTGTCCGGATTCTTTGTGTCGAAAATTTTTGCATTCGTGTAGCACAACACGGCTTCGGGATGATCTTCCAAAGCCTTGAATTGCTTTGCCAGCTTTTGCGGATCGGTCCAGCAATCATCGCCTTCAAAAAAAGCGACGTATTTACCACGGGCAGCTTGCATGACCGCTTTCCAGTTTTGCTGTGCGCCCTGGTTCTTTTCGGGCAACAAAAGGCGAATGGGAAAGCGCTCTGCATATTCCTGCAAAATCTTTCTAGTGTTATCGGTCGAACAGTCTTCGCCGATGATGAATTCACAAGGAAAATCAGTCTCCTGCATTAACACCGACTCTACAGCGGCTTTGATGTATTTTTCGTGGTTATAGGTAATGACGCAAACACTAACCAGAGGACGTTCATCGGGTTGGGCAAAAAGCATGAATCAGTTTTAAAGAAACGGTATAATTAAGCAGTAATATTGAGCGGCATATCTTTCAGCGAAAGAAACATAAAGAAAGAATTGCCGTTCGCTTCTTCTTTGGCAAAGCCGTTCCTTTCATAAAAATTTATTGCACGAAGATTGTCCTTGTTTACTTCAAGCCGGATTGTTTTCATCCCGTGCTGTTTGCCGTATTGCAGGCAATTCAGCAAAAGTTGAAGGGCTACCCCCCCGCCTTGCAAAGCCTTGCTTACGCTTACGCTGGTGATATATGCCTGTTTGCTTTCAGAATTGAAATAACAGGCAATCAAACCTTCCAGCAACCCATCGTTCCAGGCTTCGAAACTCACGGCTTTTGCAAACAGTTTGGCCGCGTATTCCGCAATGTTTATCCTTTGGTCAAGCGGCGGAATAAAACCGGCTGCGCATTGGCTTAAGTGTGTTGCAATTTCAGCTTCAGTCGCTGCTTTGGTGCGGTAAACAATTGTACTCATTACAGACTCTGAGTAAAGAAAACTCAGTCAATAAGTTTGAAGTCCAAAAAATATTCGCGCAACTGGTCATTATTATTGAACATAAGCAGGTCAACCACGGAAAGGCCGGACACAAAAGGGTGCGCATATTGCGGATAGGCATGAACCGTTGGCTGAAGAAATTTTAGTTCCAGTTCTTCTGCGTTAAACACATCTTTTTTATAAAGTTCTCTCCCGCCGATGGCATTTATGTAGGTAAGAGCGCCTTCCTGTTTGCAAATATCAATAACTCTATCCACGCCTTTCAAATAAGCGTTGTCATAACCGGTAGCGGTGATTACAAATTCGGTTGCAATGCCGGTGTAATTACATACAGTTTTTATGCATTGCGCAGCAAGTTCTGAAATCGTTTCTGCCGGCTTTTCCAATATGGTATGGATCAATGGAGCGGCCTCGTTGTAAAACGGCGCTTTTTTATATGCAGCTTCTAACGTCCGGTAAAATTTTTCTTTCCAGCCTTTAAAGAGCGTTGGGTGAAGGGTTATGTTCCGGATTAACTTGTTGGGACTTGCGTCCTGCAAGGGAAGTGTGAAAAGGTGATCCTTTCCATTAAGCAAGATACGGTTCCGGTTAATCCAACCTTGCTTGATGTAAGCAACGTCGTCGTAAATCACGAACCGGTCAACGCTGGCAATTAATTGAAAGTAACCTACGTAAGGAAAAACGTAAGGCTGCATGATGGCCAACCTCATCCCAACAACGAATTTAAAAATTGATATTTCTGGCTGCGCAATAAAATGCGGCAGATAAAGTCAATGTCGAATTTATCGAGGTCGTGATAAAGCGGAAGGCACAAAACCCGTTTTGCAATTGAATCGCATACCGGCATCTCCGCGTTCTGAACGTATTTTAACGAGGAGAGGCTTGGATAAAAATAACGGCGCGGGAATATCCGGTTGTCATTCAACTCTTCCATGCATTTCAGAAGCATGCTTTCGCTTTCAAGAATAATGGGATAATACGCATAATTAAATCCGCCCTCTTCCTGCAACCTGATTTTTGTGTGCTTCAGATTTACCAAACGTTCGTCGTAATATTTACAGGAAGCTTTTCGCTGCTTTAGAATTTCATCAGCATACTTCAGGTTTGCCAATCCCATTGCCGCATGAAATTCGGAGTTCTTACCGTTGATGCCCAACTCGGCAAAATTATCCGGACCGTCAAATCCAAAATTGCGGATATAAGCCATCTTCTTCAGCAAGTCAGGATCCTGCGTGAACACGGCGCCGCCTTCAATTGTATGAAACAATTTTGTGGCGTGAAAACTTGTCGTTGACACATCGCCGTAAGCAAAAACGCTTTTGCCTTTGTAAAGCGTTCCGAAGCAGTGGGCCGCATCGTAAATTACCTTCAACTTGTGCTTCCTTGCAATTGCCGAAATGGCGTCAATGTCGCAGGGGTTACCGTAAACGTGTGTTGCAAGGATGGCTGACGTTTTATCGGTAATGGCCTTTTCAATCGAAGCCGGGTCAATGTTTAATGTATGCGGGTCAATGTCGGCAAACACAGGCTGGCAACCTTCCCAAACAATGCTGCTGGTGGTGGCAACAAAAGAAAAAGGCGTGGTGATGATTTCGCCGGAGAGATTCAGCGCTTTAACGGCGATTTGCAACGCGATCGTACCGTTGTTTAAAAACAACAGGTGCTCGACGTTGAGGTATTCTTTTAACTTCAACTCAAGCTCATTTACCAACGGGCCGTTGTTGGTTAACCAATTGCGTTTCCAAATGCTTTCCACGTAAGCATTGTACTCTTCTATCGGCGGTAAGAAAGGTTTGTTGACGTTTATCACAAAGACGTTTTAATGTTGTTCGAAAAAGAAGATTAATCCTCGTTAAACGATTCGTTCTTAGCGAAAATTTTTTCGCCTGCACTCGCTTTTTCAAACGAAGTAGGTTTGAGCGGAACCGGAGGCTTACCGCAATACTTTTCATGCAATTCATCTAGACTTTCCTCTCCTTGGGCCAGTGCGGCAAAGAAAGCCTGATAAGCACGCTGGCTTGATCGGTGGCGTTGAAAATTATAGGCCATCCATTTGTATTTCTCCGCGGTACTCAGCGGCTTGGTGATTGCTATGGTTTTCATCATGCTCAAAACCGATCGAAGACTGAGCGGTTCCTTCGGATATAAAAAGCCAACGCTCTTGTACCAGAGATACATAACCGTAAGGCTACGCCGGAACATGTAATCCACATTCTCATTGTGATAATGGTAAACCCTAGCCGACGGTTGGTACACCAATGTGTACCCTTTGCGTAAAGCTTCCCGCGCCCAAATGACATCTTCACCGTAGGAAATCTTGCGGAAGGGGATTTCGTCCATTACTTCTCTTTTATACATTGCGTTTACATCGTCCCAACTGCAGGCAGCTTTTTTCTCCGCGGGTGACAACGCATCAAAATCTTCTGCCTTAAAAGCATAGAGTTTTGTCTTCGGCTCGTCAACAGGACGAAACCAATCCACGGGGTTTTTATCGCGATCTTTCGGAACCACTTGTTGGCCGCAAACACCTGCTACGTTGTCGCCAACCGAAAATCCATCGAGTAACTTTTGGAGCCAATAACTATCGGTAGGTTTCGCGTCCTGTACAGTCATTACAACATACTTGCCTTTGCAATACTTTACACCGACGTTGCGTGTTAAGCCATGATTAAAGTCTTCCGGCCGAATAGAGTAAAGGCGTACCGGATAGGTCTTGGCAATTTCTAGTGTATTGTCTGTGGAACCCGAATCAAGCAAGACAATTTCCGTCTGCGAGAACAGGGTTTGTTCCTGAATGCCGCGCAAACAATCGTGAAGCCAGGGCTCTGCGTTTTTTACCGGAATGACAATTGAAATGAGGACGTCTTTGTCGGTCATGCGTATTTAAAATAAAACCGGGGAAACGGAAGATGGTTTCCAAGAAATTTTTCCGATGGTGTTGTCCGTGGCAATTTGCAGAAGCCTGGCTTTCCGATAAAAGAAGCTGTCAACAGCTTTAATTTTTGACAACTTCGATTTGCGTACGGAAAGATAGTTTTGAACGGCATTGTATTTAGAAAGATCGAAAAGGTTTTCATTTCGGCAAAAGGCAAGAAATTTTTTGGCTTCGCTATAATGACCACCTACAATTGCGCTTAGAACAATGTCGTTTGCGAGGGTCGACACATCGTTACGATATTGCTCAAATACGCCCTTTTCCCGCACGGTTCGATACGTGTACACGAGAACCTCCATACGGCTCTTTATTTTGGGAAGCGTATAGTAGCCACTGCGGGACAGGCTCGTATAAGAAACCCGTAGATAAACATCCGGATTCAAATCAAGACGTTTAACATACTTCATTGGCCACAAAAGACTCCGAATGTGGAGTTCTACATCTTGCCATAGTGCCAAGTCTTCGCGCCACATACCGACCTGTTGAAAAGAGCTTTTTTTCCAAAGCGGCCCCGTTCCTTGGCACACGGCATCACCGGTAAGTATGCGATGAATGTCATCCTTATCTTTGTCAATATTCCACAGCACATTTAAATCCATCAATTCATTTTCAAACAGGAGCATGGGAAAAATAACGAAATCACAATCTGGGTTTTCTTGCATGGCAGCCACTCTTTGTTCAAGGCAATACGGTGCCAGTACATCGTCTGTATCTAAAAACATCACGTAGTCGCCGGTGCAATTTTCTACCGCAATGTTGCGGCAGGCACAGGCGCCCTTAGGCAATCGCTGGCGTTGAAAAATTTTTACCCGGCTGTCTTTCGCAGCTATTGCCTGCAATACTTCCCAGCTGTTATCAGTACTGCCATCTTCGACGATAACCCACTCCCAATACGGGTAAGTTTGGGCAAAGATGGAATCGGCAGTTTCTGTGACCAAATCAGCACGGTTAAAACTGGGTGTTATGATCGAAACAATTTGTTTCAAAACGGTAGAATTTTGAGTTCAGTTCAATGTTGACAATTGTTGAAAGAGACTTTCAGCAACGTTCGCATAGGCGTATTTAGTGGACACCTTCTGTGCATGTGCTTGCAAAGCAAGAAGGTGTCTTTTCTGCAGCATGCTATTAAATACTTCTTTCAGTTCGTTCACCGTCGTGTAGGTTACAACCGAATCCTGAAACTCCGAAGGAATGTGAAGCGACCGAGGGAAAACACCAGGCTTGCTGTACCGGATCAAATCGAAGATTGCGCCAGTTGCTTTTGTACGCCCATAAACTTCCGCAATGCCACGGTGTTTTGTGTTGACCCTAATGGGTGCAAAAACGACATCCGCTTCTGTCATAACTCGCTCAAATTCGTCAGGCTGAATGTATTTGGAAAACCAAACCACCTCGAGACCTTCGTCCTGAAGTTTTTGGCATTCGACTAGAATGTTTGCTCCGTATTCGTCTTTTATGTGTCCTAGCAAGACAAGCTTGAAAAGCCGCTTGTCCAATATTTTAAAAACCTCAACGGCCACCTCATAATCCTTTCGTCCGTACTCAAGCGTTCCGGGAATGACAATTTCCAGTTTATTGGTCTTTTCTACGGATACTTTCTGCGGTTGCGGCTCAAAAATGAAATAAGGAAATACAATCACTTTTTTTTTGACGCCGATGTCGTATTTGAGATAGTCTTTCTGGTTTTCACTAATGACCAAGTAAGCGTCAACTTTTTGGGCAATTTTCAACATCGCCCTGTGTTCATCGTTACGGGGACGTTTGAAAACTTTTAATCTGCGAGCCATGGTGAACCAATAATTCACGTTATGCAGAGTCAAAATAATTTTACTGTTACCGCTCCGCAGCCTGTCCAGAAACGCATTGGCAAGAGGAAAATGATCGTTCAGGGTATTCAGAAAAACATAGTCGTACGCACTCTCCGTTTTAAACGTATCGTTCAGCTTTGCAACATCGCCTGTTTTAAACCAGCAAAGGCTCACTTTTTTTGGCAATTGACTTTTCTTCAGTAGGGCAATAATTTCTCCGGTGGAATAAACATCAATTGCATCGGTGCGAACGGCCAAACACTTTATGAGCGAATACGTCATTTCATAATGGTCAAAATCGACAATGGCGACCTTCATTCAGATTGGGTTTAAGGACACAGTTGTTTTGCGGCTATGCCATTTCCTTTATACAATACGTCCCACTGTAAAAACGGATGTATAAGGCCGCCGGGCTTGTGCGAAACAGTTCGGCCGAGTTGGTTGTACATCCCCTCTGAAATATTGAATTCAACAGGAATGTCAATGATAATATTTTTGATGCCGGGTATGTCGAAGTGTACTTTGAGTATATAATTTCCTACGTTTAGCAAGTGGCTCGGGATGTGGCAAATGCTAGAATAGAATCCCGCTTCGCGAATGCTGCTTTCGCCCACAAAATCATAGTCACTCGACGAAAAAATTTCGATGTCGTCGTAGCTATATACGCTCATCGTAACACGTAAACCCTTTACTGCCATTTTCAATAAATATTCGATCCGAATAAGCAGTTTGGTTGTCGTGCTCAGTGCATTGTCACGATTGCCTTTTTCGTCCTCAACGGCGATCAGCTGAACATCCAATTCCGGAAAACTTGGCCGTCCTCCGTTTTGCCAATTCAAGACTCGCTGCTCGTGATTCGCGTCGGCAAGATATCGTTCCAGAACGTCCCCAGTCGGTCCAATTTGCACTACCTGGCCGTTGTTCATAAAGACGCATTGGCTACAGAGATTTTTAATAGCGGCCATGTTGTGGGAAACAAACAAGATGGTGCGGCCTTCGTTGGTGCTGACCTCTTTCATTCTGCCTAAACATTTTTTTTGGAATTCGGCGTCGCCCACCGCCAGCACTTCGTCCACGATGAGGATTTCGGATTCCAGGTAGGCCGCCACCGCGAAGGCCAACCGCACGTACATGCCCGACGAGTAGCGCTTCACCGGCGTGTCGATGTAACGGTCCACGCCGGCAAAGTCCACGATTTCGTCAAACTTGCGGGTGATCTCCCGCTTGGTCATGCCCAAAATGGCGCCGTTTAAGTAGATGTTTTCCCGCCCCGTCAGTTCGGGGTGAAAACCCGTGCCCACTTCCAAGAGCGACGCAATGCGGCCTTTTACTTTGATGCGCCCCGTGGTGGGTGCGGTTACCTTGGAAAGCACCTTCAAAAGCGTGCTCTTCCCCGCCCCGTTGCGGCCAATGATGCCGGTCACAACACCCTGAGGAATGCTAAATGAAATATCTTTTAACGCCCACACGTATTCGCTGTTGCCTTTTTTGGTGCGGTCGTTCACTTCGCCCACCTTGGCAAAGGGATCTTCCTTGCCGCGCAGCCGCGCCAACCACCGGTTCAAATCGTGGCTCACCGTGCCGGTGCCCACCTCTCCCAACCGGTACAACTTGCCCAGATTGGATAACTCTATCGCTGTTTTCGACATAGACATAAATATGAACGGTAACGGATTATTTCCCTGTGGCTACTTTAAACGCATTCCACACGGGCTTCAATGGCTTTAAAACCGGATAATAATTGAAGAGAGAACCTTCAGTGTCAAATTCCTTATGGCTGCGTACCGGAAGTTTCATCAGCCTGTCAAACTCTGCTTCGTTAATGCCAAATTTTTTCAACACAAACTCTTTGTCAATCTGTAATTGTTGTGCGTCATAGGGCGGAGTTTTCATCTCTGCCAGCGCCTCTTCGCGGGTCATTTGTCCCGAGCAAACTAAAGTTGACAGGTGCGCTTTGCGTTTGTCAACTTTGAATTTCGTTGGCAAAATATAGCCTTGGTAAAAACGGGTCCAGATGCTTTCGTAATGCTTTCCGCCGTAATCTTTCCAGGCCAATTCTTTCTGCAATATCTTTTTCACTTCGTCTTTTACATACGGTACCCAGTTCAGGTAGTTTACAAATTCAACACCCGAGTTGGCGATGAACTTTTTCATCTTCCGGTCTAAAAACGGAAAGGTTTTGAGCGGCTTTTCTCCGTATTGTTTGTGAATGGCTTTGATGTTGATGTAATCTTTTTTGTCGTAGGTCCAATGATAAGGCAAAATGCCCTCGGTAACAATGTTGTGGCCTCCCAAAACGTACTTAATGTCGTTTTGCCTGGCAATCTTAAACATTGTTCCGTAGATGGCGTGATCGGTCAAAACTTCAATGTCAATAACGGAAGCTTTCAAGTAAGCCAGTTGAAGGTCTTTAAATTCTTCCCAATCAATCACGTAAGTTTCCAGATCGAAGTTCAGTTTGTTGACAATGTGGTGAATGTTCATCACGGCGAGTTCCGAGTTCCAGCCGTTGTCGAAATGTACGCACAAGGCTCGCAATCCGTATTGCTTTGCCAGATAAGCCACATAGCTGCTGTCCACGCCTCCGCTTAAACCAATCAGACAGTCGTACTTTCTGCCGCGGCCATAATCTTTTATCTGTTGCAGTGTGGACGAAAGCAATGCTTCGGCTTCTTTACCTTCTTTCAAATAATATTTTTCCTGCTCGTCGTATTGACGGCAATGCGAACAAACGCCGTTTTCATCAAACGACATCTTCGGATCGTCCACGGTGTCAAGAATACACCGTGTACATTGACGGTAAGGGACGGGGTGTGTTTTCAAAACCATAAATATCGTTTTCGGTATTCTGCAAATTTGTGTGCACGCATATAACCGATGTATTCGTATTCGTTTTTATAGCGTTCAAATAAATGATGGCTTTCGGGCGGAAACTCCTTGATCAAAACAGCCGGATTTCCGCCGATGACGCAATAGCCTTGTTTGAAAGATTTTTTTACAACCGAGCCGGCCTGCACAATGGTGAAGTCGCCGAGTTCCACGTTTTCGAGAATGACGCTGTTCATGCCGATCCAGGAATAATTGCCGATCTTGATGTATCCTTTTGTGGGCACGCGGAAATCAAACAGTTGATGTCCGCCACTTATGATGCCTACGTTCGGACCAATGCCCACGTAGTTTCCAATGATGACCCTTCCCCTGCCTTGAATGTAACAACCTGGCGACAAGCCCGGTGCGCTGCCCACGCCGATGACAATGTTTTCAAAAAGATTAACGGTACTCCGGTAATGCACCGGCCAGTACACGCGGCGGTTAAAGCCAAGCACCTTTTGAAAGAACCAAATCTTAAACGTGACGTAGGCTTCGGTTTTGCCGGTTTCGTAAAAAACACGCAGAAACCAAACGTGCTTCGTCAAAAATTGCCAGGTGTAATAAGCCGCGGTTCTGCGCCATACACCCATCCAAAAAAAACCTTTTCTTACAACGTTCATCGCAAAAACTCAGGCGGCAATTTTTGTTTGAACGACGCGGCACAAATCGCCTACGTTTTGAAGGTTGTTGATATCGGACGAGGTCAGTTTAATGTCGAACTTTTTTTCGACGGCCACCATCAATTCTATGTTCGTTAGCGAGTCCCATTCCTCGATGTCATTGGCCGTCGTACTCTCTGAAATTTCGGTGGAGTGGCCTTCAAAAACATCGTCGAAAACGCTGCGCAATTTCTGTAAAATTTGCTCTTTCGTCATTTGATCTATTCAAAATTTGAGGCCGCGATGTACGGCTCGTTTTGTTTCATATTTATTAATTCAATCGCTGCCTCTTTTTCTACATAATTCTGTATCGGCAGACGCCAATGAGAACCCGAACCCGAAAACCCAAGCTGCTCATAGTGATGTTTTACCAGAGCGTTTTTGGGTGTTGACAGATATTCTCCTATGATCGTGTTTGCCTTCCAATTTTTGGCAACGGATACAATGTGATTTAAAACTAACCGCTCAACGCCCCGCTTCAAAACACGGCAACTCATTAGCCAGGTTTCAATAAACAATTCACTGCCGGCTCTCTTCAACACAACAAAACTGATGATACCGTAGTCGCCAAACTTGTCCTTCAGTCTTACAACAAGAGACGCGTACAGTGACGATGCCGCGATTTTTTGAAGATCGTTTTCCGTGTACCGAACGGTGCGCAAATTAAATTGATTTGATCGTTGGGAAAGCTGCGCGGCTCTCGGAATGGTAAAATCGTTCAGCGGAAGAATTTCGGCTTTCATTTCGAGGCTCGCCAGATAATCTTCTTCGTTTGCATATGTTTTTTGCCAAGCAGTCCGTGCGGCTTCTTCGCGGTACAACTGAACGCGATGAACATCTTCAGCGGTAAACGAAGCCGTTTCAAAAAGATTCAGGTTTTGCAAGTAGTCCAAATATTCCGCAGGATCTTGCGGCAACTCGGGCACCGCAAGTGCCGGTATAGCTTCCTTCACCATGCCTCTTTCAAAGGGATTGTCGTCCAAAAAGACCATGGCATCAAAACCAATGTTGAGCGTTTGTTTTATGAAGCGCAGGTTGTCAACTTTGTTTTCCCAATTGGCCACAAAAACAGCAATGTCTTCAAGCCGTAAAACCATATCGGGATGTTTTTCAAAAGGCTCTTTGGCAATGGCCTCGGCGTTCTTGCTGCAAACACAGACGATGATACCGCGTTGCTTTAATTCTTTGATCCATTTTTGCAACTGCGTAAAGACCTTGCCTCTTCCCAAATTGCCGATTTCAATGCCGTTCATTCCGTCGTCGCCAACAACGCCGCCCCATAATGTGTTGTCCAAATCCACAACGAGGCATTTTTTGAACGTTCCTTCGGTTGCCTCAACGATGTCGCTGATGTTCTTTGCAACCGTTGGCAGAAAATCAAGACTCCAAACAAGATCGGTTGCAAAATAATTTTTTGCGTCCCAGGTGTTTTGCCAACCAGCTCCGGTTGTCAATTGCTGAACATCACAAATAAAAATGTTTGGTCGCTGTTGCGCCGCTTGCATTAAAAGCAGATTTAGTTTGCGCACCTGATACAAAAAAGATTGCGCCAGTTTGTTGGCATAGTTTCCGTAAACCCGGTCGTCTTTTTCCTGAAATGTAAAGAGAATGACTTTCGCCGTTAATCGTTGTTCAATGGCTGTTGTTAAAGCATTCAACTCCGCCATTTTTCTTTCCGCAAAAAGCACACGTTCTTTTGACTCGCAATCGTAAAACTGTTGAACCAGTTTAGGCGTCGTTTTTACCAACAGAATCACTTGCGGTGAAAAGGAATAGAAAGCCGATGCGGGATTGAAAACTTCCTGTTCGATCTGGTTGTAATCGGCTTCAAAAATTTCGTAGTGCAGACCTTTGTCGTAACCGTATCCTTTCAAAGCCGTATGCAGCAGTTGCGAAGCCGAATCGGACAGGATGGCTACTTTTATCGGCTTCAGGTTACTGAAGTCTTTTTTGGTGTTCTTGCGAAGTCGGGTAAAATCCAACATTAGGGTTCGTTAAGCACTTCTTGTTCGCAATGAATTTCCCATTTCATATAGGGATGAACAACACCTGCAGGACGATTGGTTGCTGTAATTCCCAATTGATTAAAGGCCAGTTCCGAAACCGTGAAGGAAACCGGGATGTCCATCAGGATAGCTTTTGTTTTGGGAATGTCGAAATCAACTTTTGCGATTAGTGTTCCCAAGTTTAGCAAGTGCTTTGGAACAATGCAAACGCTTTTGTAAAGGCCGGGCTTGCGCAAACGCGAAGCGTCCTGAAAATTAAAATCGCTGGTCGAAATAATTTCCAATCCGTCGGTGGTGAAAAAATTTATGCCTACGCGCAGGTTGCGCAGCGGCTCTTTTAACCGGTAATTTATTTCAACGCGAATGTCTTCATCGGTGGTTAAGATGCTGTCCATTCTTCCTCTGTGGTCAAGCACCTTGATGGAATGCACTTCAAGTTCCGGTGCAGCAGGCCTTTCTTCCTCGGTCCATTGTATGTATCGTTCAACTTCATTGCCCTCTGATAAGTATTGGTCAATCACAATGCTGGTGTCGCCCTCGGTTTCAATGCCGCCGTTGTTCATGAGGATGGCGGAAGAGCAGAGATTTTTAATGGAAGCCATGTTGTGGGAAACAAACAAGATGGTGCGGCCTTCTTTGTGCGTGACGTCGCCCATCTTGCCTAAACATTTTTTTTGGAATTCGGCGTCGCCCACCGCCAGCACTTCGTCCACGATGAGGATTTCGGATTCCAGGTAGGCCGCCACCGCGAAGGCCAACCGCACGTACATGCCCGACGAGTAGCGCTTCACCGGCGTGTCGATGTAACGGTCCACGCCGGCAAAGTCCACGATTTCGTCAAACTTGCGGGTGATCTCCCGCTTGGTCATGCCCAAAATGGCGCCGTTTAAGTAGATGTTTTCCCGCCCCGTCAGTTCGGGGTGAAAACCCGTGCCCACTTCCAAGAGCGACGCAATGCGGCCTTTTACTTTGATGCGCCCCGTGGTGGGTGCGGTTACCTTGGAAAGCACCTTCAAAAGCGTGCTCTTCCCCGCCCCGTTGCGGCCGATGATGCCCACGGCTTCGCCCTGACGGATGTCGAAGTTAACCTCCCGCAATGCCCACACGTATTCGCTGTTGCCTTTTTTGGTGCGGTCGTTCACTTCGCCCACCTTGGCAAAGGGATCTTCCTTGCCGCGCAGCCGCGCCAACCACCGGTTCAAATCGTGGCTCACCGTGCCGGTGCCCACCTCTCCCAACCGGTACAACTTGCCCAGATTTTTTGTACTGATAACGATCTCACTCATGTTTCAAAAAATAAATGCGTCGTAAAATCGTGCTTATACAGTGTCGGCAAAGCTTTTTTCTACTTTATTAAAGATGATTGTCCCAATGGCAAGTATACCCAGCGACGCTACTGCACTATAACCCAAATACGACCATTGAAACATTCCCACGCCAAGAAAGGCAAAACGAAAAGTTTCTACAATCGGCGTCATGGGATTTGCAAGAATTGCCCACATGTAAGATTTGCCTTCCAACTTGCTGAGAGGATAAATGATGGGCGTCGCATACATCAACAATTGCACACCAAAGCTTAACAAGAAAACAAGATCGCGATATTTGGTTGTCATCGCCGAAAAGATCATTCCCAAGCCAAGAGCGAGTAGTCCCATTAATACTAACAGAACCGGTGTTAGCAATGCATACGCATTGGGATGGATGGTGTTTCCTTTTAGCAGGTAATAGCCCCATACGGCAAGAAACAGGGAAAACTGTATTCCAAACCTTACGATGTTGGAAATAACGATTGAGAGCGGCATGGTCAACCGCGGAAAATAAACCTTGCCGAAGATGGAAGCATTGTCTCTAAAAACGGATGCTGTGCGGTTTAGCGTTTCGGAAAAATAGTTCCAAATGGTTATGCCGGATAAATAAAAAACAAGGTGCGGAGGTCCTCCTGTTTCAATGCCCGCAATTTTGCCAAAAATGATAACAAAGGTGATGGTTGTAATTAGTGGCTGAATGAAAAACCAAAGCGGACCCAGGATTGTTTGCTTGTAATTTGTAACAAAATCGCGGCGAACGAGCATGGCTACCAAGTCGCGGTAACGCCACAGTTCACTCAAGCGCAGATCCAACAATCGGGTGCGGGGTTCAATAACTTCGGACCATTCTTCAGTAACGCCGTTTATAGCAGTGCTGTCGGTTGTAGTCATTTCAACGATTCTTTATTTGATGTGAAAATAAATTGCAAAAGCGGGGTTCACGTGTGTAGTGCCGGCGTGTTTAATTGGTAGAAAAGTACCTTGCTTACACGGATAGCCCTGATAATATGAAGCGATAAAAGCTCACGCAAAAACAAGGTCAACAAAGCGCCTTTCCATTTGCGAAAATACCGGTGTTTGGGTGAGTACGGATAAATAAAAACAAGGTTTTGTATCCAATCCTTTTGAAAGGCTTTATCCTTGTACTGTGCGCTGGAAGCACCGGCAGAAAAATTGGCAATAATACGATCTGTATAAAATGAGCTAATGCGATTGAAACAACGAAGATTGAAATCCCAATCCGCCAGTAACTTATAGTTTGTATTGAATTTACCAAAACTTGCAAACAGTGAACGGTGGTAGAAAATGGCTTGCTGGCAAATGTTAGCCGTAAGCAAACGACTGCTGTGAAACTCACCGGCAAAAACCAATGATTCGTAATCAAATCCGATGGAGGCGCTTAGCAGCACATTTCCATAAATCATTTTTGCACCGGGCTGGCTTACTGCAATTCTCATGACGCCTTCAAACACATCTTTTTCATGCAGTGTATCGTCACTCCCTAAAAAATAAAGCCATTCGCCACCTGCCTTGGTTATCCCTTTATTTATAGCATCATAAATGCCTTCGTCAAATTCTGACCACCATTGAATCCGCTTATCGCTGTGAGCGTATTGTTTGAGGATTTCGATCGTTTCGTCAGTTGATTGCCCGTCAATTACCAATACTTCAAAATCAGTAAAGGACTGGCAGAGCAAACTGTCTAGCGCATGGGCAACTGTGGCGGCAGAATTTCGGGTAGGAATGATAACGCTTATCTGCGGGGAATGGTTTCCGTGAAGCGCGGTTAGCTTTTTATACGGAACTTCTTGCAGAAAACTGTTTCCGGGAAACGCAGATGAACGGGTCATTTAGAAAGGCTTTTGGTTTTTGTTACCAGCGCCAAACTCTCCACAATGACGTTAAATTTCATAATCCACGTATGCCAGTTCAGGCGCTGATCGTATTCTGTTCTGGAAGAAAGCCGCAATTGATTGTACCGGTCTTTGTCGCACCAAACTTTTTCAATCAACGCACTGTAATCGACCGCTGTTGCTTCCAGCGGAAGACAGTATCCATTTTTGCCCTCTCTTATTACGCTTCCCACACCGCCGGTTTGCGTTGTAATAACCGGCACACCAAATGCAGCGGCTTCTGAAAAAACAACCGGTGTGCAATCGGCTCTTGTGGGAACAAACAGAAAGCTTGTCTCCATCAGTATTTGAAACAAGCGCTCCGATTGCTGCTTGTCGTTCTTGTTCAAAAAAGGAATTACCGTTATATCCTCATCTTTTGGCAAAAACGGAGCACACCCAATAATGGTCAGACGGCAGTCAATGCCTTTTTCTCGCAATTCCAAAAAAGTTTGGTACACAATCGGACCACCTTTCCTCTCCCAATGAACACCCAAAAATAAAAGGTGACAACGGTTTGCAAACGGTCTCGCTTCTACTTCCTCTTTAGCGGGCAGGCGGGACATGTTTGCGCCGAAACTTAGTATTGAAACGCGGTCGGCTTTTGCGCCATAATCCCTAATCGCAGAGTTGGAGGCCCATTGAGAACTGTAAATAAGATGGGCTGCTTTTTGAATGGCGTTTTTTTCAATCCTGTTTCCCTGTCTCAAAGCCAATTTGCACAAACCCGTGTGCCAGGGATAATAATTAACCATGTTGCGGAACGTGGTATCGGCGATGTACACGATAGGTATTTGCGTTTTCAAGTATGCAATCAATTCAGATTCACCGGCGCCAACAACAACAAGATCAAAGTTTTCCTTCTTTATCTTTTGTTCCGCTCTCTGGCTGAGAAAAAAAGCGTTCAGGAAATAATGCGTTGTGAATTTCCATCGAAGCAGATCCGCCATCCGGTTCCAAAGAGAGAGTATTCGCCGCCTTGTTAACGCTACGTCGTTTGCATGTACCCAGTGTACATCATAAAACCGGCCCATCTGTTTGTACAAATGATAGGTAATGCCAGACCAGGTTCGCTGATCGGTTGGATCTTCCTGTGACAGAAAAGCAATGCGGTAACGCTTGTCAGGCAACGGTTGCGCAACAAGTTCCCCGGTAACCTTTATTGTTGCATTTTCCATGATTGCAAATAGTGCTTCTTTAAAAACAAGCAGAAACGACAAGGACTGACACCAGGCCTAAAATAATGAGATAATTCCTGTTGATACCGATGGTCCGAGGAGCTTTTCATTTATTTCAAAACTAGGCTGCGAAAAATCTTCTTCACTTTTTTTATCGAGCCTGCAATTTCGTTGCGCAACCGGTAACGGTCATCTCTCATGTGTTTCGTCAGGTGCTTCATCCAGTACGCATTTACCTTGTGAAAAAAGGGGTAAATAAGAGGACCCAATTTTTCGTTTTCGGCCACATACTTATACGCCTCGTAAACGTTTTCATACATGTGGTCGTGGTTTCTTGTCATCGCTTGTGCGTGGTGGCGGTAGTTGGCATAAGGCTTTGCAATGAGGGAGCACTGTGCATTGCGTTTAAAGATTTCGAGCCAAAGCAACCAGTCTTCTTTTGCCTTCAATTTTTCGTTGAAGCCCAAGCCCTGCAAAATGGTTGACCGAAACAAAGCGCAATGAATGGGTATTGAAAACTGGGAATCCCACTCAAGAAGAATAGACTCGTAGGAAATTTTCTTGTCGCTCAATTTGCACCAGGAAGAATACGTGTTCTCAAGTTTTTCTTCACTCTCCACAAAATCAGTGATGACCAAATCAAGCGCATCGTCATTTTCCAGTAATGAAATTGCCGATTGAAATTTTTTCTCGTGAAGCGCATCGTCGGCATCGAGGAATTGAATGTATTTACCCGATGCTTTTCGCAGTCCAAAATTGCGGGTCGAGCTTAGCCCTCCGTTCTGCTTGGAAAAATATTTGATGCGGCTGTCTTTTTCGCTCCACTCCAGGGCCACTCTTTCTGTGTCGTCCGTTGATCCGTCGTTAACGACAATGCATTCCCAATTCTGAAATGTTTGCTCTTGCAAAGAGCGCAAAGCATCGGGTAGAAAAAAAGCCTGGTTATAGCAGGGCGTAATCACCGTTATCAGCGCCATGGCTAAAGGTTATTTGTGCGCAAGCAATTGCCGGAAACAGTTCCGGTAAAGAATGCGAGCGGCCAGTTCAAAATAATTACGTGGGAAAATACCGGCCCTTAACCGTTTAAAATTTCGAACGTAATAAGCGATGTTTTCAAAACTGTGCCGCGATGAATATTGATAGTAATTACGAATAACGTCAAGTTGCTTGTTGAACAAAAAAGACTGAAGCTCTTTGTGATTAAATACGCGTCTTTCTGCATTCGCTTTCATCAGAATCTTCACCCACGCATCAAGTTTGCGCAGGCTGAAATTTTTGTCTGCTTCGTTTTTTATCAGTTGCAGATGAAGCTTTGTGGTGGCTTCGTCAAGCTGGTTTTCGCCAAGCAACCGCGAAACCATTTGGAGCCGGATGCGGTCAACTTGTTTTTCCTGTTCGCTGCTACGGGTTGCCGAAGTTTGGGCTTCGTGCATCCGGTAATCCAACAACACTTCGTTTAGCACTTCCACTCTTCCGCGACAAATGATTTCCGTCCACAACTTGTAATCTTCGGCGGGTTCGTAACCCGGATCGTACCGAAGGTTGAAGGCATCCATCACCTTGCGGCGCATCATGGCCGTGGGATGTTGCAGGTAATTGTGGTGTAAAAAATAAACCTTAAGGCTGTCGTGTGAGAGCGGACTGTAACGCGGTTTAAGGCCGCCGATAATGCTGAACAGACTGCCCACCAGCAGTACATCAGGATTACTTTGCAAATACGCGACTTGTTTTTCCAAACGCGTTGAACGGGAAATATCATCGCCATCCATGCGGGCAATAAATTCGCCCCTCACCATCTGCAGTCCCGTGTTCAGACTCCGGGTATAGCCGGTATTCTGCGGCTTTTGTACAAACACAATTCGCGGATCTTTATACGATTTAACGATTGCCGGTGTGCTGTCTGTAGAAGCGTCGTCAATGACAATTAATTCAAAATTGGTGAAGGTTTGGTTGAGAATGCTTTCGAGCGATTCTCGAATGAATTTCTCGCAATTGTAAACCGGCATCAAAACGCTTACTTCAGGCGTTGGCATAAATTGCAGCGATTTCGATTTCGATGATTTTTTTATTGATTAACATCACACGGGCTTTAATTTTCAATGGGTGTACGGCCGCGGAATGCCCAAACGTAGAGCCGCTTTCAATTTATCCTTCGGTTTTATTAGAGCTGAACGAAATGTTTGAAATCGTTTGCTGAACCGGCGCCGCTTCAAATTTCCTGGCAAAGAGTTTTCCTTGCTGCTTTGCCAATTCTGGCAATTCTTCTTCTTTCAGCACTACCGGGTGTGCAGCAGACGTATTTTTCCACCGGGCATACGTGAGCGAGGGCCGGATGCTGAAACTTTCTTCCGTAGAAGCCAAATGTTCCATCACGCTTTGAAAAAAGATTTCATCGGCAAGCAACGTGTGTCGGTGGTAGAGCAAGTAGTCTTTGTGTGCTTGCAAAAAGGAGCGGAGTCTTTTCGCGGTTTCTACCGTCATTGCCCACCATTGGCTGCCGCCAAAAGGTTTCAGGTAGGCTGGAAACCTTCTTTTTTTAAAAAGGCAAAGAGGATTTTGTTTTTGTTTTAGCAAGACCAAAACCCGCAGGAGGTTTTGTTTTACTTGCCGGTAAAATTCTTTTTCGAAAAAAGACGGAAGCAAAAAATAATCACCCGTGCTTTCTGAAAAATGAAATTTGTACCGTTCAATCCGATTGCATCCACCGCCGTACCAGCGTTCATTCGGCAGCGAAAAACTGTCCATAAACACCGCGCCATTTGCCAATGACAAAAAGTTCAGAATTTCTTCGTTTGACTTTAGGGGAAGGTCTTGCCCGCTGAGCAAAATGCAATAGCCCGACCGCCCGTCTTCAATGATTCTGTCCAGTGCATGCAACGCGGCTTTAACGATACCGATGCCGCCCCAGGTTCCTTTTTCCCTTGCCGCTAAAAAAGCAACGTTCGAAAAGGTTGAACACGCCTGAACGAAGGGTTTTGCATCAACATTTTTATCCACATGAACGTAAAAACAAGTTTGTTGATGGTTTAATCGCCGGATCAGTTCTTTCATTTGCGCCGGATTTTTGTGAACCAACAAAATGTAATTAATGGTCAATTCCTTTTTTGATCCGTTCTTTCTTTAAAGGAGCTTTGAAAGCTCTGTTTCGGCCGGAGTACTGGCTGCAACCGGTTTCTGAAAAAGTAACCGGGTTAACTTTTGTTTATACTGATCGTATCCAAACCGTTTCACCACCCTTGCCTCTTTTGGTAGAAAGGAATTCCTGTTGTGCGCAACTGATTTGATAGCCGCAGCAATTTCTTCAATACTGTGTGGGTTGACAAGCAAACCAAACTCGCCACCGGCCAATGCATCTACCGATCCATCTGCGTTGCCCGCAATTACCGGCAGTCCATAATATAGCGCCTCAATGAAAACAATTCCAAAACCCTCTCCTGAACTGGGCATGATGTAAACGTCGGCGATGTTGAAATGTGCGTTCAATTCCTCGTCGTTTACAAACCCCGCAAAAACAACACGATCGCTAAGCCCATTTCTACTAATGATAACGTCAAGCCTTTGTTTTTCCTCCGCATCGTATTTGCCAACGATAAGGTATTTAATGTTCGGATGCGATGTTTTTAAAACCTGCAACGCCTCTACTACTTTATCGTACCCCTTGTACTGTTCAGAATATTTGAGTCGGGTAACGGTCAGCAAAACAAGGTCGTCACTTTGAAAACCGTATCGCTTTCGAAGATTGTTTTCAAGTGCAGGATTTGCTTCTTTTTTCAAAAAAGGATCAAGGCAATTGTTTAACACCCGGATCTTGCCAGCGCCGATGTTGTGTTTCGTTTGCAGCTTTGCGGCGGTGAATGAACTTACCGGCAAGAAGAGGTCAACGGAACGAAGCGCCGTTTTCTTTTTCCCCACTTCTTCCCAAACTTCTATTCCGTGTGCAATGAGCACCAGTTTTGTTTTTGGCGAAGCTTTTTTAATGAGGTAACCAATTGGCAAAAGGTTGATGTGGCTGAGCAAGACGACAGCCGATTTCCGTCCTTCTAATACACTGCTCAGGGCAAACTTCAATCGCTTGCCGCCAAAGCCTTTAAATTCCGATGCAGGAAAGTAAGATTCGTCAACGCTTCTTTCGTCGTCATACATCGAATAGACGGAAAATGTACCGCCGGTTTCTGCAGCACTTTCGGAAAGCGCCTTACCGGCTATGCGGCAAACTTTTTCGATACCGCCGGTGGCGGAGAAAGTATTAAGTGTAAGAAATAAAAAACCTTTGTTCACGCAGTGTGGATAGTTTGCCCGGTTAGCCTTCTTTTGAAACCGGATAAAAGAAAACGATATAGGTTTTTTTGATGTTTCCAGTATTCGCTTTTTGGAACGGCTTTTCTGCTGCCGCGAAAAATTTTGATCATTTCCCGTTTGGCATGTCCCTGAAAGTGAAAACCCAAAACGGGAACCAATTCGTTAGCAGGTGTGAGGTAATGCGGTTTCCCATCCCGCCATTTTATTTGCCGGCCAAACGGAAAACGGCTCCGGTATTCTTGTTGAAAACCGAAATAATGATTCTCTTCAAACACGCCTTTTTTTACCACGGCATAATCCGATAGATTGATGATGCGGTTTGCATTTTTTTTGTAAAAAAGGCCAAACATCGTCATATCCGAGACGGTTTCGAACATTGCATGCAAATCACCGATAGGTTGGTTTTGCCTTTTTTTGAAATTTTCAACAAGGAAATCGTACGCTTCCGGATCAGCATATTGATAAGTTATAAAGGAGCATAATTCCCTCAACGCATCAGCCGATTTAAAGAATACAAAGCAAGGTGCAATGGTGCCGCAGATGGACAAGTCGTAGTGCTGCGTAAATTCCTTAACCACAGCAGCCGCGTCGCAAAACAGAAAGGTGTCGGAATCGTTATAAAAAAAGTGGCCGGTTATTTTTTCCTTTGCAAGAAACTCGTTTAGAACAAACCAGCGTTGAAAGCAAAAGAGTTCGTAATGATAGCCATTAGCGGAATTGTGCCGGTAGATGGTTTCGAAATTTGTCGCCGCAGAAAAGTAATTTTCAAAAGGGTAAAACGCAACGCCAACTTCCTGCGCCAGCCTTTTGTTTGGACCATCGCCCAACAAAATCAACCGCGTATCTGGGTTTGTTTTTTTTGCCTGCAACAGCGACAAACGCAGATAGGGACAATAGCCTTTGTGAATGTAGATGATGGGCAGGCCGCTATCGTTTACCGCCTTGATTTGCTTTTTATGCTTTGTCGTTTGAAAACCTTCCATTCATGGCAATTTCGACAGAACTTCTATCTACGTTCGAAGGTTATGCCGGGGCTGTCGCCAGTATCTTTTGCGGGCGGTGATTTTTTGCCAACATCAATACAAGCACCTGCGACCAGTGCCGCTGTCCTTTCAAAAACAGGTCGTATGTTTTTTGCGCTTCTTTGCCGGCAGATTCAATTTCGTCTTTCACCCAGGCATTTGCAGCTAACCATTCTTTAAACGGAAAAGCAAAGCCCATCTTCGGGCGATTATAAATAGATTCAGGAAGTATGTCTTTGAAAGCATCAATGAGCAATTGTTTGCCTTCTCCGGCATATTTTACAGCCGATGAAATTTGCAAGGCCAGCCGTATAAATTCCGCATCAAGAAAAGGAACCCTGATTTCAATGCCGTGCGCCATACTCATCACGTCCGAATCGCGCAAGAGTTGGTTCTGCATATAAAGGTTCATTTCCATCCAGCTTGCCTGATTCTTGTGCGTTAAGAAATGAACGTCGGGAAGTGACGGTTGATCCTGCAAAAGTTTCCAAACCTGCTCCTCCTCTATTCCCAATTGCTGCGCAATTTCTGAGGGAATAAACTGGCCACGCAGAAACAAGTATTTTCCTTTTATGCCTGGTAAGCTTAAATAAGCCAGGCGCCTTAATTTTTTCAGACCGCTGTATCGTCCTGCTTTTAGCGTTGCGTTGGGCATTTTCTGCAAGGTTGCGGCCGCTTTCAACCGCTCAAAAGAAGGATAACCGCCGAATAACTCATCGCCTCCCAAACCGGAAAGCACAGCTTTTAAGCCGGCTTCCTTTGCACATTTACTGATAAACCATGTATTTATGCCATCGCAGCTTGGCAGGTCCATGTCGCTAACGATGGCCGGAAGAAACTCAGTGAATTCTCCGCCGGTAAGCAAGTGACCTGAATGATTGCATTGCAGACGATGAAGGACGATGTCCTGGTATTTTTTTTCGGAATAAACGTCCTCGCGAAAGTAAATCGAGAGGGTATTAAGATAGTCTTTTACGTGTGCGCCGGCAAGCAAGGAAATGAGAGACGAGTCAATGCCGCCGCTGAGGAAAGCACCGATGGGAGCATCGGAAAGAAGGTGACGCTCAACCGCGGCTTTTAAAGACTGTCTAATTTTTTGCAGCACCTCTTCCCGATCGTTCAGTTTTTCAACATAGCTGAAGTGCGTGAACGATTCGAGGTCAACTTTTTTGGAGACAATGTCGTATTCGAGAAAAAAACCTTTTGGTAATGGACTTACGTGCCGGAGTGTCGTAACCGGTTCGGGCAAGTGGCCGTAAGCCATAAAATAGACGGGCCAAACCGGGTTTTCTTCGCTTGTTTCCGCCACTTGATGAAAGGCCTTTGTCTCGGAGGCAAAAACAAGGTTGTTGTCGCGGGTAGAATAATAAAGCGGTTTAATACCCGCCGGGTCGCGAACGAGGTAAACTTTTTTTGTTTCGCGGTTGGCAAGGGCAAAGGCAAACATGCCGTTAAAGCGTTTAAAAGCTTGCGGGCCCCACTCGGCAAAAGCGGCAAGAATAACTTCCGTGTCGGAAGCTGAAGAGAAACGATAGCCTAAATATTTTAATTCCTCTTTTAGTTCGGGATAATTATAAAGTTCTCCGTTATAAGTAATCACCAAGGCACCGTCGTTGTAAAACATGGGCTGATGGCCACCCGGCGAAAGATCTATTAACGACAGACGCCTGTGACCAAAGCCCAGGTGCAGGACCTCATCAACAAAGAGGCCTTCGTCATCCGGGCCACCGTGCTTTTGCGACTGGCACATCGCTTTTACGCGGCCGGTGAGTTCCTCTGTGGGTAAAGAATGGTTTATTATGCCGGCAATTCTACACAAGGTGATTCGTTTGGTTTGGGATGAAGGTTTGAGCTCTGGCTTTGGAAAGCCGAAAAGATTTTGTTATGCGGGTTCCAGATTTTTCTTTTCAAAGATGGCGCTAAGCTGAACGCCCATGCTTTCAATTTTTACTTTGGCTTTGTTGCCCATCACTTCCACAACAATGCCTTGGTAGTTCATCAAAATACCCCGCTTGATTCGAACGGGTGTTTGCACTGCAAGCTTTAAATCTTCTACTTCAACGTCTGAAAATTCGCTCAGAAATTTTTTGATGGTTTCAATTTCTTCGTCGCGAACCACAGCAGGCTTTCCGTTCCAATAAACAAAGTTCAGGATACCGTCGATCTTTTTTACGTCCCATTTGTGTTCGTCTTCGAGATGAACAAACACATAACCCTTGAATAGCGGCTCCTGCACCAGTTTACGGCGGTCGCTCCACTGCCGGTAAACTTTATTCAGGGGACAGTAGGCCTCAACGCCTTTTTCATCCAGAAGACGGGCCACTTTTTTCTCCCACCTCGGCCGGGTATAAACAACGTACCAATAAACATTTTTTCCCGTCATCACAAAGCTTCGCTATTCCTCAGTCACAGTTGTTTTGTAACCGAAGTCAATTTTTTGTAATAAGATGCGTATTTGGCAAAGCAGGTTGCTTTGCCAAGTTAGCTTAAAGACACAAAGTAATAATCCGGAATTTGATGAAACAACAGTCCTGATGCATATTGATGCGAGAGGCGGTCTTCGTCAAAAGCATCAACACAAAACCACGCCTTGGAACTGCCAGTGCAATGAGTCTTTCCCAAATAGGTAACGGATTAACTTAATCAGCTCTTTAAGCCAACAAATTTTTTAATGCGATTGCCAAGAACTTTTATGCCGCCATCTGCGTCCTCGTTTACATAGTAGCCGTCTCCGTTTGCGTATCCGTTGTAGCCATAGCCACCGTATGACAGGCCACGTTTGCGTAAACCATTAAAGACAATGCACAGGTTCTTAAACTTCTTTTTCGTGTTAAATTCTTCGATCATCTTTAAGTAACTGCGCTGTGTTTTGTTTTGCCGTACGATGTAAACCGTTGCATCGGCATAATCCTTTAACAAAAAGGAGTCAGCTACCGGGCCCAATGGGGCTGAATCGAGAATAACGTAATCAAACCGCTCTTTGGCCTCGGCCATCAATTGCCGAAAGCGATCTTTTTGAAGAAGCTCCGCAGGATTAGGCGGAACGATGCCCGAAGGCAAAACAAAAAAATCTTTGAATTCTGTAGGCTTGATGATGTCGTTAATAGACGCTTGGTTTACCAGATAATTTGAAATGCCCACATCGTTGCGAACTTCCAGGAGTTTGCTCACTTTCGGTTTGCGCAGATCCAGTTCGAGCAATGCCACTTTCTTGCCGATTAGTGTAAAGGAAATGGCCAGGTTAATCGCCACAAAGCTTTTTCCCTCGCCCGACGAACTTGATGCAACAAGAATCGTATTGCTATTGTCGGTAAGGCCCATAAACGTAAGGTTGGTGCGCAGCACACGAAACTGCTCAGCTACTGCTGTGCGCTTACCTTCGCGAATAACAACGGGATTGTCCGTATTGATTTGCGAAATCTCAGCTACAATGGGCACGGAGGTCTTTTGCTCAATTTCGGAACGCATCTGAACCTTGCGGTTAAATAAGTCTTTAATAAAGACAAAACCAGCAGGAATAGCCAAACCAATCAAAAGCCATTTTGTGTAAAAGGCTTTGGGCACCGGACTTACAGGTCCATAAGCGCTGGGGCTTTCCAACACCTTCATATCTGCGATGGTTGAAGCTGAGTTCAATTGCGTTTCCTCACGCTTTTCCAACAGGTAATTGTAGATCGTGTTTTTTACGTTTTGCTGACGACTGATAGTTGCCATGGCTTTTGCGGTCTGAGGATTGCTCCGCAAACGTCCCATGTTCAACCCCATCAGGTTTCCATAACTGGAACGAGTTGCGATCAAGCCGCGTTGAACGTTGGCGATATTGTCCAATACAGCCTTGCGTTGATTTTCAACTTTGTCTTTAGCCGCGACTACCAGATCACTTTTATTTCCTTCTGTAGTTTCCAACTGTTGTAAAGTCGTTTGAGCTTGTTGATACGCACCCAAAGCTGAAGTGAGCGAGGGATCGGTAAGACCACCCAGAGCCGGCATAGTGCCGCCGCTAAGAATGGTGCTTTTGATGTTGTTCAACAAGTTTAGCTGAAGATCAATCTGGCTTTTTTGCTGTTCAAATTCGCTTGCTTTTGACCAGTAAGCTCCCGCTTGTGCCGGCAGATCAGAGATGGCGTGTTCAGATTGGAATTCGACGGCCTTGCTTTCAACGCTGTCAAGATCGAGCGCCACCGTAGCAAGCCGGTCCTCAATAAAATCAAGCGTGCGGTTAGCTGTTTCGTTCTTGTCAATAATAGCAAACTCGTTATACACTTTAAATAGTGCCGACAAAACCTCTTTTCCTTTCTCTGGGACAGCAATGGTCAGGTTAACATCAATCACCCAAGAAGAGTTAGAAATAGCATTTGCGCCCAGACCGCTAATCAAATCATTGGCGGCTCCCTCAACAGAATTGAATACAGCAAAATAATTTTTCCCCACAACGTGTTTATTGTAGGTAGGCGTAGGTACAACTCTGTAATCAGTTTCACCAATGCGTACAATGCCGTTCAACGGCACATGTTGGTTGTCAATTTCAATTTCGCCTTTCGTCCAATCCACTTTAAAATAATAGGTACCGCCACCGTTTATAGAGTCGCGGTGCAACGGAATAAAACGAACCGGCGAATTTCCTTTATAAAGCTCTTCTACCCGTACGCGGCCTTCGTTATAAACCGAAACGTTCAGATTCAGCCTTTTTACCACTTCCTGCATAAGGCTCGTCGAACGCAATACCATAATCTCGTCTTCCACCGATTTCTTTTCGCCAACGATGTTGAGCTCATCAAGCACTTTGGAGTCAGTGCCTTTGTTGGGGTCTTTTAATTTTATTTTCCCATAGGCCACATACATCGGTTGATCTGCTCTGAGTTTGATGTAAGCAACCACAAGTGACAGGGCCACGGAAACAATAAAAAGCGGCCAATAAGGCAAAAATTTTTGAACATATTGACCAACTTGGCTAAAATCGGATTGTCCTTTCGGAGTTTGCTGCTCGTTATTCATAACACACAAGGATTATCATTTTACGCGACTAAATACTAATAACAGAAACGATAGGCCGGAGAGTGTATAGCTTATGATTTTTTCCGTTGTCGCAGATTTTTTCTTCTGCTCTGACGACTCCACATAAACAATATCATCAGCCTGTAAATAGTAATAGTCCGAATTAAAAATAGAGCCGTCGGTCAGGTTCACGCGGTAAAACATTTTACCGCGGTCCGTGTTGCGAATAACGAGAACGTTGTCTTTGCGGGCTTCAGGCCGCAAATCGCCGCGCATGGAAATGGCTTCGAGCAGGGACAAATGCTCGGTTTCCATTGGAATTACACCCGCCGAGCCCACCTCACCCAAAACAACTACCCTGTGATTTTTAAAACGGGCAGAAATGGTCAGCTGCTTGAAGATATCGGGAACGAAGATCTTCATCAGCTTTTGTTTAACCTGGTCCAAAGTGAGGCCCACAACCTTTACGTCACCTATATTATAGATTTGGATGTTGCCGTTTTTATCCACTAAGTAACCTTCCAAGCTGGTATTGTATTTCGCAACCTCAACGCTGTTGGTGAAAAAACCAATCAGTAAGATGTCGTCGACTTTCACCTTGTGCTCAAAATCCTTTGTGATTAGTGTTTGAATTTCGCTGTTGTACGGAACGGTTTGAAAGTAGTGTGCTTCTTTTTGCGGTGTACAGGAAAAACCCAAGAAACCAAGGAGAACAACGGAAGCCACAAAGTTTACGGAAAGATACTTGTACATAGGTTAAAGCAGAGTATGCGTAGTTTTACGGTGAACGGGTGTAAAATAAACACTTATTTATTGTAAATCCTAAGCATTTCAAACTTAAATCACCCAAAATTAATCCAAAGCTTTTCCCCATTACCGAGATGGATTATGGCAATTTAATTTGCAATTTCGCCAATTATGTTTGCGCACACTGGCTGCCTTTCATTGATTCAACCCTTCCCTCACAATCCTAAATCCGTATATTTTTAAAGCGCAGTTCCGCCGGTGCTGCTTACGTTGCAGCGTTTCCGCAACAGAAAGAAGCCTGATTCATTTTCATCAGCGCACAAACGAACCATCCGGCGGTGCAAGGATTTACATTGGCTGCCAGTGCGCATTGTTACCTCCTTCAAAAAATTTTTCTGCAGAAAAACAAAAAACCATCCTTGCGGGATGGTTTTTTATAATGCGTTTAAAAATTTTATCTTTCTTCAAAACGATTGATGTAGGAATGAATTTGACCGACACTCATTTGTGCGTATGCGGTCACCTTGTTTAAGTCGGTTTCCACCATTTCACTAACCAAAGCTTTGAGATCGTATTTAGGCTCCCAGCCCAGTTTGGTGCGAGCTTTGGTTGCGTCACCAATAAGAAGGTCAACTTCTGTGGGACGGAAATAAGCCGGGTCAATGCTGACCACCTGTTTGCCGATTTCCAATTGGTAGTCGGGATTAGAACAAGCAGCCACGAAACCTTTTTCATTTATGCCTTCGCCCTTAAAAGCAATCGCAATTCCTACTTCAGAAAATGCCATCGAAATAAAATCACGCACAGAAGTGGTTTTGCCTGTGGCGATCACGAAATCTTCTGGTGTCTCCTGCTGTAAAATGCGCCACATGGCTTCCACGTAATCTTTGGCGTGTCCCCAGTCCCGCTGTGCATCGAGGTTGCCCATGTAAAGGCAATTTTGATGGCCCGAGGCGATCGCGGCCACCGCTCTCGTGATCTTTCTCGTAACAAAAGTTTCACCGCGCAGCGGACTTTCATGGTTAAAGAGAATGCCGTTACAGGCAAACATGTTGTAGGCTTCGCGGTAATTTACCGTAATCCAGTAAGCATAGAGTTTTGCCACACCGTAAGGACTGCGGGGATAGAAGGGCGTTTTTTCCGATTGCGGCACTTCTTGCACCAATCCGTAAAGTTCCGACGTGGAAGCCTGGTAAATTTTTGTTTTCTTTTCTAAACCAAGAATCCGGATGGCCTCAAGCAAGCGCAACGTTCCGATACCGTCTGCGTTAGCCGTGTACTCAGGTGTGTCGAAGCTAACCTTCACGTGCGACATGGCGGCGAGGTTGTATATCTCATCGGGCTGCGTTTCCTGAATGATACGAATAAGGTTGGTCGAGTCGGTTAGGTCGCCGTAATGCAATTTTAGCCTTACGTTTTTTTCGTGTGGATCCTGATATAAATGGTCAATGCGGTCGGTGTTGATGAGTGAAGAACGGCGTTTGATACCGTGTACCATGTAACCTTTTTCCAAAAGCAGTTCAGCCAAATAGGCACCGTCTTGACCGGTAATGCCGGTAATAAGGGCAGTTTTCATTTAATGTTAGCGTTTAATTACTGTCGAGAGTTTATTTTATGAAGGCGCTAAAGTAATTTTTATTTTTTAGGAATGGAAATGAGAAGGCGAAAGATGCGCCGCGCAGGGAACAAGGCGTACAGGAGTACGATGCGATGTTCAATGGACAGTAAATCCCGGACTCAAAAATTTCATTGAAAGCCTTTTGAAATGTTATGATCTGCGCTCACGCCTGTTTTCAGCAATTGTCCTTTATCCCTAACTTCGTCGCTTAATGGACATTGTTTTAAAAGGTGTCACCGTAGCTGACCCTTTCTCTCCTTTTCATCTGCAGACAAGCGATGTTTTTATTCAAAACGGTTTCATTGCCGAAATTGGAAATCTTTCCCGCATATCAGAAGAAACAATTGCTGTTGAAGGCCTGCACGTTTCGCCAGGCTTTGCCGATGTTTTCGCCCACTTTTGCGACCCCGGACAGGAACAACGCGAAACACTGGAAACCGGTGCGCTTGCGGCCGCTTACGGTGGTTACACCGATGTGATGGTTTTGCCCAACACAATACCGGCGATGCATCACAAAGCCGGCGTCGAGTATATTGTTCAACGAAGCCGGCGTTTGCCCGTAAGCGTTCATCCAATTGGTGCCGTTACAAAAAATGCCGAAGGCAAAGAACTGGCTGAGATGTACGACATGCAAGACAGCGGCGCGGTTGCCTTCAGTGATGGACTTTGCCCGCTTCAATCATCAGGCATTGCTGTAAAAGCCTTGCAATATTTAAAAGCCGTTGACAAAACGCTCATTCAGCTTCCCGACGACGGTTCGCTTTCGGCGCACGGCTTAATGAATGAAGGCATTGCTTCTACACGACTTGGCTTGCCGGGAAAACCGGCTATTGCCGAGGAGTTAATGATTGGGAGAGATTTGGAACTGGCAAAATACACGGGTTCAAAACTGCACATCACCGGGGTGTCTACGGCCAAAGGAATTAATTTGATAAAGGCAGCAAAAAAGGCCGGGGTTTCGGTTACGTGTTCGGTCACGCCTTATCATTTGTTTTTTAGCGACGATGACTTGAACGACTACGACACTAATCTTAAAGTTTCCCCGCCGCTGCGAACAAAAACTGATTGCGAGGCCCTGAAGGCAGCGCTGTTAGATGGCGTAATTGACTGCATTGCTTCGCATCATTTGCCGCAACACACAGACAATAAAATAGTAGAATTTGAATACGCTAAAAATGGCATGATTGGTTTGGAAACTTGCTTTGCCGCTGTGCGAACAACCGTGCCGCAACTTTCATTGGAACGATTGGTGGATTTGTTTTCCACGGCACCAAGAAAAATATTTGCGCTGCCGCAAACATCTGTACAAGCCGGGCAACTTGCTTCTTTAAGTTTGTTTTTACCGAACGCTGAATGGATGCCTTCAACGTTTTATTCCAGATCAAAAAACAGCGCCTTTACCGGTAAAACACTAACGGGCAAACCGCTCGGCATTATTCACAAAGGCGGCTTACTTTTACGGCCACAATAAATTTCATGGAAGAAAAAAAACCATTAAGTCACATTGTTGCGGGGCTTTTAATTTCTGTCGCCGTAATCTTGTTTTCAACAGTTATGACAGTGGCCGGCGGCGCTAACGCCGGACCAAACGGCGGATGGATCAGTTATTTAATCATCATCTTCGGGATTGTTTTTTTTGTGCAGCGATACGGGAAAACCATAGACTATCGGGCTACTTTCGGCGACTACTTTTCCTATGGCTTTAAAGCGTCAATGATCGTGGTGCTGATGTTCGTTGTTTTTCTAACGGTTCTTTCTTTCGTCATGCCCGAAATCAAACAAAAAGTATTGGAAGCAACGCGGCTTGAGTTGGAAAAGCAACGGAACGTTACTGACCGCGATATTGACAGCGTGATGCAGATGACAAATAAATATTTTTGGGTGGTGATGATCGGCACTTCCGTTTTCTTTTTCTGTTTGATTGGTGCGGTTGGCTCGTTAATTGGCGCCGCTGTTACCAAAAAACTCCCGAAAAATCCTTTTGAATCAACTTCCCTTTAATGGACATTTCGATTGTCGTTCCGCTTTTGAATGAAGAAGAATCGTTGCCCGAATTGTGCGACTGGATCAACCGTGTTTGCAACGAAAACAAATATTCCTATGAAATTATTTTGGTGGACGATGGCAGCACCGATAACTCCTGGAATGTTGTTGAAGAATTGAGCCGCGCAAATACTTCCATAAAAGGCATCCGCTTTCAGCGCAACTACGGAAAATCAGCGGCCCTGAACGAAGGCTTTCGCGCCGCACAGGGCGACGTGGTGATAACGATGGACGCCGATTTGCAAGACAGTCCCGATGAAATTCCCGGCTTGCGCAAAATGATTGTGGACGATGGCTTCGATTTAATCAGCGGCTGGAAAAAAGTTCGCTACGACAACACGCTGACGAAAAATATTCCTTCCAAATTTTTTAACGCCGTAACCAGCCGTGTTTCTAAAATAAAGCTGCACGATTTTAACTGCGGCCTCAAAGCCTATCGCAAAAAAGTGGTGAAAAGCATCGAAGTTTACGGCGAGATGCACCGCTACATTCCGGTGCTGGCCAAGTGGGCGGGCTTTAAAAAAATTGGCGAAAAAGTGGTGGAACACCGCAAGCGTAAATACGGCGTTACCAAGTTTGGCTGGGAGCGTTTTGTAAACGGCTTTCTCGATTTGCTTTCCATCACTTTCGTGGGAAAATTTTCAAAACGGCCGATGCACTTTTTTGGTTTGTGGGGCACCTTGTTTTTTTTGATTGGTTTGGGCTTCACGCTTTACCTTATCATCTCAAAATTTATTTCGCCCGAGTTCAACCTTACCAACCGCCCGGTTTTTTATCTGGCCTTAACGGCCATTCTCATCGGCATGCAATTGTTTCTTGCGGGTTTTATTTCCGAGTTGATTGCACGCAACGCACCGGGACGAAATACCTATCTCATCGAAGATAAAATTGGCTTGTGATGCAAAAGGTGCTCATCATCGGGCCGGCTCATCCCTTGCGCGGCGGCGGCATCACAACCTTCAATCACAGGCTGGCGAAAGAATTTATTGAAAAAGGTTATGATTGCGAAATCGTTTCCTTTTCGCTGCAATATCCGTCCTTTCTTTTTCCGGGTAAATCGCAATACTCCGATGAACCCGCGCCGGAAGACTTGACGATTCACAGCTTAATCAATTCGGTTCATCCGCTTAACTGGCTGCGTGTCGGAAGAAAGTTAAAAAAATGGAAACCCGATCTTGTTATCGTGCGGTTTTGGTTGCCGCTGATGGGCCCTTCGCTTGGCACAGTTCTGCGACAACTAAAGAAAAACAATCACACGAAAATTATTTGCATTGCCGACAACGTGGTGCCGCACGAAAAACGCTTTGGTGACAAACCCTTCACGAAATATTTTTTAAAGGCCTGCGATGCCTTTGTGACCATGAGCGAAAAAGTGCTGACTGACTTGCGAAGCTTTGAAAAGACAAAACCCGCTGTGTTGGTGCCGCATCCGTTGTACGACAATTTTGGGGAGAAGGTTTCAAAAGAAAAAGCGAGAAGAAGGTTACGATTACAGGTTACTGATAAGATCATTGTTTTCTTCGGTTTCATCCGGCGCTACAAAGGTCTCAATTTGCTTTTACAGGCAATGGCTGACCGACGCATAAAAGAGCAAAACATTAAGCTGCTTATCGCCGGAGAATTTTACGAAGACGAAGAGACCTATCGAAACTTAATAGCGACGTTCAAGCTTCAGAACCGTATCATCCTGCACAATCATTTTATAGCTGATGTGGATGTAAAGAATTATATCTGCGCAGGCGATTGCATTGTTCAACCGTACATCAACGCTACGCAAAGTGGCGTTACACCACTCGCCTATCATTTCGAAAAGCCGATGATTGTAACAAACGTTGGTGGTTTGCCCGCCTTAGTGCCACATCAAAAAGTTGGCCTTGTAGCCGAGCCAAACCCACAAAGCATTGCCGGCGCAATTCTTCAATTCTATTCGCTCGGCGAAGATTTTTTTCTTCCTCAATTAAGAGAAGAAAAGAAAAAATATTCCTGGGAGAAATTGGTGGAGGCTATTGTGGCGTTGGCTCGTAAAGTTGAGTAGTTGACTGGTTGATTGGTGAAGCGAGTCGTTGTGTAAATATTCGAACTCTCACTAATCAACCAGTCAACCAATCAACCAACATTCCATTAGCTTTGCCTCGTTTTATGGAAAATATTAAAAGTATTATTGAGTCCTCCATTGCCGTAAAGCAACAAGTGCTGAACGACGAAGCCTTGCTGCAAACGGTTGCGGATGCAACGGCAAAAATTGTTTCGGCGCTGAAGAACGGCGGCCGGCTTTATTTCTGCGGCAACGGCGGCAGCGCTGCCGATGCACAACACCTGGCCGCGGAATTTTCCGGCCGCTTTTACAAAGACCGTCACGCCTTGCCCGCAGAGGCTTTGCACGTGAACACATCTTACCTCACGGCCGTTGGCAATGATTACAGCTTCGACGTAATTTATTCCAGATTGGTGGAAGGCACCATGCAAAAAGGCGATGTGCTGGTGGGCTTGTCCACTTCGGGCAATTCGGCCAACATTGTCAAAGCCTTTGAAGCCGCAAGAGCAAAAGGCATTACCACCATTGCCTTTACCGGCTTAACCGGCGGGCTGCTGAAAAGTTTGAGCGATTATCTCATCAACGTTCCTTCCGCCGATACGCCGCGCATCCAGGAAAGCCACATCTTGCTTGGCCACATCATTTGCCAGCTTGCCGAAGAACAATATTTTGCACAAGCCGATTAATACATGCCGGACTTAAAAAAGATCACCCGCGACTGGACGCTTTTTCTTGACCGCGACGGCGTGATCAACGACGAGAAGCTGGGCGAATACATTTTGCATTGGGATTACTTCATCTTTAGCAAAGGCGTATTGGAAGCCTTTAAAAAATTAAGCGATGCCTTTGGCCGCATCATCATCGTGACCAATCAAAAAGGCGTGGGAAAAGGTCTGATGACGCAAGAAGCGTTGGACACCATTCACTACGAAATGCACCGCGAGGTGGAGATTGTTGGCGGCCGCATTGACCGCATTTATGCCTGCACTGATTTAGACGACGAAAGCCCCATGCGTAAACCCAATCACGGCATGGCTTTACAAGCCAGAAAAGATTTTCCCGAAGTGGATTTTACCAAAAGCATCATGGTGGGCAACAAGCCAAGCGACATGCGCTTTGGCCGTGCTGCCGGTATGTTCACCGTGTTCGTAGCTACCACAAATCCCGAAGTTCCTTTCCCACATCCCGATATTGATTTGCGCTTTGCTTCGCTGCAAGAATTTGCCGAAGCAGTGTGTGTGGGCTAATCGCCATTGGCTCAAGTGAGAAGTCAAACGTGAAACGTGAAACCGTAAAGCCTTTTAATTTTAGTTCACTTCTGTCTCACGTCTCACGTTTGACTTCTCACCTTTTCACTTTTTCACAAACGTGTACGGGTCGTATTCCACAAAGTCGTTTTGCTTGGTGTTAACGGATTTTACTTTGTTGCCCGCAATGTCAAATTTGATGGCGAAGATGCCGTACTCGATGTTGTTGTATTCCATCAGCCACTCGCCGTTGTCCATGTAGGTGAGTGTTGCCGACAGATCAGGCTTTGTCGAAAAATTAATGCGGAGAGTTTTGCCAATTTCGCTCACGGTAATGTCGCCGTACAATTCGTTTGTATAAACGCCTGCGTAAGCCGAGAGAGACAACTGCGGCTGCGCACCTTTCACTCTTGCCCGCCATCCTTCAATTTCCCGCATTTGCTGTTGCATTCCCCTTTTGAAACCACCTAATTGCTGAAGACTGCGATTCACATAAGTCACGCCTAAATACGCGTCGAGAATTTGATAGCGCAGCGCTTCAAAAAAATTCTGGTTGTCGTTGTTGGTCAGGATGGCAATGCCCAAATTTTCCTCGGGCACAAAGCACACGTTGCTCACCATGCCCACAGCGCCGCCGGTGTGCCAGTAAACCTGCCGGCCGTTGTAATCGGCCGCGTTCAAGCCCAATCCATAGCCTCTGAAATGAATTGGGAAAGCCGCCGACTTTCGGCTTCCCGTGATGATGTTCACGTCTCTTGTTTTTTGCAATACGCTCCAGGGCAAAATGCGCTGGCCGTTGTAACGTCCGCTGTCCAACTGAAAAAGCAACCAGTGCGAAAGCTCGTTCACATTGCTGATGATGCTTGCCGCGGGAGCAAAGTTGTTCCAATTGTCGTAAGGCACACGTGTAACCGTATTGGTATAAAGCGTGGTGTAAGGCACGGCCACGTTTGGCTGTTTCTCTACTCCCGTTGACAAAATCATCGTGTTCTTCATGCCTAACGGCGTAAGGATTGTGTCTTGCACAAAATTTTCCCACGCCTGGCCGGTAACAACCGGAATGACTTGTCCCGCAGTTAAAAAGCAACTGTTGCAATAGCCGTAATCCTGCCGGAAGATTTGCGACGGCTTTAAAAGCCTCATGCGTTTCATGATTTCTTCGCGGCTCAGTTTTGTATCCAAAAAAGTAAAGTCGCCCTGAAACGTTTTGGTGCCGATGCGGTGCGTAAGCAAATCGCGGATGGTAACCAGTTTGGTTGTTGTGGAATCATACAAGCGATAATCGGGAAAGTATTTGGTGATTTTGTCGTTAAGGTTAAGTTTTCCCCTTGTTTCCAAAAGCGCCAGCGACGTACCCGTGAAAAGCTTGGTGTTGCTGGCAATCATAAACAGTGTGTTCTCGTCCACCGGCTTGCCCGAAGAAACGTCGCGAACGCCGTAGCCTTTCATCAGCACCACTTTGCCGTCTTTCACAATGACAACGGAAAGTCCCGGAAGATCCCAGTCCTTTAAGCCTTTTGCAACATAACTGTCAAGGCTGTCTTTGACGAACGAAGGAGTTTGGGAATAACTGAAAAATGAAAGCAGCAAAAAAGAAAAAAAGAAAAACGTTTTGTTCATAACGGATGAGTTCAGCGTTAAAATAAATCAATTTTCACGATGCAGAATTAATTCCTCGAAAAGAAAACAACGCGTTGAAGCAAGCAAGGCTATTTGGCTTTTAGCCTGCAAAATACAGTCTCAACGTATTCGCTTTAGTTGGCATAAATTTTTAGCGAATAATCCCAAAATCATCAATCATGAAAAAAATGAACCTTGTCTTTTCCTGCTTTGCCCTTTGCGGCGCACTCGTTGCCTGCAACAGCGGTTCAGACAACAGCACCACTTCCACAACCGACTCAAGCCACATGAGTACAACCACAAACACGGCAACCACCACTAACGACACAATGAACAAGATGTCCACGCCTGCTACCACTGCCAGCAAAACACCGCTGAACGCAAAAGATTCTGAATTTGTAATGAAAGCCGCCACGGGCGGAATGATGGAAGTAAGTGCCGGCAACGTAGCGCAAACAAACGCCATGAACGACCGCGTAAAAGCTTTTGGCTCGATGATGGTAAGCGATCACAGCAAAGCCAACTCCGAATTAATGTCGCTTGCATCGGCTAAAGGCATTACACTGCCGGCTGCCTTGCCTGCCAACGAACAAAAGCATATTGATGAAATGGGAAAAATGAAAGGAAAGGATTTCGATCATCATTACATGAGCATGATGCTGGACGACCACAAGAAAGACGTAGCCGAGTTTGAAAAAGAAGCATCCAACGCAACCGATCCGGACCTGAAAGCCTGGGCGGCCAAAACATTGCCTACGTTGAAAACACATCTTGATTCGGCACAGGCAATAAACAAAGCGAAAATGTAGATTCATTCTGTCGCAACCAAGAAAAAGGCATCGTCAATACGATGCCTTTTTTCTTTGACAAAAATCACCTCAACGGTATTCCCCAAAAACACCGCGCAACACATCGGAAATCTCGCCAAGCGTGCAGTATTGCTCAACCGCCAAAACAACCGGCGGCATCAGGTTGCCTCCGTCAACAGCGCTTGAGCGAATAGCCTCCAATGCTGAAGCAACGGCCTTCTTGTCGCGGCTTTCTTTCAAGGCTTTTAGTTTTTGTATTTGTTCTTCGCGAATGCTGTCATCAATTCTAAAAACCGGCGTACCGCTTTCTTCTTTCGTTTGAAACTTGTTCACGCCTACAATGATCTTTTCACCGCTTTCAATTTTGCGTTGATAAGCGTAAGCGCTGCGGGCAATCTCGTCCTGCATAAAACCGCTTTCAATGGCGGCCACGCTTCCGCCCAAAGCGTCTATTTTTCGAATCAGTTGCCACGCTTTTTCTTCCACTTCAGCCGTCAGCGCTTCCACGTAATACGAACCGGCAAGCGGGTCAACGGTATCGGGTGCACCACTTTCGTAAGCCACGATTTGTTGCGTTCGCAAAGCAATGCGGGCTGCTTCTTCCGTAGGCAAACTCAAAGCTTCGTCGTAACCGTTTGTGTGCAGCGATTGCGTTCCTCCCAACACAGCCGCAAGCGTTTGCACCGTTACTCTTGCAATGTTGTTCAGCGGTTGTTGCGCGGTTAACGTGCTGCCACCCGTTTGCGTGTGAAAGCGAAGCATCATGGCTTTCGGATCGGTGGCTCCAAGCTCTTTCATAATGCCGGCCCACATGCGCCGCGCCGCCCTGAACTTGGCTACTTCTTCAAACAAATTGTTGTGCGCATTAAAAAAGAAAGAAAGCCGTTTGCCAAAAACATTGATGTCCATTCCTTTTTCCAGCGCCGCTTTTACGTAGGCTTTTCCGTTGCTGAGCGTGAAGGCAATTTCCTGCACGGCGGTGCTGCCCGCTTCGCGAATGTGATAACCCGAAATAGAGATGGTGTTCCACTTGGGCACTTCCTTGCTGCACCATTCAAAAATGTCGGTGATGATGCGCATGGAAGGTTTGGGCGGATAAATGTAAGTGCCGCGTGCCGCGTATTCTTTTAAAATATCGTTCTGGATCGTGCCGGAAATTTTCTTAATGTCCGCACCTTGTTTTTTAGCCAGCGCCGCGTAAAAAGCGAGAAGAATAAAACCCGTCGCGTTAATGGTCATGGACGTAGAAACCTCGTCGAGTTTAATACCGTTGAAAAGCGTTTCCATGTCTTGCAAAGAGTCAATGGCAACGCCCACTTTGCCTACTTCGCCTTCCGCCAATGGATGATCGCTGTCGTAACCGATTTGTGTGGGCAAGTCAAAAGCCACGCTTAATCCCATCACGCCTTGCGAAAGAAGATAATGATAACGCTTGTTGCTTTCTTCGGCTGTAGAAAAACCAGCGTATTGCCGCATCGTCCAAAGCTTACCGCGGTACATGTCGGGTTGCACGCCGCGTGTAAAAGGAAATTCGCCGGGTTGTTCGTTTGCCGTTGGCCGATTGCCTTCTTCGGTATAAACCGGCCTTATTTCAATGTCCGAATCGGTAAAAACTTTTTTGTTATTCATGGCTGCAAATTGCAATCGTAAAGTTTCGTTGGTAAGCAGGGTTTCTGGCTTAGAAAGTCCCTTCGTCGGAGGGGTTTGGCAAGGTGTCTTACATTGCCTTCTTTGCTTCGCCGTTCAAGGTGTCCAGGGTGTAGGTATGCAAGGCCGCGTTGTCCTGGTTCATGATCGCTTCAAGCAGACCTTTGTTTAAATCATGCGCCCTTGCGTCTTCGGGTAAAGTACGGGCAATGGAATTAATGATGAGCAAGGTTTGGTCGCGCAGATTGCGCACAGACTCCCATGCGGCCTGGCTCACATAAATCTGTTGCGAAGTATTGTATTCAAATTCTTGCTTAATGTTTCCGACGAGCATGTATTGCATCTCTCTGGCCGAAAGGTCGGGGCTGCTGGTGCGGCTGATTAAAGCCGGCAGCGAGATGCGTTCGCACAAAATCACCAGCCGCTCGTAGGCCTGCAATTTCAGCGGCTTGGTATTGAAGCCGTCTGTTTCCTTTTTGGGTTCGCGGTAAGTGCGCAAAAGCGCTACGATGCCGATGAACAAAGCCAATACTGCAACGAATAAGCTAAGCGTTGATGCTTCCATGATGTTTTATTAGGCGGCAAAAATAACGTGAAACCCTGTCAGCTTTTTTCAATTGGCATGATGTTGAGGCCATGTATATAAATTTGAACGATGAACACGATAACAGAAGCGCCGGTAAAACTGGCGCCGTGCGCCGTAACCGAACTGAAACGCCTGATGAACGAACCGGGTTTTGACGCAACGAATATTTTACGCATTGGCGTGAAAGGCGGCGGCTGTTCGGGCCTTTCTTATGTGTTGGGTTTTGATAAGGCTACGGGCAATGACAACGAATACGAATCCGAAGGCATTCGTTTTGTGATTGACAAGGCACACGAACTCTATTTGGCCGGTATGGAAATAGACTGGGAGAATGGTTTGAACAACCGAGGGTTTTCTTTTAAAAACCCGAACGCTTCCAGCACTTGTGGTTGCGGGACGAGTTTCGCTGTGTAAGCCGATTCTTGCACATTCTTTAAGAAAAAACAATTTTGTACGCAATCGTTTACGATTGCAAATTTTTCCTTTGTACCAGGCTGCATTGCTGCTATTGAGCGCCGGTTGCGTCGCATTCTTCTGCGTTAAGAACAATATTCAGCAATCATGCGGGTATAAGTTTCTGTTGATTAACAGAGTATATTTATACTCGCAGTTGCGTCAATACAACTGTTAGCTGCCACTTTATGAGACGCTTGTTTTTTACAACTGTATTTTTCTTTTTAATCTTTCTGACACAAGGGCAACAAGCGACGAAAACTGTCACAATTGACGGCAAGCGTTTCACTGCTCACCATGACCAATGGGATTTCTGGATTATCAATTCTAAAAAGGACACAGTTGTCAAACTGGAACCTGCTTTTATGGATTTCAAGTTTAGCGACTTCAACAAAGATGGTTACAAAGACCTCATGTTAGACTTAGGTGGCAATATTCCCGACAACTATCGGCTTTTTCTTATGTTCCTCAACATCAGACGTTCCGTGAAGTAAAAGGTTTTGACGAACTGCCACTTCCTCTAAAAATTAGGGGTACGAAATATTTCTATTCTTATAGTCGGGCAGGTTGTGCTGACGAGACTTGGGTGAGTTACTTATTTTACTTGACAAACTATAAAGCAATAAAGATTGGCTACATAAATGGCGAAGGCTGTGGAATTGATGATGGCATATTTATCTATCGTCTATCGGGTGACAAGAAAAAACTGATAAGACGTTTGCCGCTTGACATCATTGGCGACTATAAAGACTACAAATGGGGTTTTCTGAAACAGTATTGGACAAAGAATTACCCGAGGTTCTTAAAACATGACTTAGCAGCAGCTAACAAGGTATTCATGCAATGGTGGCTCATGTGCATGTTACCAGCTTGAGAATTTCAAATCAGCTTTCTATCTTTAACTGAAACCGACGGAACAGGAAATGCCACCACTGCATAAATACCCATTCCGTTACCTACCCGCCCGGTTTTTACATCAACCTTCTTTAAATTTGGTTATGGCAACCTATCAAGTGGACATATTAGACCCAAAGGCGGACAGGCTTTTAAAAGACCTTGCAGACATGAACCTGATTGCGATTAAGCAAACCGACAACGATGGATTTATGCAAGTCATTGAACGGCTCCGTTCGAAGGCTGAACAACTTGGACCGCCAACGATGGAAGAAATAACAGAAGAAGTAGAAGCAGTAAGAGCCGAACGCTATGTCGGAAGAAAAGCATAGGATTGTTGTTGACACAAACCTTTGGATCAGTTTCTTGTTGACCAGAGACTTTTCCAAACTCGACCGGCTTCTGTCAACAGGCCGGACAATTTTGTTGATAAGCCAGGAATTATTGGAGGAAATAGTTGAAGTTGCCGAGCGACCAAAGTTTAAAAAGTACTTTGACCTCTTCGAACTGACTGAGCTATTAGTCAACCTCAAACAAAAAGCCGAATTCGTACAGGTTAGATCTCACGTTAATGTTTGCCGTGATGAGAAAGACAACTTCTTGCTTTCGCTTGCAATTGACGGCTCTGCTACACACGTTTTGACAGGAGATAAAGATTTATTGGTTCTGCATCCCTTTGGTGAGATAGAAATCTTAACAATTGCAGACTACCTTTCTGACAAATAGTACGATCACACAACATTCGGCTTACAAAGCCAAGAAGCCCTGTCCGTTACACCACACTTCTCACCACAAACACATCCAACTGCAACGGCCCGTGCGCACCAATCACCAGGGATTGTTCAATGTCTGCGGTTTTGGAAGGCCCGGCAATGAAAGCACCGTAACCGTCTTCATCCACTTGAATTTTATCATACGCTTCGTGCATGTTTGCCACTATTTTTTTTTCGTCAACAACCATCACCAACTCCTGGCAAATGAAAGGCAGAATGCGGTTAACCGCTGCGCTTTCCGGCACCCAAATGGCCGCGTTTTCTGCAACGGCTATTTTGCCTTTTAAAAAAACCGCTTGCACGGTTTGGGTTTCAGTAGCAAGTTTTGAAACGTAATCACCGGCGTTGTAACCAGGCAAGTCGTTGATGCAGTTTACCACTTCCACGCCGCTCTCCCGCTTCTGCTGCAAAAGCTCTTCGACCTCGGTTAAATCACTAACGACTCGTCCTTTCCCGCCGATGCTTTGCAACACTTCCAAATACCTTTCGGTAAGATTTATCGCAGGCCTTTCAACGCTGAATTTTTCCGGCAGCGGAAGCGGCGCAGGTTTGTTCTTCGCAATGGCGTTTAATATCTTTTCGCGGCTCATGCTTTTTTGTTTTTCTTGTACCATTCGCGAAAGCTTTCCTTCGGCGGCTCGGGCATTTCTCTTCCCTTGTACCAAGGATTTAAATTATTGTTCACGGCAAAGGGCATTAACCGCATGGCTGTGCGGCCAAGCTTTCCGCTGATTTTAAAAACCGAAGGTGAACCCAATACACCCGCCATCATCTTCATGGACGCTTTCTTGGCAAAGCCGCCGTAACCTTCGCTCATGAGTTTTTGCCGCCAACTCCAAAGCTGTTCGTGAATGTTGATCTTAACCGGGCATACATTGCTGCACGAACCGCAAAGCGTAGAAGCAAAAGGCAGATCAGCGTACTGTTTCATGTCAATGTTTGGCGCAAGGATGGAACCAATCGGACCGGCAATGGCCGTGTGATAACTGTGCCCGCCGCTGCGCCGGTAAACCGGGCAAGTATTGAAACAAGCCGCGCAGCGAATGCACTTTAGCGAACCGCGAAACTCTTCGCGGCCCAACTGGTTTGTGCGGCCGTTGTTCACAATCACAATGTGCATCTCCTGCCCTTTTTGCGGACGATGGAAATGGCTTGAGTATGTTGTTACCGGTTGGCCTGTTGCGCTGCGTGCCAACAGTCGAAGAAAGATTCCCAAATGTTCCGCTTTCGGAATGATTTTTTCAAAACCCATACAAGCGATGTGTACTTTGTTGGCGTGCACGCCCAGGTCGGCATTGCCTTCGTTGGTGCAAACCACGATGCCGCCGGTTTCGGCAATGGCAAAGTTTACACCGGTGATGGCCGCATCAGCCGACAAAAATTTTTGCCGTAATACCTTGCGTGCGGAGCGGGTCAGATAGACTTCGTCCTTGTTTCCTTTTTCAGTGCCGATGTGCTGGTGAAACGTATTGCTGACGTCTTCCTTTTTTAAATGAATGGCCGGGAGAACAATGTGGCTCGGATGTTCTTCGCGCAGTTGAACGATGTATTCACCAAGATCTGTATCTACTACTTCAATGCCCTTGTCACGCAGGTAAAAATTCAATCCGCATTCTTCGGTAAGCATGGATTTGCTCTTCACAACGTTTTTCGCACTGTGCTTTGCAAGAATGCCGTGAATGATCTGGTTATGCGCTTCGGCATCGTTCGCCCAATGCACGTGCACACCGTTCGCTTTGGCCTTTTCTTCAAATTGAATCAGGTATTCGTCAAGCCGAGAAAGCGTGTGCTCTTTAATTGCTGACGCGGCATCGCGCAGCGCTTCCCATTCAGGGATATTGTGTGCGGCCTTGTCGCGTTTGGCCCGCACAAACCAAAGAGTTTCGTCGTGCCAATGCGCCCGTTCCCGATCTTTTAGAAACTCGGTTGCGTTCTGGCTGTGGGTTTGATTGTCGTTCATTGGGCGGCCAATATTTCGGCGAGGTGAATAATTTTGATGCAGCTTTTTTTGCGGCGCAAAATGCCTTCGAGGTGCATGAGGCAACTGGTGTCGCCGCCGGTAATGTAATCCACGTTGTTGACTTCGTGTTCGCTCACGCGGTCTTCGCCCATCGCTACCGATACGGCTTCTTCGGTGACGCAAAACGTACCGCCAAAACCACAACATTCATCCACACGTGCTGGCTTTACCAGTTCCAAACCTTTTACACCTTTCAATAATTGTTCGGCTTTTGAAAACGGCGGCAGCACTCTTTCCGACATCGAAGCAAGGTGCAACATGCGCTGCCCGTGACAACTTTGGTGAAGGCCCACGCGGTGCGGGAAACGTGCTTCAACGGTTTCTACTTTTAAAATATCCGTAAGAAATTCAGTCAGTTCAAAAATGCGCGAACGAATCTCTTTTGCTGCTTCAGGATTTCTGTCGTCGTGCAAATGTTCCTTTATATGCAACACGCAACTGCCCGAAGGCGCAACGATATAATCAAGGCCCGAAAAGTTTTTGACGAAGTTTTGATTGCAGCCGTGCGTAAGAGAAGCAAAGCCCGAGTTCGCCATCGGTTGCCCGCAACAGGTTTGATCGGGCGGATAATGAACGTCGCAGCCAAATTTTTCGAGCAACTGCAAAGTAGCAATGCCAACCGAGGGATAGAATTGATCAATATAACAAGGCACAAACAAGCCAACCTTCATTGAGCGAGATTTTTACAATGATAAGGCAGGAGAAAGTAGTTTCCGTTCTGCGGCATCCTGTAAATCTTTCAGGCTACTGCAGGACGGTTCGTCAAGGCAAATGCCGGAATTTTCTCCGCGCAACAAGTGCATGATTTTTCGCGGAAGCAATATCTTCCTTACTTTGCCTCTTTCGCTTTTCTTCATGCAAAGAATGAATTGCTCCGGTCATGCTACAACTCGCAAAATCGTACAAAGCTTTTCTCTTTGATTTAAACGGCACCGTCGTTAACGACATGTCTTATCACATCGAGGCCTGGCACCGCATCTTGCTTTCCCTCGGTGCAAACATCGGCATCGAACGCACCAAAGCCGAATGTTACGGAAAAAACGGCGAGATGCTGGAGCGAATTTTTCCCGGCAGGTTCAGCACCGAAGAAAAAGAAAAGCTCGGCACCGAAAAAGAAACAACCTACCGCCAAGAATTTCTTCCGCATCTGAAATTCATTAACGGTTTTGAAGCCTTTCTGCAATCGGCGCACAGCGACGGCATCAAGACGGCTATCGGCTCGGCGGCCATTCTCCCCAACATTGATTTTGTTGTTGACGGGTTGAACATTCGTCACCTGATTGATGCAATTGTGAGTGCCGATGACGTGATGCACAGCAAGCCGCACCCCGAAACGTTTTTAAAATGTTCGGAACTCCTCGGCATCAATCCAACCGATTGCCTTGTGTTTGAAGACGCACCCAAAGGCGTGGAAGCCGCGCAGAACGCTGGCATGGATTGCATCGTCATTACCACGCTTCATCGTCCCCAAGAATTTTCACACTACAAAAATATCGTTGGCTTCATCCAGGATTATTACGATGACCAACTCAAAAGCTTGTTATGCCTGAAAGAAAAAATTTAGCCGGCAAAGCCTACGTGATGGGCGTTGATTACGGCACCGATTCGGTTCGCACCATTTTGGTAAACGCCGCCAACGGCGAAGAAATCGCGGCTTCCGTTTTTTATTATCCGCGATGGAAAGAAGGAAAATATTGCAACGCTGCCATCAATCAATTCCGGCAACATCCGCTCGATTATGTGGAAGGTTTGGAAGCCACCATCAAAGATTGTTTGCAAAAAGCCGGAAAAGAGATTGCGCAGAAGGTTGCGGCCATCTCCGTTGATACCACGGGATCAACACCCGTTGCAGTAGATATAACGGGAACGCCGCTTGCGCTGCTGCCGCAGTTTGCCGAAAACCCAAACGCCATGTTTGTGTTGTGGAAAGATCACACCGCGACAAAAGAAGCAGCCGAAATAAACGAAGCCGCAGATGCAGATAAGTTTTTACAATTCGTGGGCGGCATTTATTCCTCGGAATGGTTTTGGGCGAAGCTCCTGCACATTCTTCGTGCAGACGAGGCCGTGAGAAACGCGATAGATTCCTGGGTGGAACATTGCGACTGGATTCCCTTTCTTTTAACCGGTGGCAACGATGCAAAAGCAGTAAAGCGGGGCGTTTGCTCGGCAGGCCACAAAGCCTTGTGGGCCGAGGCTTTTGGCGGATTGCCTTCGGATGATTTCTTCGCCAATCTTGATCCGCTTCTCAAAGGCTTCACGCAAAAACTCTTTACCAAAACATATACCTCCGCTGAAGCTGCGGGAACGATTAGCAAAGAATGGGCGGAGCGTTTGGGCTTACCGGAAGATGTGACGATTGGCGTGGGCGCCTTTGATGCGCACATGGGCGCCGTGGGCGGACAAATCGAGCCTTATCATTTAAGCAAAGTAATGGGCACGTCCACCTGCGACATGCTGGTTGCACCCGCAAACGAAGTGGGTGATTTGTTGGTGCGTGGCATTTGCGGCCAGGTTCCCGGTTCGGTTATTCCTTCCATGATTGGAATGGAAGCCGGGCAAAGTGCTTTTGGTGATGCCTACGCCTGGTTTAAAAATCTTTTGAGCTATCCGCTGCAATTCATCAGCGACGAAAAATTAAAAGAAGAAATCAGCAGCAAACTCATTGCAAATCTATCTGCCGACGCTGCCAAACTCCCACTGAACCAAAAGGACGAATTAGCACTGGATTGGTTGAACGGACGGCGCACACCAGACGCCAACCAATTATTAAAAGGAGCAATTGTGAATTTGAACTTAGGCACTGATGCACCGCGCATTTTCAAAGCACTTGTTGAAGCAACTTGCTTTGGTGCAAAAGCCATCGTTGATCGCTTTAACGAACAAGGCGTGGGCATCAAAGGGCTGATTGGGTTGGGCGGCGTGGCAAAAAAATCGCCGTACATTATGCAAGTGATGGCCGATGTGATGGACATGCCGATCCGCATTCACAAGTCGGAACAAACCTGTGCCATCGGCGCGGCTATGTTTGCCGCTACAGCGGCCGGTCTTTATGAAAAAGTAGAAGATGCGATGGAGGTGATGGGACAAGGATTCGATGCGGAATATCACCCAAACCAAGAGAAAGTTCCTTATTACAAGAAACGCTACGAGCAGTATAAAAAACTGGGTGCATTTATCGAAGCGCAAACAAGCCAGAAAGAAGTTAAATCAACGATTGCGGTTGCCTGATATGCTGAAAAATCAATCTTCAATTTCAAACCTCAAACTTCAAATCAATTGAGCCGTTACGATCACATTAAAGAAGCCGCTTACGAAGCAAACATTCAATTGCCTAAACTTGGATTGGTACTCTTCACCTTTGGCAATGTAAGCGCCGCGGACAGGGCCGAAGGAGTTTTCGCCATCAAGCCAAGCGGCCTGCCGTACGAGGATTTATCGCCGGAAAAAATGGTCATCGTTGACTTTGACGGTTACGCCGTGGAAGGAAGCCTGCGGCCTTCGTCCGATACGAAAACCCACGCGGTTTTGTACAAACACTGGGAAGACATTGGCGGCATTGCGCACACGCACTCAACATACGCCACGGCGTGGGCGCAGTCGCAGCGCGACATTCCGATTTTTGGAACGACACATGCCGATCACAACACCGTTGACATTCCCTGTGCACCGCCCATGGACGACAAGATGATTGAAGGCGACTACGAGTACGAAACCGGCTTCCAGATCATGAACTGCTTTAAAGAAAAAGGTCTTGATTACAGAGAAGTAGAGATGATCCTTGTTGGAAACCACGCACCTTTCACCTGGGGAAAGAGCGCCGAGAAAGCGGTGTACAACAGCGCGGTGCTGGAAACGGTGGCACAAATGGCTTTGCTTACAGAAAAGGTCAATCCATCTGCGCCGCGGTTAAAAGATGCCCTTATTAAAAAACATTTCGAACGCAAACACGGACCCAATTCATATTACGGACAATAAAACCCACTTGCTTTTATGAAGAAATACTTCTTACTGCCCGCCATTGCTTTCACTCTTTTTGCTTGCAACAACAATCAACCAACGAAAATGTCAGAAAAAACAGGAGAAACCAAAGGCTTCGGCATTGCTGAAAAGCCCTTTGGCAATACAGACGGAAAAGACATCACCGAGTACACGTTGAGCAATCCTTCGGGCATGCAGGTTTCCATCATCAATTACGGTGGAACGATAACAAAGTTGATAGCACCCGACAAGAAAGGCACGATGGGCGATGTGGTGCTTGGCTATGATTCGCTTAGCGGTTATTTGCAAAAAGGCAATCCATATTTCGGCGCCCTGATTGGTCGTTACGGAAACCGCATTGCGGGCGGCAAGTTTACACTCGACGGAAAAAATTACACACTTGCGCAGAACAACAACGGCAACTCTTTGCACGGCGGCAACAAAGGCTTTGACAAAGTGGTTTGGGATGCAAAAAAACTTGCAGGTGATAGTAGCCTTGAATTGAATTACGTAAGCAAGGATGGCGAAGAAGGTTATCCCGGCACGTTGAACGTGAAAGTGGTTTACACGCTTACGGCTGATAACGGTTTGCGCATTGATTACACGGCAACAACCGATAAAGCCACGCCGGTGAACTTAACCAACCATGCGTATTTTAACTTAACGGCCGGCGCGGATTCAACGATCCTTGCGCACGAGCTGCAAATTGACGCCGACAAGTACACGCCGGTAAATGATTTGTTGATTCCGACGGGGCAAATTACGGACGTGAAAGGCACGCCCATGGACTTTACAACAGCCAAGCCGATTGGCCGCGACATTGACAAAGTAAAAGGCGGTTACGATCACAACTGGGTACTGAACAAAAAAGGCAACGCTCTGGATAAGGTAGCCAGTTTGTATGAACCCAGTAGCGGACGATACATGGACGTGTTTACCACGCAACCAGGCTTGCAATTTTATTCCGGCAACTTTTTGGATGGTACGCTTACCGATACAAAAGGCGGAAAGAAATACGTGCAACACGCAGCGCTGTGTTTGGAAACGCAACACTTTCCCGATTCGCCCAACCAGCCTTCTTTTCCCGGTACAATTTTAAAACCGGGTGAGACGTATCACCAGGTAACGGTTTACAAATTTGGGACGAAATAAAGCCCATCCCCAACAGTCATACTGATTGTTGAAGACGGTGCTAAAGCCCCTTCCCGGTGGGAAGGGTGTAAACAGGTTGAAAGCAAAAGATAAGCTCAATGCTTTTTGTAAGAATTGAAATAAAAACGAAACGTCGCAAAGCTAGCCCAGTGCGGCGGATGGCCTTCCCACCGGGAAGGTCGGGATGGGCCACCCCAAAAACAAAAACATGTTGAACGATTTAAAGAATTTAGAAGTCTGGTTTGTAACCGGCAGCCAGCATTTGTACGGCGAAGAAACCCTGAAGCAAGTGGCCGCACACTCACAGGAAATTGCGGCGTATTTGAATGCACACAAAAGCATTCCGGTCCAGGTAATTTTCAAGCCCACCGTGAAATCAACCGAAGAAATTACAGCCACAATTGCCGAAGCAAATACGGCGAAGAATTGCATCGGCATCATTGCCTGGATGCACACCTTCTCCCCTGCCAAAATGTGGATCAACGGCCTGAAGATTTTGCAAAAGCCTTTGTTGCATCTGCATACCCAGTTCAACCGCGACATTCCGTGGAGCGACATTGACATGGACTTCATGAACCTCAATCAATCGGCGCACGGCGACCGCGAGTTTGGTCACATTTGCGCAAGGCTGAAAGTGAAACGCAAAGTGGTTGTTGGCCATTGGAAGGACGAGAAAGTTACAGAGCGCATCAACGTTTGGTGCCGTGCCGCGGCTGGTTGGAACGATTGGCAAGGCGCACGTTTCGTTCGCTTTGGCGACAACATGCGTTTTGTAGCCGTTACTGACGGCGACAAAGTAGAAGCCGAATTAAAATTTGGTTATTCCGTCAACTTTCACGGCATCGGCGATTTGGTTGATGTCATCAATCAAAGCACCGATGCAGAAATTGATGCGCTGTGCGAAACCTATGCATCGGAATACAAGCTTGCCGACAGCCTGAAGAAAGGTGGCAAGCAGCACGATTCACTTCGCGAAGCCGCAAAGATTGAAGTGGGCATGCGCAAGTTTTTGGAACAAGGCAACTTTAAAGGCTTTACCGACACGTTTGAAGACCTGCACGGCATGGCCCAATTGCCGGGCATTCCTTCGCAGCGATTGATGAACGATGGTTACGGTTTTGGCGGCGAAGGCGATTGGAAAACTTCCGCATTGGTAAGAGCGATGAAAGTAATGGCAACCGGTTTGGAAGGCGGCAATTCTTTTATGGAAGATTACACCTATCACTTCGAACCCGGCAATGAAATGGTGTTGGGTTCGCACATGCTGGAGATTTGCCCGTCCATTGCCGACGGCAAGGCTTCGTGTGAAATTCATCCTTTGGGTATTGGCGGCAAGGCCGATCCCGTGCGTCTTGTGTTTAACGTTGGCGCAGGCGCTGCGTTGAACGCTTCCCTCATTGACATGGGCAACCGTTTTCGGCTGTTGGTGAACGAAGTAGAAGCCGTAAAACCAAAGCACGATCTGCCGAAGCTTCCCGTTGCAAGGGTGCTTTGGAAACCGCTACCCGATATGCAAACGGCTTGTGCCGCGTGGATTCTGGCCGGCGGCGCACACCACACCTCTTACAGCCAGAATTTAACACCGGAGCATTTGGAAGATTTTGCCGAGATGGCCGGAATTGAGTTCGTGTTGATTGACGAAGCCACAAAACTCTTGCAATTCAAGAACGAGTTGAAGTGGAGCGATATTTATTATCGCTAAGAAACCAATCTTTATAAATTTTAAAATGCTTCAAATTTTTGAAGCATTTTTTTTGTTTTTCAATACGCATATTTATAAACATCGCACCATTCTTCACCACACAACAAGCGTTTGTAAACCGGATGTTTTAACACGTCAACGTAATTCATCCAACGGCCGTCAACTTTGATCATTTGCATAATAAACCGAATGCCGTGGCTGTAATCAACGTACCAGTTTACATGGCCTGTGTACAAGGGTTGAATTGGCTTGCCGTCCAATTTGTGCCAACCGTAGATAGCCACGCGGTTGGGTTTTGTATCTCGTGTAAGCTTTCCGCTGATCACCACATCTTTTTTTATTCCCGCAATCAAACCTTTCTTCCCTCTCCGCTGTCCTTCAATAATCAAGTTGTGTTGGTACATGGTTGGCGTGCTGTCGCGGAAGGCATACATCGGCACAGGCTCCAATTTTATTTTGGCGGCTTTGTAAATGTCGTCCACCATTTTTCTTGTTGGGAGAAAGCAGTGAAAACTGTCCGCAATCTTTTGCGCAGCCATCGGCGTCACGTCAACTCTCGCCCAATCATCATCAGTACCAAGGCTTAAATAATCAGGCATCACGTAGTAGGTTGCTTTTATTTCCTTACCCGAAGAAGAATCGAAAAGTGAAACGTTTACGGCTACAAATTTTTTAAGAAATGAAGGCAAATTGCCCGAAAGAATCTCCTGAACTGCAAAGGAATCCCGCCGCTGCCAATTGAAAGGGAAAGCAGTTTTGTAAAATTCCGTTCCGGTGATGCGTTGTGTAGTTGGCGTTGCTGTGTGAAGATGTTTGTAGTGAGAACAGGAAACAAATGTGAAGCAAAGCAGAAAGCAAAGAAAAACTCTCATGCTTTGAAAGTAGGAATTATTTGTACAGGCTTAACTCATTCAAGACAACGGCGATGTCGTTGTTGGGCAGTGCCACGCCTTTGGCCGCAACTTCGGTTTCAATCTTGCCGTTCTCGTTTTCCAGTTCTTTTGTGTTGATGGCCTTTGCTCTTTTTTCCTGCGGCGGGTTGAGTTTTTCGGAACGTTCAAACTCCAATACTTTTTCGTGAATATCGGCAGGCAAACTGTTCTCGCATTTGTAAGCCAGCTCAATAAACTGCCGCGCAAAAAAGGCATCAATCTGGATGCGGCGTTTGCTCAGGTGCGCAAATTTGCCAATGATGCGGCAGATGTTTTCTCTTTCTTCGGGGCTAAGTTGCTCGGCAAATTCGTAGTCTTCAATCTTGCAAAGTGAGAGGATCAACGGCTCCAACGAATCGGCCGAAACAACGTACACATCGTAGTCGGCAAGATTATAAACAAAGTCTTTAATGCAGTGAAGCGTGTTGGTGGGCACAATAAGAAAAATATCCTTCTTTACACTGTCAAGCTTTGCGTATTTTTTTGCGCCTTCGGCCTGCGCTTTTAAATAAAGCGGGAAGTTTTTTAAGTCATCGCCGGCAGGAGATTTTGCATCGAACACCACGTATTCATCGGCAATAAAAAGCGTGTTATCCGGATCACCCCTGAACGGCGCTTTGTCCACGTAATGCAACGTATGCTTTTGGCAAATCTGCTTCATGCGGCCTTGCACGTCCGTTTGATGCGCAGCCCATGTTTCCTTCAGTGATTTCAATCTTTCCACTTCTTCTTCGTAGCGTTGCTGCACTTCTTTTGCCCGTTCTTCCTGCAACTGTTGCTTTATGCCCTGCAACGAAACAATCTCTTCGGAATATTTTTGCGCCCTGAACTCGTCTTCTTTTTTTAACTGGATATTTTCTTCCCGGACGGCTTGCAAGTCGCGTTCGCAATTTTGTGCTCTTTCCTTGTAAGCTCCCAGTTCTTTGTTGAGGTTTTGGAACTGTGTTTCAAGATTTCTTTTCGTCTCCTGCAACACCGAAAACTGCATTTGCACCGAAGCGATATTTTGCTGGGCAGAAGAAAGTTCGTTTTGCAGAGAAGTGAGTGCCGAAGCAGCATCCACCAAATCATGCCGAACCGCCGTCCAGCCAAACAACCGTCCCCAAAAGCCAAGGCTCTTGACTTTGTCCAGAAATGCTTTTACAGTAAGAAGGTTGGCGGTCATGCTGCGTGATTTGGTTTTCCTTATTAACGGTAAAAGATGAAATTATTGCGGAAAGGTTGCAAGAGAAGATGACAGTTAACTGATGACAGATGACGGCAGAGGCGTTTTGCTGTCATCTGTCATCCCTCGTCTGTCATCAGTTCTTGACCAGATCGTTGCCGTTGGCACTCGTACCGGCATGTTTCACCATCAGTGCCTGGATTTGCCTCATGGTGTTTTCCATGCCGTCGGCGCTGCCGTCGAGAAAGATAACGTTGCCTCTTCCGTATTCCGCAAAGTTTTTTACGGCCTCTGTCCACATGCTAAAAAGAATCACATTCGTATCGAGGTTGGCCTGCTTCATTTGCTCGGCGGCTTCGGACATACCGCGGGCCACTTCCTGACGAAACAAAGCCACGCCCTGGCCACGCAAACGTGCCGCTTCGCGTTCGGCTTCTGCTGCAATCTTTATTGCGTTGCCCTCGGCTTCAGCGCCTTTTGTTTTGGTAATGAGAAGCGCCTGCCCTTCGTTTTCGGCGGCGGCTTTTAAGTTGTTCGACGCAACCACTTTGCTCATTGAATCCATGATGGCTTTGTCAAAGGTGATGTCGTTGATTTGGAGGTCTTGCAAATGATAACCCCATTGCTCAAGCGTATGGTCAATCTGGTCCTTTACGTAATCCACAATTTCCTTGCGCTGTCCTAAAATTTCAGATTGTCTTTTCGTGGCAACAAAAGCCCGGATGGAGCCCTCAATGGTTCGGGTAAGCGCTTGCATTAAATCCCTGTCGCTGATGAAAACAAAAGCCACCCGCTTGATGGTTTCTTCATCAGTGTTTTGCACCGAATAAAGCAACATGCTTTTAAAATAGACGTTGGCCTGGTCAATGGTTACGGCCTGGAACTCCATTTCTACGGAACGGTTTTGTACCGATATTTTTTTCATTACTTGCTCCAGCAAAGGAATTTTGAAATTCAGGCCCGGCCTCGCCGCACGGCGATATTTACCAAACATGGTAACAACGCCAACGTAGCCCTGGTTAATGGTAAACAAGCCGCTGAAGATGATGAAAAGAAGAATGAGCAGCCACCAGAAATCTTTGATAAAGTTGAAGAGTGCGCCGCCGTTGTTGTCTTGAAGGAGGATCATGATGAGTGGTTTGATGATGTTAAGGTATCGCATATCGGGTAGATAGGAAATACCTATTCACGAACGTAAAAATAAATTTCAACGCGGCGATTTTGCTGTCGCCCAGCAACGCTGCGGTTATCGGCAACCGGCTTGTTGCTTGCCCATCCGCGTGTAACTATTGGTGCGGCAAGATGCGGCTGAAGATAACGGGCCACTGAAGCCGCACGGTTCTCGGAAAGCTTTTGATTTAAGCCGCTGTTGCCCTGGCTGTCGGTATGGCCTTCTACAACAACCGAATCAACTTGTAAAGCCATTGCTTTTCGAAGAAAATTATCCAGCACAACGTTTGCCGATGCGGTTAACGCATAACTGTTGGTGGCAAACAATACATCGGGAATCACCAGGGTGTCAATGCGCTGCAAGATTGTTTTTGAAAGCGGCTCCAGCGGCGGCGGATTCTTGGTGTAATAATAAATGAGCCGGTCAAGTTTGTCGTGCCGCGCATCAAAGGCATATTCTTCCTCTTTTACCTTGTCGGCATCGCTGCACAATTTTTCCGATGGGTTTAACGGTGTGAGGCTGAAGTCATCGAGAAAGAAATAATAATTGCCCTTTATTTCGGGATAGCCGGTTTTGATTTCGTGTCCGCGGCTTGAAAAATCGCCGATGTTTAAAAAACGTTCTTCACCGGTGGCCGTATAAACCAGCGTTATTTTTTGCCAGTCGTCAACAAGTTTTAGAGCCGTATCGGAACGAATAAAAAGCTGCGGGCGGCTGGCCGCGATTCTTTCTTTTTGGTAAAGGAAATCTTTGGAAGAAAAATAAATGCCAATCGAGTCAAAGACGTTGTGCGTTGAACGAAAGTAAAATTGGAGTTTGTATTTTTCGCCGCCGCGCAAACCGCAAAGCAACCGCGTTCGAAGGAAATTGCGCAACTGGGGCCGGTCTTTGTTGCCCAGCACCAAGCCCGTAAAGTGGCGGCCTTCCGCCGCGTGGGCTGCATCGTCAAAATAATAATCGGCATAAAGCGAAGTGGAAATCCACCCTTCGGGTGCGCAGTTCTTTTGGTACTCGGCACAAATGTTTTCGTCTTCAAAGCCGCCGTTCATGAGGAGGTTTTGGGCAAAGAGAGAAAGAGGGAAAAGGACAGAAAAGAGAATCGTCGGGTGTTTTTTCACTCCTTAAAGATATTGAGAGAGAAAAAAATTAGCGACAATACAAAATGTATAACGCGGTGGATTGTCCTAACGACAATACGGAGTGTATAACGTTAAGTGCTTCATTTCCAGATAGCGAACTTTTTTGGAGGGCACAGACAATAGCATAAATTCACGTGTTGGTGGCAAGCTTAGTGAACTTAACTGCTTAACTATTTGGTAAAATGGTGAACAAGAAACGGACAAGCACAGTCAACCTGTTTTATTGCGTTTTGGCAATTACCTGTTTATTGTTTTCGAACTGTAAGACTTCAGGAAATTCGGCTTCACACAAAAAGGTATTCAAGCAAATCTATGTTGACCAGTTTAAGTTGACGTATTTCCGTAGTTTACTTCTTAAAAGCTATAACAATTCGGAAGACATTAAGAACATCATCAATTTAGATAAAAGCGGTTTTACCGAACCAATACTAACAATTGCTGACTACAGACTAATAGATAGCTTGACAACAGCAGACAACATTCAATTAACAGTAGACTCAACCACCAGCATTGGCAGAGTTGCCGAAGGCGCAGAAGGAAAGCACATCCTCGGCTATGTATTAAAAAAGTTAGAGAGCAAGCGGCTGGATAGTGTAGCGAGGAAAAGATATAAGTATGCAAAGGTTGACGAACAATATCCCGAATATTGAACGCCAGCCACCAACATCGGTTTTGTGCTATAGCGGCTGGATGAACAAGGGCTGAACATTTGTAATTCTATTTGGCTGTTGTACAGTAGCCAGGGCTGGCGAACCACGGAATACCGCCACAGCAGCAAGCTCTGTTCGTTGTGTATCACCGTTTTCTCACGGCTTCCGGGTAGACAAAACTTCTTATTTTTACTTTGTTTAACTCTTAAGATAATGGAAGGACGAGTTATAAATATCGACCCTGAAATTTTAGGTGGAACTCCTGTTTTTTACGGAACACGTGTGCCTATTAAAAATCTTTTTGATTACCTGGAAACCGGTGACACGATTGAAACATTCCTTGAAGACTTTGACGGCGTGAAAAAGGAACAGGTAATAAAGGTTTTGGAAATGTCGCAAAGACTAATCGAAACATCAACAGGAATACTGAATGAAAATTTTGCTTGACGAATGCGTAACGAAAAGACTAAAATCTCATTTGACGGAGTTTGAAGTTTTTACTGTTTCCGACATGAAATGGAACGGAATTAAGAACGGCAAATTAATGACCTTATGTATTGACCATAATTTTGACCTCCTTCTAACAATTGACAAAAACCTGATATTTCAGCAAAACCTTGACAAATACAAGTTGACAACTGCTGTATTAAATTCTTCAACGAGCAAGATTGAAGAACTGGTGCAGTTCATGCCATCGTTTAAAGCACAAGTTGCCAGGCTTGAAAAACACAAGGCTTACATCATAGATAAATAAGGCGAACGCACAACAGGCGGCTTTGTGCAATAGTGGGGCGAAGGAATAAACTATCGGCTACTTAACGCTAATCATCAATAATTCCAGCGTGACTCAACGCTATCGAGCAAAAGGATTTGTTATCACCGATAAATCATTTTTGTACTATGGTTCAGTGCCTGACGAAACACTGAATACCGCAGCAGCACAAAGCCTTGTTCGTTGGGCTCAACTAATTTCCAGGTTTTTCGTAGTTTACGAAACATGTCAAGCGATACTTCAAATACCACCGGCTGGCCTGATGAACTTGATGCATTGTTATCGGCTCCTGAACACCATAAACTATTAATGGAAAATGATTTCGTTCGGGTAATTGATACGTTAATTCCACCCGGCGAGGTTACGAATGTACACACCCACAAGTGGCCGGCTTCCTTATACGTAATCAGTTGGTCGGACTTCATCCGGTATGACGCTAAGGGAAATATTATCGTTGACTCTCGAAATTTTTTACAAACGCCTTTGCCTTCATCTGCTATTTGGTCTGAAGCATTACAACCGCATGCATTAGAAAACATTGGCGAAAGTGAAATTCACATAATAAGCGTTGAAAGCAAAACTTTGATAGACGATGCTCAACATTGATTGCTTCAAGTATGGCTTGACGTAACTCTATTTAGGTGACGAAGAACACGACATTTGATTAACTTGCTTCAACTGCATTGCTGTCAATGCCACACATGAAGCACTGCTTTCCCGTCGCCTTCTCTTTAAAACCCTGTAACAAAATCCCGCACTCCCCGTTTTACTCGAAAAAAACATGAAAATAATTTTATCAATCCTGTTGCCTTTGTTCTCGTTGGCCGTCACGGCGCAGTCCAAAAAACCGCAAGTCATGACGTTGGGAATGTTTCATTTTAATTTCCCAAACCTCGATGTAAAACAGATCAGCAAGAAAGACCAAATTGACGTTCTTGAACCAACGTATCAAAATGAGATCGAGGACATCGTCGGCAAAATTTCGCGGTTCAAACCCACAGTTATTGTCATTGAAAGGCGGCCTTCTGAACAACGTGCAACTGATTCAACCTTTGGCCAATACCTGCGTGGAAATTATGCATTAAAAAGAAACGAGGAAGAACAGATCGGCTTTCGGCTGGCAAAACGTTTGGGACTAAATAAACTTTATTGCGTTGACGAGTGGGGAAATTTCAACAACAGGATCAACGACATTGTTTACGGCAAAGACAGTATTGAAGCAAAAAAATTTGAGAGCTATTTTGAAAGCAATCCCGATGCAGCCAAACGTTTTGCGCGGGAACCGGTATTTAAAACAAAAGGGATCTTAGCCGAATTAAAACAAGCCAACGACGAAGCCAACATAAAAAAGAGCCTGGGAAATTATTTGACAGGCCTTTTCAAATACGAGTCGCAGGAGCATGACTTTACCGGCGTTGATTTTGAAACCGGCCGCTGGTTTAGCCGGAACCTGAAAATTTTCAGGAACATCCAGCGCATTGAAACCAAGCCTTCCGATAGAATCCTGGTGATCTTCGGTGCCGGACACATGAACTTGTTGAATTACTTTTTCGATTGCTCACCGGAATACACACGCGTCACCACAAACGATTTTTTGAAATGAGCGCCGGCAAGCGTATGAGCAATTGGACCCCTTAACCTTTTTGTTCTCCTTTCTCTTCCCAAATCATCGCCAAATGCACAATGGTTTCAACCGCCTTGTTCATGTCCTGTACCGAAATAAATTCAAGCTTGGAATGAATGGCCTGCTCGCCGGCAAACAAATTAGGACAAGGCAAACCCATAAAGGAAAGACGGCTGCCGTCGGTGCCGCCGCGAATGCTTTCCATTTTTAGTTTAAGCCCACTGCGTTCAATAGCTTCTTTGGCAAAGTTCACTACCTGCGGATGCTGGTCAAGCACTTCTTTCATGTTGCGGTATTGCTCCGTTACGGCCAATTCAAACTTGGCCGCCGGGTAATTTTCCATCACCATCTCCACAATGCCTAACAGAAAATCTTCTTTCTTCTTTAAGCCATCGGTCACAAAATCGCGGACAATAAAATCAATCGTTGCCTTCTCCGCAATGCCGTCCACACGAACGGGATGAATGAAGCCCTGCTTGCTTTCGGTGGTTTCGGGCGAAAGTTCGGCACGCGGCAACGAGGCCAAGACATCACCGGCAATTTTCAACGCGTTCACCATTTTATCCTTTGCATAACCGGGATGCGTAATCACGCCGTGAATAATGAGTTGCACACCGTCGGCGCTAAAGGTTTCGTCTTCCAGCGAACCCGCATCGCCACCGTCGAGCGTGTAGCCGAAATGCGCATCCAGTTTTTTCATGTCCACTTTGGCCGTACCCTTCCCTACTTCTTCGTCGGGTGTAAACAGCAGGCGAATCTTTCCGTGCTTCGCGTCGGGATGCGTCATTAAAAAGTTAGCGGCGTCCATAATTTCCGCCACGCCTGCTTTGTCGTCGGAACCCAGCAAAGTCGTGCCGCTTGCGGTAATGATGTCGTGCCCAATTAATCTTTCGAGATACGGAAAATCAGCTTTGCGGAGTACTTGGGTTTTGTCATCAGGAAGAACGATGTCTTCGCCATTATAGCTTTTGTGAAGTATCGGTTTTACGCCGCTGCCGCTTGCATCAGGTGCGGTGTCCACGTGAGCACAGAAACAAATCGTTGGAACGTCTTTATTGGTGTTCGACGGAATTGTTGCGTACACATAACCCCATTCATCTATTTCCGCATCGGCAAGGCCCATTGCCTTTAATTCATCCACCAGCAAACGCGATAAGTCTTTTTGCTTTTCGCTTGTTGGTTGCGTGCCGGAAAGCGGGTTGCTCTGCGTGTCAATCTGCACGTAACGCAGAAAGCGGTCGGCAGCCGTGAAGGTGTAGTTTGCAAACATCGGCCAAAGATAAACCCTGTCCCTAAAGGGAACTTGGGCCGGAGAAACTTTAAGGCTTTTAATTACTCTTTCAGCACAATCATTTTTATGGGCCAGAAGTTCATCTATCCATTGGACTTTCGTTGCGTCGCACTCTTGTACGTTCTTATCGCTACTGAGCATTTTGTTTGTGTCGTTCCCCGGTGATTAAAGCGGCAATACAATCATCGTCGTTGTGCCCCCGCCTTCTTCGCTTTTAATGCAATAGCTTCCACCAATCTGCTCCATGCGTTGCCGCATGTTTTGCAACCCGTTTGACCACTGACGGACGTTTCTTGTTTCAAAGCCCTTGCCGTTGTCACAGACAACAAATTGCAGACTGTCGTTTTTTAGCTGCATGTTGATTTCGACCACTGTGGCCGCTGCGTGTTTGGCCACGTTGTTCAGCGTTTCCTTCATCACCAAAAACAAATTGCGCCGTTGCTCTTCGGATAATTTGTGTGAAGGAATTGTTTCGGGAAAATGAAAGCGTACATCGGTTTGGGTTGACTCGAAAAACTTTACAGCATATTCGCGCAAATACGCAACCGTATTTTCCAATGAATCATTCCGCGGATTCAATACCCAGATAATGTCTTGCAGGTTGTCAACAAGCTCTCTGGATGAAGTAGAAATTTTTTCCAACGGCGTAACGGCAGCTTCGTTGCCGGTTAATTGTGTTTTGGCTACTTCACTCAGGATGGCAATTTTAGTAAGCCCGCTTCCCAGGTCGTCGTGCATGTCTTGCGCAATGCGGTTGCGTTCTTTTTCGATGGCCGTTTGCTTCTCCAGCCGCAGAATTTTTTCGCGCAGGTTTCGCTGGCTGATGTAACGAACCATAAGAATTAAAAGGCCAACGAAGATCAAAGCCGTCCCCAGCAAAAACCACCACGTGAGCCAAAACGGTGGCGCAATGCGAACGTTCAAAACGAAGTCATCGCTCCATCGTCCGGCGTTGTTGGATACTTTTAAACGAAGCACATAATCACCCGGAGAAAGATTGCTGTATTGCAC